>NZ_CP014480.1:2813980-3123376 GCF_001580365.1 Kocuria turfanensis | reverse complement strand
TCGCCGTCCCGCTCCTGGTGGCCCCCCTGCTGGCCTACGGGCTGGCCTGGGCGCTGGTGGTCCCGCTGCTGCACCTGCTGCGCCACTCCGAGCCCTCGACCACCACCTTCCGCTCCCAGGTGGCCCAGGCCACCGGTGCCGCGGCCATCGCCTTCGGCCACGGCCTCACCCACGGGCGGCGGGCCGTGTGGGTGTTCACCACGCTGCTGCTGTGCGCGGGCCTGCCCGTCTCGGTCCGGACCCCCGAGCCGTGGATCCTGGTCGTCGTCGCGGCGGGGCTGGCCGTGGGGACCCTGTTCGGGGCCTGGCGGATCGCCTACACGCTCTCCTCCCGGATGATCACGATCGACCCCTTCCGCGGCGCCGTGGCCCAGGGCGTGGCGGGATCCCTGCTGTTCCTGGGCGGAACGCTCATCCCGGTGTCGATGTCGACCTCCCAGACGACCGCCGCGGCGATCCTCGGGGCCGGGCGTCAGCAGCGCTTCCACACGGTCAACGTCCGCGTGGTGCGGCGGGTGATCCTCGTCTGGGTCGTGACCGTCCCGGTCTGCGGGTTCGTCTCGGCGACGCTGCTGCTGGCGCTCTCGCCCCTGCTGTAGCGCTCCCGCGCGCGGCCGTGCCGGCGCCCACGCCCGCCGGCACGCACGACGACGGGCGCCTCCCCCCGGTGGGGGCGGCGCCCGTCGTCGTCGGCGCGGCGGCTCAGCCGAAGCGGCCGGAGACGTAGTCCTCGGTCTGCTGCTGCCTCGGGTTCGAGAAGATCTCCGAGGTGGGGCCGTACTCGATGAGCTTGCCGGGCTTGCCCGTGCCCTGGATGTTGAAGAACGCCGTCCGGTCCGAGATGCGGGAGGCCTGCTGCATGTTGTGGGTCACGATCACCACGGTGTAGTCCTGCTTGAGCTCGTTGATCAGGTCCTCGATGGCCAGGGTGGAGATCGGGTCCAGCGCCGACGCGGGCTCGTCCATGAGGATCACCTCCGGCTTCACCGCGATCGCCCGGGCGATGCACAGACGCTGCTGCTGGCCGCCGGAGAGGCTGGATCCCGGCCTGTCCAGGCGGTCCTTGACCTCGTTCCACAGGTTCGCGCCCTGCAGGGAGCTCTCCACCAGGGCGTCGGCGTCCCCGCGGGAGATGCGCTTGCTGTTCAGCTTCACGCCCGCGAGCACGTTGTCCCGGATGGACATGGTGGGGAACGGGTTCGGGCGCTGGAAGACCATGCCGATCATGGAGCGCACCACGACCGGGTCCACGCCGGGGCCGTAGAGGTCGTCGCCGTCGAGGAGCACCTGGCCCTCGGCGCGGGCACCGGGGATCACCTCGTGCATGCGGTTGAGGGTGCGCAGGAAGGTCGACTTGCCGCAGCCGGACGGACCGATGAACGCGGTCACCGAGCGGGCGTCGATCCCCATGCTCACGTCCTCCACGGCCAGGAAGTCGCCGTAGTAGACGTTCAGGTGGTCGACGTCGATTCGCTTGGACATGGTGTGTTCCTTGCTCTTTTCTTCGCAGAGGTGTGTGCGGAGGTGCGGGTGCGTGCGGGAGCCCGGCTCAGCGGCCGGCGGTCTTGGGCGCGAACGCCCGGGCGACGAGACGGGCCACGAGGTTGAGCAGCATCACGATCAGGATCAGGATCAGCGCCGCCGCCCACGCCCGCTGCTGCGAGGGGTCCGGGCTCGTGGGGGACGTCGGGGTCATGATCTGGTAGTAGATGAACGTGGGCAGGGTGGTCATCCAGCCCGAGAAGGCGTTCCAGTTGATCGCCGTGGCGAAGCCGGCGGTCACCAGCAGGGGTGCCGTCTCGCCGATCACGCGGGCGATCGCCAGCGTCACCCCGGAGGCGATGCCGGAGATCGCGGTGGGGATGACGACCTTCAGGATGGTCCGCCACTTGCGCACGCCCAGGGCGTAGGCCGCCTCGCGCAGCTCGTTGGGGACGATCTTCAGCATCTCCTCGGTGTTCTTCACCACCGTGGGGATCATGAGCACGGTCAGGGCCACCGCCGCGACGAAGCCGAAGCGGGTGGACGGGCCGAAGAGCAGGCCGAACAGGGCCGCGGCGAACAGGCCCGCCACGATGGAGGGGATGCCGGTCATGACGTCGACGAAGAACGTGATGCCGCGTCCCAGCCACCCGCCCTTCGAGTACTCCACCAGGTAGATGGCCGTCAGCAGCCCGATCGGCACCGACAGCAGGGTGGCCCAGAAGGTGATCGAGACCGTGCCGACGATGGCGTGGTACGCCCCGCCCAGCACCGGGCTCTCACCCGCGGCGGCGGCGTTGTCCGTGGCGCCGGTGACACCGTTCATGGAGGTCAGCAGCAGGTTCGAGGTCAGACCGGGCAGCCCGTTGGCCAGCACCGTCCAGACCACGGAGATCAGCGGGATCACGGCCAGCACGAAGGCCGTGTAGACGAGGTAGGTCACCAGGGAGTCCGCGCCGTTGCGCCGGCCCTCGACCGCCGTCACGGCGATCGGCGCGGCGATCAGGAACACGACGGCGGCCAGGACGGCCCACAGGGCCACGGAGAAGCCGAGCAGCGCCGCGAGGGCCGCGCCCACCACCACGGCGGCCGCACCGATGGCGGGCACCAGCCAGCCGGGCTTCTGGTTGCGGGTGAGCATCGACCGGCGCGGGGAGGACGGGCGCGCGGGAGCGGAGTTGCGGAGGGCTGTGTTGAACATCAGTTGGCTCCCGAGAATTCCTTGTAGCGGGCGACGATGGCGCGGGCGATCATGTTCACGACCAGGGTGATCACGAACAGGATCAGGCCGGCCGCGATGAGCTCGGACAGCCGCAGGCCGTAGGCCTCCGGGAAGTTCAGGGCGATCTCGGCCGCGATGGTCTGGTTGCCGGACTGGATCAGCGACGCGGTGAGCGGGCCGCTGGAGAGCACCAGGGCCACCGCCATGGTCTCCCCGAGGGCCCGGCCCAGCGCGAGCATCACCGCCGAGACGATGCCCGGACGGGCGAACGGGAGCACCGTCATCCGGATCATCTCCCACCGGGTGGCCCCGAGGGCCAGCGCGGCCTCCTCGTGCAGCTTCGGCGTCTGGACGAACAGCTCGCGCGACATCGCCGTGATGATCGGCAGGATCATGATGGCCAGCACCACCCCGGCCGTCAGCATCGTCTTGCCGGTCTGGGAGGGCGGGCCGGCGAAGAAGGGGATGAACCCCAGGCTCCCGGAGAGCCAGGCGTAGAAGGGCACCATCGACGAGGCGAGCACCGTGGTGCCCCAGGCCCCGTAGATCACCGAGGGGATCGCCGCGAGCAGGTCGATGACGTAGCCCACGGGCTTGGCGATCCGCGCCGGCGCGTAGTGGGAGATGTAGAGCGCCACCAGCACCCCGATCGGGGTCGCGATCACCAGGGCGATGACGGCGGCCACCACGGTGCCGATCACCATGGGCCAGATGTAGGACCAGAAGCCGGCGCCGCCGGAGATGTCCTCGGCGGACGCCTGGAAGGTGGGCAGCGCCTGCAGGAACAGGAACAGGGCCACGGCGGCGAGGACCGCGAGGATCAGCACGCCGGCCCCGAGGCTGAGCCCGGAGAAGATCGAGTCGCCGGCCCTGCCGCCGGAGGCGGTCTTCCTGGCGGTGACGGTGGTGGACATGTCGGGTGCCCCTTCGATTGCCTGACACGGGTCGCGCCGGGACGGGGTGGTGCCCCGGCGCCTGGGTCCGGTGACGCTCCTCACGCGGGAGGCGCCTCACACACAAATGTCCCGTTCGGCGCGAGCACGAGCCGCACGGGCCCGGACCCGCGCCGAACGGGACCAGCAGAGCTGGATCAGCCGGCGACCGTGATCTGGTCGATCGCCTCCTGCGCGGAGGTGCGCAGGTTCTCGGACATCGGGGCCGAGCCGGCGGCGTCGGCCGCGGCCTGCTGCCCCTCCTCGCTGATGACGTACGAGCCGAACGCCTTGGCGAGGTCGGCGGTCTCCTGAGAATCGTACTGCGAGCAGTACAGGTGGTAGGACACGAGCACGATCGGGTAGGCGCCGGAGGCGGTGGTGTCGCGCTCGAGGTCCATCGCCATGTCGTACTCGGCCCGGCCCTCGACCGGGGTCGAGGACTCGACGGCGGCGGAGGCGGCCTCGGCGGAGTACGGGACGTACTCCTCGCCCACGCCCACGGCCACGGTGCCGAGGTCCCCGACGGCGGAGGCGTCGGCGTAGGTGATCGCGCCCTCGGTGGCGCCCGTGGACTGGACCACGCCGGCGGTGCCCTTGTTGTTCTCGGCGGCCCACTGGGAGGGCCAGTTGCCGGAGACCTCCTCGGTCCACACCTCGGGGGCGGCCGCGGCCAGGTACTCCTGGAAGTTCTCGGTGGTGCCGGACTCGTCGTTGCGGTGCACCACGGTGATCGGGGTGTCCGGCAGGTCGGCGTCCGGGTTCTGCTCGGCGATCGCCGGGTCGTTCCAGGTGCTGATCTCCCCGGTGAAGACCTGCGCGATGGTCTCGCCGTCCATGTTCACGGTGTCCACACCGGGCAGGTTGAAGGCCACGGCGATCGGGGAGATGTAGGCGGGGACGTGGAAGCCGCCGTCGGGCCCGCAGACCTCCTTGGACGCCTCGTACTCCTCCTCGTCGAGGTAGGCGTCGGTGCCGGCGAAGTCCGCGCCGCCGGCGGTGAAGGCCTCGCGCCCCGCGCCGGAGCCGTCCGGGGAGTACTGGACCTGGGCCTCGGGGTTGGCCTCCTGGAAGCCGTTCTGCCAGGCGGTCATCGCGGCCTGCTGGGAGGACGCGCCGATGCCGGTGAGCGTGCCGGAGACGCCGGCGCCGGCCGCCGAGGACTCGCCGGAGCCCGTTGCTCCGCCCGTGGCGTTGTCCGAACCGCACGCGGTGAGCGCGAGCGTGCCGATGGCCAGGACGGCCGCGGAACGGCCGAGGTGGGATGCCTTCACTGAATGCCCCTCAAATCACAGTCGTGGCCCGTCGCGGGGCCCATGTCCAACGTGGCGCCGGAAGAGCTCCGGGGCCGTGCAAGAGGTGGATCTGCGGTCGTCCCGCGGACCTCTCACCGAGAGACCCTAGGGAGCGCAGGTGGCCAGATTGGCCCGGCAAGGTGAACGGAGGGTGAACACCGGCCCCGGGAGGCCGGAGGAGTAGCGGATCTCACAGCACGGCCGCGGCCCCCGGGCGCGCCCGCCGGACCGGTCCGGGCGCCCCGGCCGCTCCCCTAGGATGGGCCCATGCAGCCAGGCGACCGTGCGCGAGCCGCGGCCCGTGCGGTGCGCAGCCGCACCCGGGTCGGCCTGACGCGGGTCCGCACGGGGCTGCTCCAGAGCTTCCAGATCACGGTCGCGAGCGTCGGGGCCTACGTGATCGCCGAGCGGCTCCTGGGCCACTCCGGACCGATCTTCGCGGCCACCGCGGCCCTCGTGGCCCTGGGCTTCGCCAAGGACGGACTGCGCTACCGGCGTGTGCTCGAGGTCTCGATCGGCTGCACCCTCGGCATCGCCGTGGGGGACACGCTGATCCACGTCCTGGGCGCCGGGGTGTGGCAGGCCGCGGTGGTGCTCATGACCTCGATCCTGCTCGCCCGCTTCCTGGACAACGGCACGCTGTTCACCACGCAGATGGGCCTGCAGTCCGTGCTGGTGGTCCTGCTCCCGCCCTCCCAGGACGGCGTGTTCGCCCGCTCCACCGACGCCATCGTGGGCGGGGTGTGCGCCCTGGCCATGGCCTACTTCGTGCCCACGGACCCGCGGCGGCAGCCGCGCCAGGACCTGCGGGCGCTGGTCGACGAGTTCTCCGGGGTGCTGCGGGAGGCCGGCCGCGCCGTCGAGGACTACGACGCCACCGCCGCCTGGCACGCCCTGGTGCGCTCCCGCCAGACCCAGCCGCTCGTGGACTCGGTGTCCTCCGGGCTGAAGTCCGCCGTGGAGATCGCGACGGCCTCCCCGCTCTACCGCGGCCGCCGCGCGGAGATCGAGACCATCGGGCGCTCCATCCGCTATCTCGACCTCGCCGTGCGCAACGCCCGGGTGCTCACCCGCCGGCTCGCCTCGGTGCTCAACCACGTGACCCTCTCGGACGAGGCCGTGGCCGCCCTGACCGACGCCCTGGACGACCTCGCGGACGCGGTCACCACCCTGGGCAACGCGCTGGCGGTGGCCGCCCCCGGATCCCGGGAGAGCTACCTGCGCCAGGCCCGCAACGAGCTGGCGAACGTGGCCGGGCGGCTGCACCCCCGCGAGATGGGGGTGCGCACCATGGAGGGCGAGACCCTGGTGCTGGACATGCGGCCGATGGTCGTGGACCTGCTCGAGGCGGCCGGCATGACCCACGAGGAGGCCCGCGCCCAGCTCCCCCGGCTGGAGGGCTGGGACCGCGCCTGAGCGCCGCCCCGGCCGGTGCAGCCCGCCCGTCCCGTCACCGCCGGGTCCGGCCCCGGAGCGCCGAGCCCGGGTGTCGACGGCCCCGGCCGGTGCCGGTGCGGGCGGGACCGGTCAGCAGCAGGACGAGGACAGCAGGGGCAGCGGGGCGCGTCCGAGGGACACCGGCTGCGGGGTCGAGCAGCAGGCCCCGGCCGGCTCCTCGGCGGCCTGCGGGGCGCAGCAGCCCTGTTCCGCGGCGCTGTCGTCGGCAGACCGCGGGGCCGGCACATCGCACGAGCCCCCCAGATCGGTGGAGCACACCCCGGTCTCGGGCAGGACCAGCTGCACGTCGTCGGCGGCTTCCCGGTCCCCGGCCAGGGCGGCGGCGACGGAGCGGACCTGCTCGTATCCGGTGGCCATGAGGAAGGTGGGGGCGCGCCCGTAGGACTTCATGCCCACGATGTAGAAGCCGGCCTCGGGGTGGGCCAGCATCCGCTCCCCGTGCGGCGCCACGGACCCGCAGGAGTGGAACTCCGGGTCGATCAGCGGCCCCAGCTGCCGCGGGGCGTCGACGGCCGGGTCCAGGTCCAGGCGCAGCTCGGCGAGCATGGCGAGGTCGGGGCGGAAGCCGGTGGCCGGCACGAGCAGGTCCACGGCCAGCTGCTGCTCTCCGGCGGGGGTGGCGGCCCGGACGGTCAGCCCGTCGTCGTGCGTGCTGAAACCGGTGATGGTGCAGGAGGTGTGCACCTCGATCACCCCGGACTCCACCAGGTGGCGCAGCCGGGTGCCCAGGGCCCCGCGGGCGGCCAGCTCGTCGCGGTCCTCCCCGCCGTAGACCCGGGTCACGTCGGCGGAGCGCACCGCCCAGGAGAGCCGGGTGCCCGGTTCCTGCTCGGCGAGGGCGCCGAGCTCGAGCAGGGTGTTGGCCGCGGAGTGCCCGGCCCCCACGACGAGCACGTGGCGGCCGGCGAAGCGGTCCCGGTCCCGGCCGGTGACGTCGGGCAGCGGGGCGGTGACGCGCCGGGCGGCCACGGCCTCGGCCTCGCCGGGGGCGGGCAGCCCGGCCCGGCCCAGCGGGTTGGGCGTCGGCCAGGTGCCGGAGGCGTCGATCACCGCGGACGCCCGGACGTCCGTGCACGTGCCGTCGGCGTGCTGGACGCGGACCAGGAACGGGGTCCGGGACCGGTTCGCGGTGCGGGTCTTGTCCATCCCCGCCCGGGAGACGGCGACCACGCGCGCCCCGGTGCGGATCCGTCCCACCAGGACGGCCGCGAGGGGCTCCAGGTACTGCTCCACCAGCTCGGCGCCGGTGGGCAGCGCTTCGGGGTCCGGGGCGGTCCAGCCGCTGCCGGACAGCAGGCGGGCGGCGGCGGCGTCGACGTCGTAGCGCCACGGGGAGAACAGCCGGGTGTGGCCCCAGTCGCGGATCGCCGCCCCCACCCGGTCGCCGGCCTCCAGCACCAGCGGGGTGAGGCCGCGCTCGGTCAGGTGGGCGGCGGCGGCCAGGCCCACGGGCCCGGCGCCGATCACGACCACCGGCAGCTGCGGAATGTCAGAGGTGCTGTCAGGCATGGGTGGTCTCCTCGACGAGAGCGGTGGCGATGCTGTCGGCGTCCTCCAGGGCGGCGAGGTAGCGTTCGGCGTCCAGGGCGGCTGCGCACCCGGTGCCGGCGGCGGTGATGGCCTGGCGGTAGCGGTGGTCCACCGCGTCCCCGCAGGCGAAGACCCCGGACAGACTCGTGACCGTGGTGGGCGAGTCGACGACGATGTATCCCTCACCGTCCAGCTCCAGCTGGTCCTGCACGAGCTCGGTGCGCGGGCTGTGCCCGATGGCCACGAACACCCCGGTGGCCGCCAGTTCGCGGGTGGCCCCGGTGGCGGTGTCGGTCAGGGTCACCCCGGTAACCCTGTCGTCACCGTGGATGGTGCTGACCGCGCTGTTCCAGGCGAAGCGGATCTTCTCGTTGTCCGCGGCCCGCTGCGCCATGATCCGCGAGGCGCGCAGGACGCCACGGCGCACGACCACGGTCACCGAGGCGGCGAAGCGGGTGAGGAAGAGGGCCTCCTCCATGGCGGAGTCCCCGCCGCCGACCACCACGACGTGCTGGTCGCGGAAGAAGAACCCGTCGCAGGTCGCGCACCAGGACACCCCGTGGCCACTGAGCTTCTTCTCCTCGGGCAGGCCGAGTTCCTTGTAGGCGGAGCCGGTGGCCACGATCACCGCCGGGGCCCGGTAGGTCTTGCCCTCCAGGGTGGTGACCTCCTTGAGGTGGCCCTTCAGCCGGACGGTGGCGGCGTCGTCGTCGTCGATGACCGCCCCGAAGCGCTCGGCCTGCTCGCTCAGCCCGGCCATGAGCTCCGGGCCCTGGATCCCGCCGGGGAAGCCGGGGAAGTTCTCCACCTCGGTGGTGTTCATCAGCGCACCCCCGCGGGTGACGGACCCGGCGATCACCCGCGGGGCCAGTCCGGCGCGGGCGGCGTAGATCGCGGCGGTGTAGCCGGCCGGGCCGGAGCCGATGATGATCAGTGCGTCCGTCGCAGCAACGGTGGCGGTGCCGGTGGTGGTGTCCGGACTCATGACGGTCCCGCGCTCACTTCTCGTTCTCGGTGGGCAGCAGCTCGGAGATCAGCTGCTGGATGCGGGTCTTGATCTCGTCGCGGATGGGGCGCACGGCCTCCATGCCCTTGCCGGCCGGGTCCTCCAGCTCCCAGTCCTCGTAGCGCTTGCCCGGGTAGAACGGGCAGGCGTCCCCGCAGCCCATGGTGATCACCACGTCCGAGTCCTGCACCGCCTCGTCGGTGAGGACCTTCGGGGTCTGCGCGCTCATGTCGATGCCCTCCTCGGCCATGGCCGCCACGGCGGCCGGGTTCACCGCGTCGGCCGGGGCGGAGCCGGCCGACCGGACCTCGATCCGCCCGCCGGAGAGGTGGGCCAGGTAGGCGGCGGCCATCTGGGACCGCCCGGCGTTGTGCACGCAGACGAACAGGACGGAGGGCTTGTCCGTGGTCTCGGCGGAGGTCGTCGCGGTGGTCTCAGCAGTCATGGGGATCGTCCGTTCTGTCGGAGGAGGAAGGAGGCGAGGGGATGGTTCAGGCGGGCGTGCCGTCGGTGAGCTCGGTGAGCAGCTGCTGCACCCGGGTGTCGATGTCGTCGCGGACCAGGCGCATCCGCTCCGTCCCCTCGATGCCGCGGGTGGAGGGCTCGTCGGTGTGCCAGGTCTCGATGCTCCCGTGCATGCCCTCGAGCGGCTCGACCTTCGCCTCGTCCCCCAGGACCACGACCCGGTCCGCGGACCGCAGCAGGTCGGGGTCGATGGGCTTCGGGTGGCCGTGGGACATGTCGGCGCCCACCTCGGCGACGACCTCGGCGGAGAGGGCGTTGATCCTGCTCCCCGGCGTGGTGCCGGCGGAGTGGACCTCCACGGCCCCTGCGGCGTGGTGGGCCATGAGGGCGGCGGCCATCTGGGACTTGCCGCCGTTCTTGGCGCAGACGAACAGAACGGAGGGCTTGGTGGTCTCGGTGCTCATCGGATACTCCTCGGACGTCACAGGGTCAGCGGGTGGGGACGGTGCGGTCACCGGGGAAGAGCTTCCGCCCGGCCCACAGGGAGACGTACACCAGGGCGACGAGCACGGGCACCTCGATGAGCGGGCCGACCACTCCGGCCAGTGCCTGCCCGGAGGTGACCCCGAAGGTGCCGATGGCCACGGCGATGGCGAGCTCGAAGTTGTTGCCGGCCGCGGTGAAGGCCACGGTGGTGGACTTCGCGTAGTCCAGCCCCAGGGCACGGGAGGCGAGCAGGCCGATGCCGAACATCAGGAAGAAGTAGACCAGCAGCGGCCACGCGATCCGCACCACGTCCCAGGGGTTGGAGGTGATCGCGTCGCCCTGCAGGGCGAACAGCAGCACGATGGTGAACAGCAGGCCGTACAGGGCCCAGGGCCCCAGCTTCGGCAGGAACGTGCCCTCGTACCAGTCGCGGCCCCTGGCCTTCTCGCCCAGGGTGCGGGTGAGGAACCCGGCCACCAGGGGGATGCCCAGGAACACCAGCACGGAGACGACGATGGACCACACGGAGAACTCCGCCGAGGTGGTGGGCAGGCCCAGCCAGGAGGGCAGGACCTGGAGGTAGAACCAGCCCAGTGCGCCGAAGGCGATGACCTGGAAGACGGAGTTGATCGCCACCAGCACCGCCGCGGCCTCCCGGTCCCCGCAGGCCAGGTCGTTCCAGATCAGCACCATCGCGATGCACCGGGCCAGCCCCACGATGATCAGCCCGGTGCGGTACTCCGGCAGGTCGGGCAGGAAGATCCAGGCCAGGGCGAACATCAGCGCCGGCCCGACGATCCAGTTCAGCACCAAGGAGGCGCCCATCAGGCGGCGGTCGCCGGCCACGCGGCGGGTCTCGTCGTAGCGGACCTTGGCGAGCACCGGGTACATCATCACCAGCAGCCCGACCGCGATCGGCAGGGACACCTCGCCGATCCGCACGGCCTCGAGGGCGGTGTCCAGGCCCGGGACGAACCGGCCGAGCAGCAGGCCGGCGAGCATGGCGGCGACGATCCAGGCCGGCAGCCAGCGGTCGAGGAAGGACAGGTCCTTCATCACCCCCTGGGAGGTGGCGGAGGCGGTGGCGGTGGTGCTCATGGGCGGCTCGGTCCTTCGTATCGACGACGATCTATCGGAAACCCTAAGGGTCATATCGACACACGTCAATGTAGGATGGGGGGATGACTCTCGCACCGGACCTCCAGGCCGCCGCCGATCAGTGCGCCCCCCGCACGACGGGCGCGGAGTGCTGCTCGCTCTCGGGCGGGCCCATGACCGCCGACGACGCCCAGCGGATCGCCGGCCGGCTCAAGGCCCTGTCCGACCCCACCCGCCTGCGGCTGCTCTCGCACGTGGCGGCCCAGGGCTGCGGTGCGGTCTGCGTGTGCGACCTGACCGCGGTGGTGGACATCAGCCAGCCCACGGTGAGCCACCACATGAAGAGGCTCGTCGACGCCGGGCTGGTCACCCGGGAGCAGCGCGGCAAGTGGGCCCACTACTCCGTGGTGCCCGAGGCCTTCGCCGAGCTCCGCTCCTTCCTCGACCTGGGCTGAACCGGCGCTCCGGCCGTCGGCGGAGAACCTCCGCCGACGGCCGTGCGCCGGGGCCGCCCGCTGGACGTCCGCTCAGGCCGCGCGCCAGGGGCCGAGCCCCAGGGGCCGCCCGCTGAGGTCTCTCGCTGGGGCCGTCCGCTGAGGCCTCCCGCTGGGGCCGTCCGCTTAGGCCGTCCCCCGCGGCCGATAGCCTGGACGCCATGAGCACCCGCACCCGCCGCAACTCCCCCGCCTACCGCTGCACCGAGTGCGGCTGGAGCACGGCCAAGTGGGTGGGCCGGTGCGGGGAGTGCCAGGCGTGGGGCACGGTCGAGGAGATCGGCGAGCACAGGGCCCGCACCACGGCGGCACGCTCCATCGCCGAGCCCGCCCGGCCCATCGCCCAGGTCGACGCCACCGTGGCGACCTCCGCGCCCACCGGCGTGCCGGAGCTGGACCGGGTCCTCGGCGGCGGCCTCGTGCCCGGGGCGGTCGTCCTGATGGCCGGGGAGCCGGGGGTCGGGAAGTCGACGCTGCTGCTCGACGTCGCCGCCCGCTTCGCGGAGGGCGCCGGCGCGGGGACCCGCGACGTCCTCTACGTCACCGGCGAGGAGTCCGCCGCGCAGGTGAAGCTGCGCGCGGACCGGATCGGCGCCGTCGCCCCCACCCTCTACCTGACCGCGGAGACCGATCTCGCCACGGCCCTGGGCCACATCGAGACGATCTCGCCCCGCCTGCTCGTGGTCGACTCCGTCCAGACGCTGGCCAGCGCCGAGGTCGAGGGGTCAGCCGGCGGGGTCACGCAGGTGCGCGAGGTCGCCGCCTCCCTCATCGCCGCGGCCAAGAAGCGGAACATGACCACCCTGCTCGTCGGCCACGTGACCAAGGACGGCTCCATCGCCGGGCCGCGGCTGCTGGAGCACCTCGTGGACGTGGTGTGCCAGTTCGAGGGCGAGAAGCACTCCCGGATCCGGCTGCTGCGGGCGGTGAAGAACCGCTACGGGCCCACCGACGAGGTCGGCTGCTTCGACCTCACCGAGACCGGGATCACGAGCGTCGAGGACCCCTCGGGCCTGTTCGTCTCCCGCACGGCCATGCCGGTCTCCGGGACGTGCCTGACCGTCACGCTCGAGGGCCGCCGGCCCCTCCTCGCCGAGGTGCAGGCGCTGCTGGACCGCTCCGCCACCGCGCAGCCCCGGCGTGCCACGGCCGGCCTGGACTCCTCCCGGGTGGCGATGCTGCTCGCCGTCCTGCAGCGCCGGGCGGGGGTGAACCTGGCCGGGCTGGACTGCTACGTCTCCACGGTCGGCGGGGTCAAGCTCACCGAGCCCTCCACCGATCTCGCCGTGGCCATGGCCCTGGCCTCCGCCGCGCAGGACCGGCCCCTCCCCCAGCGGCTCGTGTGCTTCGGGGAGGTCGGGCTGGCCGGTGAGGTGCGGCCCGTCCCGGGCATCGGCCGCCGCATCCAGGAGGTCGCCCGGCTGGGCTTCACCCACGCGGTGGTGCCGGCCAGCTCGACCGGACCGGGCGCGGTCCCGGCCGGCTTCACCGTGCGGGAGGTGACCACGATCACCGAGGCCATGGAGCTGCTCTTCCCCCGGTCGGGCGCCGGTTCCGGGCAGAAGCGGCAGACCGCCGCGGCCGTATGATGTGACCGTGGCGAAGACCCCTGAGAACGCACTGCGCAAGACGCTGGCCCGCATCGCACCGGGCACCGAGCTGCGCACCGGTCTCGAACGGATCCTGCGCGGCCGCACCGGTGGCCTGCTGGTGCTGGGCTTCGACCGGTCCGTGGAGGCGATCTGCTCCGGGGGCTTCGACATCAACACCGACTTCTCCGCGCCCAAGCTGCGGGAACTGGCCAAGATGGACGGCGCCATCGTCTGCGACCGGGACGCCACCCGCATCCTCAAGGCCGGGGTGCAGCTCGTGCCGGACGCCTCGATCGACACCAGCGAGTCCGGCACCCGGCACCGGTCGGCGGAGCGCACCGCCAAGGAGACCGGGGTCCCGGTGATCTCGGTGAGCCAGTCGATGAGCGTCATCACCATCTACGTGGGCGAGACCCGCTACGCGATCGAGGGCTCCCAGTCGATCATGGCCCGCGCCAACCAGGCGCTGCAGACGCTGGAGCACTACAGCAACCGCATGGAGCAGGTCCTCGGCAACCTCTCCTCGCTGGAGATCGAGGCCTCCGTGACCGTGCGGGACGTGGCGCTGACCCTGCAGCGCATGGAGATGGTGCGGCGGATCTCCTCCGAGATCGGCTGGTACGTCCTCGAGCTGGGCGTGGACGGCCGGCTCATCGCCCTGCAGCTCGAGGAGCTGACCGCGGGCACGGGCCCGGGGCCCGACGTCGTGCTGCGGGACTACCTGCCCGACGACACTCCCGCGGAGGGCATCGACCGGGGGCTGGAGTGCCTCGCGGAGCTCACCCCCGCGGAGCTCATCGACCTCCAGCGGATCGCGGTGTCGGTGGGGCTGATCGAGCCGCAGGGCAGCCTCGAGACGGACCTGCACCCGCACGGCTACCGGCTGCTGGAGGGCATCAAGTCCATGCCGCGGGCGGTGGCCAACCGCCTGGTGCGCCAGTTCGACGGGCTGCAGTCCCTGATGGCCGCCAACCTCGAGGACCTCAAGGCGGTGGAGGGCATCGGCGAGCAGCGGGCCCGCACGGTCCGCGAGTCGCTCTCGCGGATGGCCGAGACCAGCCTGCTCGAACGCTTCATGTGAGCAGGGTGCGGCCCGCTCACTCCAGGACGAACGCCGCGGGCTCGCTCCTGCGCTCCCCCAGGGAGACCGCCAGGCGGTAGTACCCGGGCTGGGCCTCACCGCCCGCCTCCGCGCAGCCCTCGGCGGTGCGCTGGAGGTTCCACGTCAGCCGGGCGCTCTCCTCCTGCCCCGGTTCGAGGGTGCGCTCGGCGTCCTCGGAGCCGGCCTGGCAGTGCCGGCTGTCGAAGACGGTGTCGGCGCCCGAGCTCACCTCGTAGACCATCTGCGAGGTGCCGGCGTTGACCGTGCAGGGGTCGTCGCCCGTGTTCTCCAGGGTGAGCACCAGCACGGGCTCCTCGCCCTCGGGGTAGCTCTCCCGGTCCGTGGACGCCCGCACGGCCAGGTCGGCCCCGCACTCCTCGACCGGTCCCTCCGTGGCGCTCGCCGACGCGGAGGCGGAGGGGCTCTCGTCGGGCCGCGGCGTGAAGTCGGCGAAGGGCTCCTGGGAGACCGTGGGGGCGGCGGTGGTCGCCGCCGGGGCGGGGGCGGCCTCCGGCTCGCCGGGGCCGAGCATGGCCACGACCGCCGAGCCCATCCCCACGGCCACGAGCAGCAGCAGCACGCCCGCCGCGACCGCGGCGACGATCCGCCGGCGCCGGTAGACCGCGGGGCTCACCCGTCGCGGGTCGGAGGTGCGGGGAGCCCGTCCGTCGTCGTCGTGACCGTTTCCCGACCGTCCGTGGGGGGTGCTCCCGGAGCCCTTCTGCGCCATGCCACCAAGGCTACAGTGGGTGCGATGAGCTCCGTTCCCGCCCCCGCCCCCGCCGTGGACCCCGGCCTGCCGGACCTGCACCGCGCCGTGACCGGCTGGTACGACGTCGCCGCCCGGGACCTTCCGTGGCGGGACCCGGACTGCTCCCCGTGGGGCGTCATGGTCAGCGAGTTCATGCTCCAGCAGACGCCCGTGGTGCGCGTGCTGCCGGTGTGGCGGGCCTGGCTGCAGCGCTGGCCGCACCCGGCCGACCTCGCGGCAGCGAGCACCGGCGATGCGGTGCGCGCCTGGGGCCGGCTGGGCTATCCGCGGCGGGCCCTGCGCCTGCACGCGGCCGCGGTGGAGATCACCGAGCGCCACGGCGGGCGCGTCCCGGCCGGGCACGACGAGCTGCTGGCCCTGCCCGGCGTGGGCGCCTACACCGCCGCCGCGATCGCGGTGTTCGCCTTCGGGGACCGGCAGGTCGTGGTGGACACGAACATCCGCCGCGTGCAGGCCCGCGTGGTCTCGGGACGGGCGCTGCCGTCCCGCTCCCTGACGGCCGCGGAGACCCGGCTCGCCGAGCGGCTGATGCCGGAGGACGACGCCCTCGCCGTGCGCTGGAACCAGGCGGTGATGGAGCTCGGCGCGGTGGTCTGCACCGCCCGCTCGCCGCGCTGCGAGCAGTGCCCCGTCCGGCACGCGTGCGCGTGGGTCGCCGCGGGCCGCCCCGAGCCGGCGGAGGCCCCCCGGGGGCAGAGCTGGCACGGCACGGACCGCCAGGTCCGCGGCGCCGTGCTGGCCGTGCTGCGGGCCGGGCGCGACCCCGTGCCGGAGCCGCACCTGACCGGCCCGGTCGACGTCGCGACCGGCACCGGGCTGGCCCCGGAGCCCCTGCGCGCCCTGGACGCCCTGCACGGCCTCGACGCCCCGCAGGAGCAGCGCCGGCGCGCCCTGGACGGGCTGATCCAGGACGGTCTGGCGGTGCGCGGCCCCGCGGGGATCAGCCTTCCGGGCTGAGCTCGAGGATCATCCGGGTGTTGCCGAGCGTGTTCGGCTTCACCCGGGCCAGGTCGAGGTACTCGGCCACGCCCTCGTCGTGGGAGCGCATCAGTTCGGCGAAGACGTCCGGGTCCAGCTGCTGCTGGTTGGGCATCACCTCGAAGCCGTACCGGCGGAAGAAGTCCACCTCGAAGGTCAGGCAGAACACCCGGGAGACCCCCACCGCCCGGGCCCGCTCGATGAGCCCCGCCAGCAGGGCGCGCCCCACGCCGCGCCCGCGCCAGGCGTCGGAGGTGGCCAGGGTCCGGACCTCGCCGAGGTCCTCCCACATCACGTGCAGGGCCCCGCAGCCGACGAGGCGCCCCGGGGCGTCGTCGGCTCTCTCGGCGACGAGGAACTCCTGGATGCCCTCGTAGTAGGCGACCGTGTCCTTGTTGATCAGCACCCCGGCCCGCGCCAGCGGGGCCACCAGCTCCTTGATCGCGGGGACGTCGGAGGTGCGGGCGGGTCGCAGGCGCAGTTCGGTCACGCGGCAAGTGTACGCTCGCTAACTCCGCAGGCCGCCGGGCATGTCGTCCCGCGACCGCCCGCACTTCGGGGGACGCGGAAGGGCCCGCCGCGCGGGTGCGCAGCGGGCCCTTCCGTCCGGCGGGAGGGGCTCAGCCCTCGGCGCCGCGCTCCCCGTCCCCGCGGACGACCTCGACGTCCTCGAAGCCGCCCATCGGGTCGACCATGCCGTCGCCGGTCAGGTCGTACATCGGGGTGGAGGAGAAGGTGAGGACCTCCTGGTCGCCCTCGCCCTCGGTGCCCACCGTGATCTTCTCCCCGGAGCTGATCTCCCCGAAGAGGATCTTCTCCGAGAGCCGGTCCTCGATCTCCCGCTGCATGGTGCGGCGCAGCGGCCGGGCGCCCATCGCCGGGTCGTAGCCGCGGCGGCTGACCCACACCTTGGCGGCGTCGGTGAGCTCGATCGACATGCCCTGGTCCCGCAGCCGCTCCTGCAGCCGGGCCACGAAGAGGTCCACGATCTGGACGATCTCCGACTCCGTCAGCTGCGGGAAGACGATGATCTCGTCCACGCGGTTGAGGAACTCGGGGCGGAAGTGCTCCTTGAGCTCGTCCTGGACCTTGGCCTGCATCCGCTCGTAGCTGGAGGCGGAGTCCACCCCGGTCTGGAAGCCCACGGGCACGGCCCGCGAGATGTCCTTGGTGCCCAGGTTCGTGGTCATGATGATCACGGTGTTCTTGAAGTCCACCACACGGCCCTGCGAGTCGGTCAGGCGGCCGTCCTCGAGGATCTGCAGCAGGGAGTTGAACAGGTCCTGGTGGGCCTTCTCGACCTCGTCGAAGAGGACCACGGAGAACGGCTTGCGGCGCACCTTCTCGGTCAGCTGGCCGCCCTCCTCGTAGCCCACGTAGCCGGGAGGGGCCCCGAAGAGGCGCGAGACGGTGTGCTTCTCCTGGTACTCGGACATGTCCAGGGTGATGAGGGCGTCCTCGTCCCCGAACAGGAACTCCGCGAGCGCCTTCGCGAGCTCGGTCTTGCCCACCCCGGTGGGGCCGGCGAAGATGAACGAGCCGCCGGGCCGCTTCGGGTCCTTCAGGCCGGCGCGGGTGCGCCGCATCGAGCGGGACAGCGCCTTGATGGCGTCGTCCTGGCCGATGATGCGCTTGTGCAGCTCGTCCTCCATGTGCAGGAGACGGCCCGTCTCCTCCTCGGTGAGCTTGTACACGGGCACCCCGGTGGAGGCGGAGAGGACGTCGGAGATGACCTCGGGGGTCACCTCGGCGAGCTCGTCGCCGCCCTCGCGCCAGGCCCGGTCCTTGTCGTCGCGCTCGGCGATGAGCTTCTGCTCGGTGTCGCGCAGCGAGGCGGCCTTCTCGTAGTCCTGGCCGTCGATGGCGGCCTCCTTGAGCCGCTTCACCTCGGTGATGCGGTCGTCGAGCTCCTTGATCTCCGGCGGAGCGGTCATCCGCTTGATCCGCAGCCGTGCGCCGGCCTCGTCGATCAGGTCGATCGCCTTGTCCGGGAGGAAGCGGTCGGAGATGTAGCGGGCCCCCAGGTG
Organism: Kocuria turfanensis; assembly: GCF_001580365.1. Taxonomy (NCBI): domain Bacteria; kingdom Bacillati; phylum Actinomycetota; class Actinomycetes; order Micrococcales; family Micrococcaceae; genus Kocuria; species Kocuria turfanensis. The sequence continues at coordinate 3,105,437 of NZ_CP014480.1, read as the reverse complement.
GACGGCGGCCTCGAGGGCCTCGTCCGAGATGGAGACGCGGTGGTGGGCCTCGTACTTGTCGCGCAGTCCCTTGAGGATCTCCACGGCGTGCGCCTCGGAGGGCTCGTCCACCTGGATCGGCTGGAAGCGGCGCTCCAGGGCGGCGTCCTTCTCGATGTGCTTGCGGTACTCGTCGAGGGTGGTCGCGCCGATGGTCTGCAGCTCGCCGCGGGCGAGCATCGGCTTCAGGATCGACGCGGCGTCGATCGCGCCCTCGGCCGCGCCGGCGCCGACGAGCGTGTGGATCTCGTCGATGAACAGGATGATGTCCCCGCGGGTGCGGATCTCCTTGAGCACCTTCTTGAGCCGCTCCTCGAAGTCGCCGCGGTAGCGGGAGCCCGCCACGAGGGAGCCGAGGTCCAGCGTGTAGAGGTGCTTGTCCTTGAGGGTCTCCGGGACGTCGCCGCGCACGATGGCCTGGGCCAGGCCCTCGACCACCGCGGTCTTGCCGACGCCGGGCTCGCCGATCAGCACCGGGTTGTTCTTGGTGCGCCGGGAGAGGATCTGCATCACGCGCTCCATCTCGCGGAAGCGCCCGATGACCGGGTCGAGCTTGCCCTCGCGGGCGGCCGCGGTGAGGTTGCGGCCGAACTGGTCCAGCACCGCCGAACCGGCGGGGGTGCCCTCGGACTGCCCGGCCGAGCGCACGCCGGCGCCCTCCTTCTCGGGGGTCCCCCCGCCCTGGTAGCCGGAGATCAGCTCCAGCACGGTGGAGCGCACCTTCTGCGGCTCCGCGCCGAGCTTGGTCAGCACCTGCGCGGCCACGCCCTCACCGGCGCGGATGATGCCCAGCAGGATGTGCTCGGTGCCGATGTAGTTGTGCCCGAGCTGGAGGGCCTCGCGCAGGGAGAGCTCGAGGACCTTCTTGGCGCGCGGGGTGAAGGGGATGTGCCCGGACGGGGCCTGCTGGCCCGGGCCGATGATGTCCTGGACCTGCTCGCGGGCGCCGGTGAGGGTGATGCCCATCGAGTCGAGCGCCTTGGCGGCCACTCCCTCGCCCTCGTGGATCAGCCCGAGCAGCAGGTGCTCGGTGCCGATGTAGTTGTGGTTGAGCATCCTGGCCTCTTCCTGGGCCAGCACCACGACCCGGCGGGCGCGGTCGGTGAAGCGTTCGAACATGGATACTCCTCAGTCGATGTCTGCAGACGATGCTACGCACCCGGGAGCCCGATCGGGGGGCTGTTCGCCACCGGCGAGACGGGGGGCCGGCACGAGCGCGGCCCGCGCCGCGGAAAAGGCCCGGCCGATATCGGTATTTGCGTCCGCACCGCCGAAAGCGCAGGTCACCGAAGTAATTCCGGGGACCCTGTCCCCGCACCGGCCCACGGCTATTCCGGAGGCTGCACGGGGGCCGTGCGCGGCAATAGCGCCGACCCGCCGCAGAACGGGCCCGGCACCTACAGATTCCGGCCGCACGGAACGCCGCCGGAGAACTGCCGGGGTTATGGCGATGTGATGGCGACGTTATGCCGAGGACGTGACGGAACTCCGCCGGAACACAAAAGGAGGGGCCGGAATACCGGCCCCTCCTGCTGGTGTCCGCGCCGGCGCCGGGTCGTCCTCCGGGCACCGGTGCGGGTGCGCTCACTGGTGGGCGTCGTAGTACGCCTTCTGCACGTCCTGGTGGATGCGGCCGCGGTCGGAGACCGGGTGGCCGTTCTCCCGGGCCCACTGCCGGATGGCGGCGGTGTCCGGGTTGGACCTGCCGGTGGGGCGGGCGCCGCCGGAGCGCGCCTGCTTCGGGGACTGCTTGCTCTGGGCCCGCCGGGCCTTGGCGATGAAGGGCCGCACGGCGTCGCGCAGCTTCGCGGCGTTCTCCTCGGAGAGATCGATCTCGTACTGGGTCCCGTCCAGCCCGAAGCGGACGGTCTCCTCGGCCGGTCCGCCGTCGAGGTCGTCCTCGAGAATGATCTTCACGGTCTGTGCCATGGCTGAAACTCTCCTCCGCCTTTCGGCGTTCGTCCTGCTGAGGTCGCGCCGGTCCGGCGCGACCTGAACTGCTGCTGATTCCCCCGTGCCGGGACGGAAGACCCGGATCATGAATTCCGACCGGCACCGGGAACTCCTGTTCCCGGTGCTGTCGACTTTATCCTACAATTTCGTGGAACAATTCGTCAGCACGAAAAAGGGGATAAGTTCCGGTGGGATTCCCGGGGAAACTCGGGGGTTGAAACCCCTTCACCGATCCGAATTCATCGGAAAGGCCGCGGGCGGCGGGGACGGGCAGCGCCGGGTCAGCGGCGCGTGCCGCGCCCGCGGCGCGGCCGGTGGCCGAAGGGCACGTCGGCGCCGTCGCGCTCCCGGATCTGCTCGTACCAGCGCTGCGCGTCCTCCTGGGAGCGGGACTCGGCGGCGCGCTCGGTGCGGTCGCCGCGGAAGATCGACCGGAGGATCAGCCAGAAGATGATGCCGATGCTGATGGACGGCAGCAGGACGACGATGTATTCCATGGGGTGATTCTCCCGGGACGGTCTGGACGGAGGCTGAGGGCCCGCGGACGGGCTCAGTCCTGCTCCGGCTTCATGAGGGGGAACAGGATGGTCTCCCGGATCCCGAGGTCGGTGAACAGCATGATCAGCCGGTCCAGGCCCAGGCCCAGCCCGCCCATGGGCGGGGCGCCGTGCTCGAGGGCGCGCAGGAAGTCCTCGTCCAGGCGCATGGCCTCGTCGTCACCGGCGGCGGCGCGGCGGGACTGCTCGGTGAGCCGCTCCCGCTGGACCACCGGGTCGATCAGCTCGGAGAAGGCGGTGCCGCGCTCCATCCCGCCGATGATCAGGTCCCAGGCCTCGATCAGCCCGTGCTCGGAGCGGTGCTGACGGGCCAGCGGCTGCGCGGAGGGCGGGTAGTCGCACACGAAGGTCGGCTGGATCAGGGTGGGCTCCACGATCTCCCCGAACAGCTCGAGCACGTGCTTCTCCGCGTCCCAGGCCGGGTCCACCGCGACCTCGTGCTCCTCGGCGACCCGGCGGAGCTCCGCCACGGGCGTCTGCGGGGTGATCGTGCGGCCGACGGCCTCGGACAGCGCGGGGTACACCGAGAGCCAGCGCCACGGTCCGCGCAGGTCGATCGTGCCCCGGTCCGTCTCGATCGTGTCCATGCCCAGGGCGTCGGCGCACGCGAGGATGATCTCCCGGATCCGCTCGGCCATCGTGAACTGGTCGGCGTAGGCCTCGTAGGCCTCCAGGGTGGTGAACTCCGGGCTGTGCGAGGAGTCGACGCCCTCGTTGCGGAAGACCCGGCCGATCTCGAAGACCCGCTCGATCCCGCCCACCACGGCGCGCTTGAGGTAGAGCTCCGTGGCGATGCGCAGGGTCATGTCCTGGTCGAAGGCGTTCAGGTGGGTCTCGAAGGGCCGGGCGCTCGCCCCGCCGTGCACCAGCTGCAGGATGGGCGTCTCGATCTCCACGTAGCCGCGCTCGACCAGGACGTTGCGCACCGTCTGGATGATCCGCGCCCGCTTCACCACGACGTCGCGGGCCTCGGGCCGGACGATGAGGTCCAGGTAGCGCCGGCGCACCCGGGTCTCGTCGTTGAGCTCGTTGTGCAGCGTGGGCAGCGGCCGCAGGGCCTTCGAGGCCATGGACCACGCGTCGGCCATGACGGACAGCTCGCCGCGGCGGGAGGCCACGACCTCGCCGTGGACGGCCACGAAGTCGCCGAGGTCCACGAGCTGCTTCCACTCGGCCAGGGACTCCTCGCCCACCTTCGCGAGGGAGAGCATGACCTGCAGGCGGGTGCCGTCCCCCTCCTGGAGGGTCGCGAAGCACAGCTTGCCGGTGTTGCGCACGAACACCACGCGCCCGGCCACGCCCACGAACTGCCCGGTCTCCTCGCCGGGCTCCAGGTCGCCGTGGGCCTCACGGACCTGCGCGAGGGTGTGCGTGCGCTCCACGCCCACGGGGTAGGCCTCCCGGCCGGACTCGAGCAGCCGGGCGCGCTTGGCGAGCCGGAACTGCATCTGCTCCGAGAGCTCGGCCTGCTCGGCGGCCTGGTCCTGGACGGTCGGGGTGGTGTTCTGCGCGTTGGTCACAGTGGTCCAGGATATCGCGGGGGTCAAATCCCTCCCCCGGGGCCCGGGGACGCCCGGGCGGCGGAGCTCAGAGGGCCAGGTTGTCGATCAGCCGCGTGCTGCCCACGTGCGCCGCGACGAGGGCGAGGGCCCCGGGGGCGGGCGCCGCGGGCGCCAGCGTGCGGGGGTCGACGACGACGAGGTAGTCGAGCCGGACCTGGTCCTCGGCCTCGATCCGGGCGCGGGCGGCGTCGAGGTCCAGCTCCCCGGCCGCGAGCGCCCGCAGGGTGGCCGGGAGCACGAGCGCCGCGTGCCGCTGGCCGGCGTCGAGGTAGCGGTTGCGCGAGGACAGGGCCAGGCCGTCGGCGTCGCGCACGATGGGCACCGGGCGGACGGTGACCGGCAGGTCGAAGTCGGCGACCATCCGGCGCACCAGCAGCAGCTGCTGGGCGTCCTTCTCCCCGAAGTAGGCGCGGAAGGGGCCCGGTCCGGGCGGGGCGGTGATGTTGAGCAGCTTGTTGACCACCGTCAGCGCGCCGTCGAAGTGGCCCGGCCGGCTGGCGCCGTCGAGCACGGCCCCCAGCGGGCCCGCGGTGACGCGCACCAGCGGCTCGCCGTCGGGGTACATCTGCTCCACGGTGGGGGCGAACACGAGGTCGGCCCCGCACCGGGCGAGCAGCTCGAGGTCGGCCTCGAGGGTGCGCGGATAGCGCTCGAGGTCCTCGTCCGGGCCGAACTGGAGCGGGTTGACGAAGACCGAGACCGCGACCACGGCGTTCTCCTCCCGCGCGAGGCGCACCAGGTGGGCGTGCCCCTCGTGCAGCGCCCCCATGGTGGGCACCAGCCCCAGCGACGCCTCGCCGGGCGCCGCGGCGAGGCGCTCGGCGAGGGCGGCGCGGAACTCCCCGATGCCCCGGCAGACGCGGGGGGTGGTGGAGGTGATCACGGGGTGTCCTTTCCGTCGGTGAGGTCGAGGGCCGCCAGCACGGCGTCGTAGCGGGGGCGGTCGAGCAGGCCGCGGTCCAGGGCACGGCGGGCGGTGACGCGGGCGAGGTCCAGGTAGGCCAGCAGGACGTCGTCGCCCTGGTGCCCGTGGGCGTACTCGTCCAGGGCCCCGCGGTGGGCGGCCACGGTGCCCGCGTCCCCGCGGGCGACGGGGCCGGTCAGCGCCGACTCCCCGGAGGCCAGGGCGTTGTCGAGGGTCGCGCGCAGCAGGGGCCCGAGCATCCGGTCCGGGTGCTCCACGCCGATGTCGCGCAGCACCTGCATCGACTGCCCGGCGACGGTCATCAGGTGGTTGGCGCCGTGGGCGAGGGCGGCGTGGTAGAGCGGGCGGTCGGCCTCGGCCACGACCACCGGCTCGGCCCCCATCTCCACCACGAGCGCCTGGGCGATGGGCAGCACCGGCGCCGGGGCGGTGATCCCGAACGAACAGTCGCTCAGCCGGGCGAGGTCCAGGCTCAGGCCCGTGAAGGTCATCGCCGGGTGGACGGCCAGCGGGATGGCCCCCAGCCGGCGGGCGGGGTCGAGGACGCCGGTGCCCCAGCGGCCGGCGGTGTGCACCACGAGCTGCCCGGCCTGCCACAGCTGCGCGTCGGCGAGGCCCTGCACGAGACCGGGCAGCTCGTCGTCGGGCACGGCGAGCAGCACGAGCTCGGCCCGGTCCAGGACGGCGGGCACGTCCAGGACGGGCACGTCCGGGAGGAGGGCCTCGGCCCGGTCCCGGCTGGCCTCGGAGACCGCGTTGACCCCGACCACGGCGTGCCCGGCCGCGCGCAGCGCCGCGCCGAGGACGGCGCCCACCCTGCCGGCGCTGACGATCCCCACCCCGAGGCGTCCGGGGCGGTCCGAGGGACGGGTCATGCTCTCTCCTGCAGGGGGGTTCGGGGGTGGCGCGGGGCGTCGGCCAGTCTACGGGCGCCGGCGGCGTGCGCCGCCTGGGCGGCCGCCAGGGCCCGGGCATCCCCGGTGTCGAGGTGGGCCACGGCCACGGTCACCGGCCCGGGGGTCGAGTGCAGGTGGACGTCCGCCAGCCCCAGGGCGCGCTCGAGCGGGCCCTGGGTCACGGCCACGGACTGGGTCTTCTCGTGCGGCAGGACGTCGGTGCGGCGGCTCAGCCGGCCCGAGCGGACGGCGAGCACGTCCTCCGTCGCGGCGAAGCCGGTGCGGCGGTGCACCAGCGGGTCGAGCCACCGCGCCCGGGGCGGGGAGGTGGTGTAGCGGCCCTGCGCGCCGAGGCCGTGCAGGCCCTCCCCGAGCAGGGCCGTGAGGTCCCCGTCCCGGGCGCCGGGCAGGGCCAGGTGCAGGACCGTGCGCACCTCCGGCAGGGTGCCGACCGGCAGCAGGGTGGAGCGCATGGCGTCGCTCTCCCCCGCGGCGGGCCCGTAGCCGGCCACGTTGACCCGGATCCGGTACCAGCCGAAGGGCCGCCACAGCAGCGGCTGGTCCACCCCCACCGCCTGGATCCGCCCGGCGGGGACCGTCTGGGAGCGGACGCTGAACAGCCCGTAGCGCACGCGCATGCCCTCGGGGATGCGCAGCAGCCGGAAGCGGTAGCCCTGCTCGAAGCGGCGGTAGGCCACCGCGCCGAAGCTGACCAGCCCGGGCAGCCAGGCCGCGAGCACCGCCGGACCGGCCACGGGGTCGAGCACGAGCGCAACCGGGGCGGCGAGCAGCAGCGCGGCCAGGACCACGGCGGAGCCGGAGGCCAGCACGGAGCCGAGCAGCCGGGGCACGGGCACCGTGAGCACCGGGCGCTCCTCGTCGCCGGTGGCCGCCCACGGTGCGGGACGCCGCACGGGCGCCCCCGGCAGGCCGCCCGGACCGGCCGGGGAGTCCGGGCCGGCGGGGCCTCCCGGTCCGGCGCCGGCCAGCCCGAGCCGGCCCAGCAGCTCGCCGCGCAGCGCGCGGGCCCGGTCGTGCGTGAGGTAGGACAGGGACACCGCGGACTGCCCGGCGTCGGCCACCTCGAACTTCAGCTCGGCCAGGCCCAGCACGCGGGGCAGGAAGGGCCGGTGGATGTCGATGGCCTGCACCCGGTCCAGGCGGGCCTGGCGCTCCTGGCGGAAGAGCACCCCGGAGCGCACCCGCACGTGCTCGGGCGTCACCTGGTAGCGGGTGAACCACCACGCGACGAGCACGACGGCGCCCGCCACCAGCAGCACGAGCAGCACGATCCCGGCCAGGACCCACCAGAACACGGCGTCCACCCGGCCGGGGTCGAAGTCCTGCGCCGGGGAGTCCCGGCCGCCGAGATAGCCGCGCACGAAGTCGTCGAGCACGATGTTGACGAAGCCGCCCGCGAGCACCAGGATCGCCAGCCACCCCTTGACCACCGGGGTCAGCGGGTGGACGCGGTGCCACGGATCGGCCGGTGCGGGCGCCGGAGCGGGGCCGGGGGCGGCGCTCACAGGCCCGCCAGGAGGGCCTCGCCGCGTGCGGTGAGCCGCTCGCGCAGCCGCGAGGCCTCGGCGTGCTCGACCCCCGGGATCTCGGCGTGGCTGCCGACGGCCGCGGTGTGCAGCTTCACAGTGGCCAGCCCGAAGCTGCGCTGCAGCGGCGAGACCGACACGTCCACGTACTGCATCCGGCCGTAGGGGATGACGGTGACCCGCTGGTAGAGCAGCCCGCGGCGCACGAGCAGGTCCTCCCCGCGCTCGGCGTAGCCGATCGCCCGCACCCGCCGGGGGGCCAGGAGGACGGAGAGCACTCCCACCACCAGGACCGCCGCGGGCGGCAGCAGCAGCCAGCCGAGCGGGGCCCCGGACCAGATGCCCGTGCCGGCCAGCACCGCGGGCCACCCCACCACCGCGAGCCAGAACACGGTCCCCGCCAGCCCGGACAGCACGGTCACCGTGACGTGCCGGGGGGAGACCCGGGTCCACACGAGCCCGTCCGGGTCGATCGCCCGGTTGCTCAGCGGGACCCGGTCACCGGGCGTCCCGGCCGCGGGGCCGCGCACGGGGCCGTTCGCGGATCTCTCGGGCATAACCACCTTCTCCCTCGGGGAGCTCCTTCTGCCGTCCCCTACCGTACTCGGCGTCCTCCTCGGCCTCGGGGTCGTGCGGCGGGAGCTTGCAGAAGCCCTCCACGATCCAGCCGACGACGACCAGGCCCAGCCCCGCCGCGGCGTGGGTCAGGCACGCCCACAGCGGCCCCTGCTCGGAGCGCACCGACAGCAGGGCCAGCTGGTCGACGGCGATGGCGGCGTGCCAGCCGGTGAGCACGGCCCCCGCCCAGGCCCCCGCCTGCGCGCCGGCGGCGGTGCGGGCGGCCACCAGGGGGTCGAAGCGCTCCGGGTGCGCGCCCTCCTGGTAGCGCTTGACCCGCAGGCCGAGCACGAGCAGGGCCACGGCGGCGGCCGCGACGGCCGCGAGCGAGACCCACGGCAGGATCAGCAGCGGCCCGCCCGCCCCCGTGGAGAGCCGGTTGGCGGTCCAGCCGAGGGCTCCGGCGGCGGCGGCGCACAGCAGCAGGGCCGGGACGGTGAGCACGTGCACGGCGCGGCCTCCTCAGTCCCGGTCCTCGCCGCCGGGCCCGGCGGGCAGCAGCGGCACGGTGTCCGGGCCCAGACCGCCGAGGTCCGCGGCCTCGCGGGCCAGGTCGGCCACCCGGCGCCCCTCGAGGGTCGCGGCGGGGTCCATCAGCGCCCAGGGCACCAGCACGAACGCCCGCGTGGCGGCGCGCAGGTGCGGGACGGTCAGCTCCGGCTCGTCGAGGCGCAGCTCGCCGTAGACGACGATGTCGATGTCCAGGGTCCGGGGTCCCCAGCGCTGGGTCCGGGTGCGGTGGTGGAGCTGCTCGATCTCCTGGCAGGCCCGGAGCAGGCCGAAGGGGCTCAGGTCCGTGTCCACCTCGACCACCGCGTTGAGGTAGTCGCCCTGGTCCGGCGGGCCTCCGACCGGCTTGGAGCGCACCACGGGCGAGGCCCGGGTCAGGGTGATCCGGGGGTGGGCGGCGAGGTCGAGGGCGGCCCGGCGCAGGGTGTCCTCCCGGTCGCCGAGGTTGGCGCCGAGGGCGAGGACGGCCCGGGTTCCCACGTCAGCGCTCCCGGTAGATCGTCACGGACACGTCGGAGAAGGTGACCTCGATGGGCGCCTTGGGCTTGTGCACCGTGACCTCCACCGCCTCGAGGGGGAACCGCTCGAGCAGCCGCCGGGCGATGCGGTCGGCGAGGGTCTCCAGCAGGTTCACGCTCGGGCCGATCACGATGTCCCGGACCTCCTCGGCGACCTCGCCGTAGTGGGCGGTCAGGGCGACGTCGTCCTCGGCCCCGGCCCGGGAGAGGTCCAGGTACATCACCAGGTCCACGAAGAACGGCTGCCCGCTGCGCTTCTCCTGGTCCAGGACCCCGTGGTAGCCCACGGCGCCGATGCCCAGCAGGTTGATCCGGTCCCGGCGGTCGGGCACGCGCGGCGGAGCCGCCGGCACGTGCTGGCGGCCGGCCCGGTCCCCGGCGCGCAGGCGCCCGCCGTCGGCCTCCTCGCGCGGCAGGCGGCTCATCGGGCCCCTCCCCCGGCCGCGGCCGCCCGGGCGGCACCGGGGCGCAGGACCGCCGGCTCGGTGCCGAGCCACGCGTGCGCGACGGCCACGGCGTCGGCGCTGGCGCGGACGTCGTGCACCCGCACGGCCCACGCGCCCGCGTGGGCCGCGAGGGCGCCGACCGCCGCGGTCGCGGCGTCGCGCCCGGCCGCGGGCCGTGCGGTGCCGTCCGTCTCGAGCAGCGCGCCGAGGAAGCGCTTGCGGGAGGCGCCCACCAGGACCCGGTGGCCCGTGGCGGTGAAGCGCGGCAGGGCGCGCAGCAGCGCCCAGTTCTGGGCCCCGCGCTTGGCGAAGCCGAGCCCGGGGTCCAGCACGATCCGCTCGGGGGCCAGGCCGGCGCCGACCAGCCGGTCCCGCAGGGTCTCCAGCTCGGCCAGGACGTCGTCGACGACGTCGTCGTAGTCGGCCAGCCCGTCCATGGTCGCCGGCGTGCCCCGGGCGTGCGTGAGCACGTACGGCGCCTGCCGCTCGGCGACGAGCTCGACCATCTCCGGGGTCACGGACAGTCCGGAGACGTCGTTGACGAGGTGCGCCCCGGCGTCGAGCACCGCCGCGGCCGTGGCGGCGTGGAGGGTGTCGACGCTGAGCACCGCCCCCGCCGCGGCGAGGGCCTCCACCACGGGCAGGATCCGGCGCTGCTCCTCGGCGGGGGTGATCCGCTCCGAGCCCGGGCGGGTGGACTCCCCGCCGACGTCGAGGACGTCGGCGCCCTCGGCGAGCAGCCGCAGCCCGTGGGCGATCGCGGCCTCGTGCCCGGCGTGCTCCCCGCCGTCGCTGAAGGAGTCGGGGGTCACGTTGAGGACGCCCATGACCAGGGTCCGGCCGGTGGGCAGGTCCTCGAAGGAGCCCCAGCCGAGGGGCCCGTACGCGGTGCGGGTCGTCGTGGTCACCGGCTCAGCGCCCCAGGATGAGGCTCATGGCCTCGGCGCGGGTGGCGGTCTCGCGCAGCTGGCCGCGCACGGCCGAGGTCACGGTCTTCGCCCCGGGCTTGCGCACCCCGCGCATCGACATGCACAGGTGCTCGCACTCGACCACCACGATCACGCCGGCGGGCTTCAGGTGCTCCACGATCGCCTCGACGATCTGCGTGGTGAGCCGCTCCTGCACCTGCGGGCGGCGGGCGAAGAGGTCCACCAGCCGGGCCAGCTTGCTCAGCCCGGTGACCATGCCGTCGTGGCCGGGGATGTAGCCCACGTGCGCGTGGCCGTGGAACGGCACGAGGTGGTGCTCGCACGTGGAGTAGAACGGGATGTCCTTGACCAGGACCATCTCCGAGTGACCGATGTCGAAGGTCGTCCCGAGGATCTCGGCGGGGTCCTGGTGCAGGCCCGCGAACATCTCCGCGTAGGCTCGGGCCACCCGCCCCGGGGTGCCCTGCAGGCCGTCCCGGTCGGGGTCCTCGCCGATCGCGAGCAGCAGCTCCCGCACGGCCGCGGCCACGCGGGGCTGGTCGACCGCCCCGGCCCCGGCCTCGAGCGCGGGGGCGGGGTCGGGGTAGGGCGGCTCGAAGGCCTCCGCGGCCAGGTCGTGCGTGTGCGTGTGCGTGCGGGCCTCGTGGGGCAACGCGCCCTCCTTCGGGATCTGCCTGGTCTGCCGGACGCGACGGGGATGGGCGGACGCGACCGGCTGTCGCTCCATCCTAGGCCCGGCTCAGTCCGTGCCGGCGCCCGGGGCGGTCCCCGCGGCGCTCGAGGACCCGGCGCCCTCCCCCGACGGCACGGAGTGGCCGCGCTCGGGGACCTCCAGGGGGTGCTCCGGCTTCGCGGCGGCCGCCTGGTCCTGGGGCGCCAGCGTCGCGGGGTCCTGGGCGTGGATCCGCCGGGCCTCCTCGCGCTCGGCCTGGGTGACCACCGGCGGGTCCTCCGAGAGCGGGCGGGTGTCCTTGGACAGCCACACCGGGCGCAGGTCCCGCTTGCGGATGTCGTGGAAGATCTCCGCGACCTGCGCCTCGTTCAGCGTCTCCTTCTCGAGCAGCTCCAGGGCGAGGCGGTCGAGCACGGGGCGGTTGTCCATCAGGATCTGGTGGGCCTCGTCGTGGGCCTGGTCGAGCAGCGCCCGCACCTCCTCGTCCACGATGGCGGCGGTGTGCTCGGAGTACTCCCGGCCCCCGCCGGCGGCGTCGCGGCCCAGGAACGGCTCGGAGCTGTCCCCGCCCAGCTTGATGGAGCCCACCCGGGCGCTCATCCCGTACTGGGTGACCATCTTGCGCGCGGTGTCGGTGGCCTTCTGGATGTCGTTGGAGGCGCCGGTGGAGGGGTCCCGGAACACGATCTCCTCGGCGGCCCGCCCGCCCATGGCGTAGGCCATCTGGTCGAGCAGCTCGTTGCGGGTGGTCGAGTACTTGTCGTCCAGGGGCATGACCATGGTGTAGCCCAGGGCGCGGCCCCGGGGCAGGATCGTGATCTTGGTGACCGGGTCCGTGTTGCGCAGGGCCGCGGCCACGAGCGCGTGCCCGCCCTCGTGGTAGGCGGTGACCTTGCGCTCGAGCTCCTTCATGATCCGGCTGCGCTTCTGCGGACCGGCGATGACGCGGTCGATCGCCTCGTCCACGGCGCGGTCGTCGATGAGCTGGGCGTGGGACCGGGCGGTGAGCAGCGCCGCCTCGTTCATCACGTTGGCGAGCTCGGCGCCCGTGAAGCCCGGGGTGCGCTTGGCCACGCCGGCGAGGTCCACGTTGTCCGCCAGCGGCTTGCCCTGGGCGTGCACCCGCAGGATCTGCAGGCGGCCCTTCATGTCGGGGGCCTCCACGCCGATCTGCCGGTCGAAGCGGCCCGGGCGCAGCAGCGCCGGGTCGAGGACGTCCGGGCGGTTGGTGGCGGCGATGAGGATGACGTTGGTGGTGGCGTCGAAGCCGTCCATCTCGACCAGGAGCTGGTTGAGGGTCTGCTCCCGCTCGTCGTTGCCGCCGCCCATGCCGGCGCCGCGCTGGCGGCCCACGGCGTCGATCTCGTCCACGAAGATGATCGCGGGGGCGTTCTCCTTCGCCTGCTGGAACAGATCGCGGACGCGGGAGGCGCCCACGCCCACGAACATCTCCACGAAGTCGGAGCCGGAGATGGAGAAGAAGGGCACTCCGGCCTCCCCGGCCACCGCACGGGCGAGCAGGGTCTTGCCGGTGCCGGGCGGGCCGTAGAGCAGCACGCCCTTGGGGACCTTGGCGCCGAGGGCGGTGAAGCGGTCGCGCTCCACCAGGAACTGCTTGATCTCGTCGAGCTCCTGGACGGCCTCGTCCGCCCCGGCGACGTCGGCGAAGGTCACCGTGGGGTTGTCCTTGTCGAACATCTTGGCCCGGGAGCGGCCGAAGCGCATCACCTGCGAGCCGCCGCCCTGCATCCGGGAGAAGACGAACCAGAAGATGGCCAGGATGATCAGGAACGGCAGGAGGAAGCCGAGCAGGCTGGTGAACCAGTTGGACTCGACCGGCTGGTCGGTGAAGCCCTGGAGGTCGGCCGCGTTCATCGCGTCGACGACCTCCTCGCCGCGCGGGGTGACGTAGTAGAACTCGACGTTGCGCCCCAGGTCACGGCCGTCGAGGCTGAGGTCCTCCTCGAGCTGGAGCTCGACCTTCTGCTGGCCGTCGTAGATCTTGGCCTCGGAGGCCTGCCCGTCGCGCAGCAGCTTCAGCCCGACGTTGGTGTCCACGCGGTTGCCGGCGCCGGTCGTGAGGGAGCCCACGACGGGGAAGAGGACCAGAACGGCCAGAAGGACCCAGAACCAGGGTCCTCTGAAGAAGTTGTTGGGTTTTTTCGCCGTGGCCAAGCCGCTGATCCTCCCGTGGATGGTTGTCCGGGCCCCTCGAGCCGGGGCCCGCCCAGGGCCGGGGGTCCAGGGGACGCAGACCTTCAATGTACAGCCCGGACGGCGGGTCTCCCCCGGAACGGGCCGGGAGTTCCCTGTCAGCGGACAGCCGGCTCGGACGCGGGCGGGCGGGAGTGCCCGGCGGACGTCCGCCGGGCACTCCGGTCACGCGTAGACGTGCGGGGCGAGCGTGGCGATGCAGTCGAGGTTGCGGTACTTCTCGTCGTAGTCCAGCCCGTAGCCCACCACGAACTCGTTGGGGATGTCCCAGCCGACGTACTTCACGTCGATGGAGGTCTTCGCGGCCTCCGGCTTGCGCAGCAGCGCGCAGACCTCCACGGAGGCGGCGCGGCGGGACTCCAGGTTCGCGCGCAGCCAGGACAGGGTCAGCCCCGAGTCGATGATGTCCTCGACGATCAGGACGTCGCGCCCGGAGAGGTCGGTGTCGAGGTCCTTGAGGATGCGGACCACGCCGGAGGACTTGGTGCCCGAGCCGTAGGAGGACACCGCCATCCAGTCCATGGGGTACTGGCCCTGGAGCGCCCGGCACAGGTCGGCCATGACCATGACCGCGCCCTTGAGCACGCCCACGAGCAGCACGTCCCGCCCCTGGTAGTCGGCGTCGACGGCCGCCGCCAGTTCGGCGATCTTCGCCTCGATCTCTTCCTTGCTGAACAGGACCTCGGTGAGGTCCCCCTGGACGTCCTCAGCCTTCACGGCGCTCCTCGTGTGATGCGTCAATAGGATGCGGGCCGGCGGCGCCCGCCCCGGCCGCGGTGCGCGGGCGGAGCAGCTCCAGGTGTCCCGGACCACGGGTGCCTGCCGGCGGGCGGCGGCGCCACACGGACACCTTACCCGCCATCTGCACGGGCCCCGCGGCCCCGTGCTCCTCGGCGAAGGCGTCGAGGGCGCCGAGGCGCTCGTGGGCGGGGGTCTCCCCGCCGGCGGCCACCACGGCCGCGGACAGGGCGCGGCGCCGCAGCGCGGGGTGGGCCGCCCGCAGGGTCGCCAGGTCCAGGGCCAGCGCGCCCGGCAGCTCCGGGGCGGCGGCGCGGGCCCGCTCGAGCAGCTCCCGCGCGGCGCCGTCGAGGTAGTCGGCGTCCGGGCCCAGGATCGCCGCGGAGCGGGCCAGGGCGCGGGCGAGGCCGGGCCCGAGCTCCTGCTCCAGCAGGGGGAGCACCCGGTGGCGGACCCGGGAGCGCATCAGGGAGGTGTCCCGGTTCGTGGGGTCGTGCCAGGGCTCGAGCTGCTCGGCCGCGCAGATCCGCCGGGCCTGCTCGCGGGAGAGGTCGAGGAAGGGCCGGAGGTAGGTCACGCCGTCGAGCTCGCGCGCCGGGGGCATCCCGGCGAGGGAGCGGGTGCCGGAGCCGCGGGCGAGGCCCAGCAGCACGGACTCGGCCTGGTCGTCGAGGGTGTGCCCGAGCAGCACGGCGTCCGCGCCCGTGCGCGCCACGACCTCCGCGATCCCCGCGTAGCGGGCGGTGCGGGCGGCCATCTCCGGCCCGCCGCCGCCCGGGTGCACGGTCACGGCGGTGACGACGACGGGGGCCAGCCCCAGGTCCTCGAGGGTGCGCGCGGTGCGCTCGGCCACCGCGGCGGACCCCTCCTGGAGGCGGTGGTCCACCACCACCCCGCCCACGCGCAGCGTGCCGCGGCGGGCGAAGTGGGCCGCCACGGCGGCCAGGGCGAGGGAGTCGGGCCCGCCGCTGCAGGCGACCAGCACGAGCGGCGGCTCCTGCCGGGGGCGGGGGACGTGCTCCCGGACGGCGGCGAGCACACGGCGGCGCCCCGCGGCGACGTCCGGGGACAGTCGGCCGCGGCGGGCGAACTGGGTCACCGGCGGGCGTCCTCGCGGGCGCTCGCGGCCTGCTGGTTCTGGGCCTCCCGCACGGCCAGGCGCACGACCTTGGCCAGGGTCGGGGCGGTGTCGCCCAGCAGGTCGAGGGCGGCCTCCAGCTCCCGCTGCGGGACCACGTGGGCCAGGGCGGCCACGGCGTTGGTCTCGCTGTGGATGCCGGCCTGGATCTGCGTGGTCGACAGCACCGGCTGCGAGGCCTCCACCGCGGAGAGCGTCTCCTCGATGTCCGGGGTGCCGATGCGCTGCTCCAGCATCACGAGGCGCTCGTAGACCGCGGGGTTGCCGATCTTGATCCGGCGGCCGCTGTTGAGCTGTGACAGCATGGGGGCGGAGAGGCCCAGGACCTCGGCCAGGCGCCGTTGGGTGATGCCGTAGGCCTGCACCACGGTGTTGAAGCGCTCCGACAGGGGCTGGCCGTACAGCTTGACCTGCTGTTCGATATTCTCTGTGCTCACGTAAAAATACTGTCACACAAAGGTGATCCTCACCTACCGCGTGTCGGCCTGTGACCGCCGCCGGCACGCCGGTCCGTGCACCCCGAAAACTCGATGAAACTGCATGTCAGCGCGGGGTCGGCGAGGTGTAGCACATTTTCCGGCACCGTGGGCGCGGACGGCTCAGCGCGGCGGCGCGCCGGCGCCCAGGACGCGCTCGATCCAGCGCTCCGGGGCGTGGATCTCGGCCTCCGTGGGCAGGTGCTCCGGGGCCTGCCAGATCCGGTTGAACTGCTCGAGCCCCACGGCCTTCACCACGGTGGAGACGAAGCGCTGGCCGTCGCTGTACTGGCGCATCTTCGCGTCCATGCCGAGCAGGCGCCGGACGAAGCGGTCCAGGCTGCCCTGCAGCTCCGAGCGGCGCTCGAAGCGCCGCCGGATGGTCTTGACGGTGGGCACCACCGAGGCGTCCACCCCGTCCATCACGAAGTTCGCGTGCCCCTCGAGCAGGCTCATCACGGCGGTGAGGTGGGAGAGCACCTCCCGCTCGCGCCGGCCCATCAGCAGGCCCACCACGCCGAGCGAGGGCTGGGGCTCCCCGCGGCCGGTGGCCCGCCCCGGCAGGGACCGGACGGCCTCCGTGAGCCGGGCGCCCAGCGTCTCGGCCTGGCCCATGAGCGAGTCGGCGAGCTCGTCGATCTGCTCCATCATGTGCGCGCGCAGCCACGGCGCCGCGGCGAACTGGACCCGGTGGGTCTGCTCGTGCAGGCAGACCCACAGCCGGAAGTCCTCGGGCTCCACGTTGAGCTCCCGCTCCACGGTCAGGATGTTGGGGGCCACGAGCATCAGTCGCCCGCCCGGGTGGCGCTGCGCGGCGAGGGCGGAGACCAGTCCCGCGTAGGGGTCGTACTGGCCGAGGACCTTCGACGACAGGAAGCCGAGCACCGCGGCCATCTCCATCGCCGTGGCCGTTCCGCCGAGGGCGGTGGCGGCGGCCCCGAACTGCTCCGGACGGCGGCGGCGCAGCGCCTCCACCGCCGGCTCCATCAGCAGCTGGAAGGTCTGGGCGTTGGCACGGGACCACCCGGCGCGGTCCACCACCAGGACCGTGGAGTCGCGCAGGTCCCGGGCGGCCTCCAGCCCGGTGATGCGGTGGACGTGGTCCACGGACGCCTCGGCGTGGCGGCGCATCGAGGCGACCGCGGCCTGCATGGCGCCGGCGGACATCTTCGGCCCCGGCGGGGTGATCCGTGCGGCGGCGGCGGCGGCGAGGTCCCAGCGGACGATCCCCGGCGCCTCCGAGGGCGCCCCGGTCTCCGGGGTGCGGTGTGCTGCGGTCATGGCCTCATGCAACCACACGCTCCTGGGAGCTGCCGCCGTGCCCGCGTCACAGTCGGGCGAGGGCCGCGACCGCGCGGTCGGCGGCGTCGCGCGCGGCGGAGGGGTCCGCGACCTCGTTGAGCACCACCGAGTACGTGAGCAGCCGCCCCTCCCGCGTGCTGACGTGGCCGCTGAGCGAGACCACCGTGTTCAGCGTGCCGGTCTTGGCCCGGGTCAGCCCCCGGGCCGCGGTCCCGGCCTCGTCGTCGAACCGGTCGGCGAGGGTCCCGGACCCGCCGGCCACCGGCAGCGCGCGGGCCCCGGGGGCCAGCGCGCCGGTATCGTCCACGGCCATGGCCCGCACCACCTGCTCGAGGGCGCGGGCCGGGATCCGGTTGTCCAGGGACATCCCGGAGGCGTCGGAGAGCACGAGGCCTGCCGGGTCGACCCCCCGGGCCGCGAGCGCCTCGGCCGCGGCCTCGCGTCCGCCGGTGATGCTGCCCGGGTGGCCCGCGGCCCGGGCCGCGATCCGGGACAGGACCTCGGCGAGGTGGTTGTCGGAGTCCTGGAGCATCAGCTCGGCCTGCTCGGCCAGGGTCGCGGACTCCACCGCGGCCAGCTCGGCCGCCCCCCGGGGCGCCGGTCCGGGGACGAGCCGCAACGGCGGGGCGGCGACCCCCTCGGCGGCGAGCGCCGCCCGCAGCTCGGCGGCGAAGACCGCGGCCACGTCCGCCGCCGCGTCGTCGGGTCGCACGGGCGAGGCCAGGTCCCCGGCCGGCACGTGGTGGGACCAGAACGCCATGGGGGCCACGGGCCCGATCTGCCCGGCCGCGACGTCCCCGGCGGCCCAGGCCTCGTTGAGGGCCGGGCCCGGGAAGAGCCCGGCGTCCCACCGCACGGTGCTGGGCGCGCTCGCCCCCCGGGCGGCGAGCGCGCGGGCCGTGTCCTGGGCCAGGGTCCGCACGCCGGCGCGGCCCTGCACCGCCTCCGGGTCGGAGCGGCCGGGCCGCAGCAGGGTGTCGCCCCCGGCGACGAGCACCACCGTGTCCGGCTCCTCCCCGGCGACGACGGCGGTGCGCAGCCGCTCCCCCGGGTCGGCGTGGGTCAGCAGCGACAGCAGGGTGACCAGCTTCTGGTTGGAGGCCGGCACGAGGGCGGTGTCCGGGTCCTGCTCGTGCAGCGGGGCACCGGTGAGGGCATCGGCCACCAGGACGGAGCGCCGATCGGCGGAGGCGCCGTCGAGGGCGGGGCCCACCGCCGCCGCCACCTCGGCGGCGGACGGCAGCGGTGCCCCCGGGTCCGGGGGCACGGCGCCGTGCGGGGTGGGCGCGGCCGAGGGCAGGGCCCGTGCCGCCGGCGGCACGGCTCCTCCGAGGTGCAGCGCAGGGAGCCAGCTCGGGTGGGACCAGCCGGCCAGGCCGGCGCCGAGCGCGAGGAGCAGGGTGGCCAGGACCCGGCGCCGGCGGCCGGGCGCGGGGCGCCGGGGGGTGTGCATGGTGCCCATTGTGGCCCGCGCGGCGGGTCCGTCCCGGCGTGTCCCGCGCCCGGGCGGTTACCGCCGCCCGCGGGGCCGCGGTTATCGTGGGGGCGGATCTGCCCCCACCCTGCCGGGTGGTGCGGCCGCGCCCGGCCGCTGTCAGCCCTGTCCGGCCGCCCCGGACGACCCGGGGTGGCCGGCCTTCGCACGCACGAGGAGAAACACCATGGAGTTGGACGTCACCATCGAGATCCCCCGGGGATCGCGCGTCAAGTACGAGATCGACCACGAGACCGGCCGCCTGCGCCTGGACCGCGTGCTGTTCACCTCGATGCAGTACCCGGCGCACTACGGGTACTTCGAGGACACCCTGGGCGAGGACGGCGACCCCCTGGACGCCCTCGTGCTGCTGGACTTCGAGATCGTCCCGGGCGTGCTCGTGGAGTCCCGCCCGATCGCCGTGTTCAACATGAACGACGAGGCCGGCGGGGACGCGAAGATCCTGTGCGTGTCCACCGACAAGCGCTACGACCACATCCAGGGCCTGGACGACATCGACGAGTTCAAGCTCAAGGAGATCCAGCACTTCTTCGAGCGCTACAAGGACCTCGAGCCGAACAAGTGGGTCAAGGGCGAGGGCTGGGAGGGCCGGGAGACGGCCGAGCGCCTCGTCACGGAGGCCCTCGAGCGCTTCGAGCAGTCGCACTACGAGTCCGCCGCCGAGGCGGAGGAGAAGGCCGCGTCCACCGACTGAGCGGACGGCGCACCGGCGGGGGCCGGGGACCACACCGGTCCCCGGCCCCCGCCGCGTCGCGACCCCTGTGGCAAATCCATGAATTTCGTTATATTGGGATCGGCCGGCTCAGCCGGCCCGACGGTCCGGGATGCATCCCCCCATGGCATCCGGGCCGCCGGCCGGGATCGAGATCGCCGGTGAGCACCCGAGAGGTGCCCGGTGGCGGCGGGGGTCCCCCCACCCGCGCCGCGATCCACCGATCTCTCCCGGCCCATCCCGGCGGACCGGTTCCGCCGCCGCCGGGAGTCGGCCGGCAGGTCCGAGGACCTGCCGGCCGATCCCGGTCCGCCCCGTCCTACGCCGTCCGGCCCCTGTGGTTCGATGGTCCCGGACCCGGGACGGCCCCGGTCCCGTCGGAAGGATGCGCATGTTCCTGCTGGGCCCCGAGGCGGACCTCGTCTTCTCCGCGAGCGACCTGGTGCGCGCGGCCGAGTGCCCGTTCGCGAGCCTGAGCGTTCTGGACGAGCTGCTCGGCCGGGCGCCGCGGCGCCCCGAGGAGCGCGACGCGATGCGCACCCGCACGGCCGCCCTGGGCGACGCCCACGAGCACCGGGTCCTCGCCGCCCACCGGACGGCGTTCGGCGCCTGGGACCCCGCCACCGGCCGCGGCGTCTACGAGGTCGAGCCGGCCCGCGGCACGGACCGGGCCGGGCTGGCGGCCAAGCACGCGGAGTCCCTGGCCGCCCTCCGCGCCGGGGCGGACGTCGTCTTCCAGGCCTCCTTCTTCGACGGCGGCTTCCACGGCCGCGCCGACTTCCTCGTCCGCCGCCCGGACGGCGCCTACGCCGTCCACGACACCAAGCTCGCCCGGCACGCCAAGGTCACCGCCCTGCTCCAGCTCGCCGCCTACGCCGACCAGCTCGAGCGGGCGGGGGCTCCCGTGGCGCCGGAGGTCACGCTGGTCCTGGGCGACCAGCGCGAGGCCGTCTTCCCCGTCGCCGAGCACCTGGCCGTCTACCGGGAGCGCCGGGAGCGCTTCGTGGCCGCCGCCGCCGCCCACCGGGCGCGCACCGGTCCCGTCCAGTGGCACGACGACCGCGTGGGCCGCTGCGGGCGCTGCGGGCACTGCGCGCGGGCCGTCGCCGAGCACCGGGACCTGCTGCTGACCGCCGGCATGTCCGTGCGGATGCGCCGCACGCTGCGGGAGCGGCACGGGGTGCGCACCGTCGACGAGCTCGCCGGGCTCGCGGACCCGCGGCTGCCGGCCGCGGTCCGCAGGCTGCGGGACCAGGCCGCGATGCAGACGGGCCGCGGCGGTGAGGACGGGGCCGTCGAGTGGGTGAAGGACGGGCGGGCCCACCGCACGGCCTACCGGGTCACCACCACGGAGCCGCTGCGGCGGCTGCCCGCCCCGAATCCCGGGGACGTGTTCTTCGACTTCGAGGGCGACCCCCTGTGGCAGGATCCCGGGGACCCGGCGTCCTGGGGGCTCGAGTACCTCTTCGGGGTCGTCGAACAGCCCCCCGTCCCGGGCGCCGAGCCCGTCTTCCGGCCGTTCTGGGCCCACTCGCGGGACCAGGAGCGCACCGCGCTGCGGGAGTTCCTGGACTACGTGGCCGAGCGCCGGGAGCGCTTCCCCGGGATGCACGTCTACCACTACGCCGACTACGAGAAGGCGGCCCTGCGCCGGCTCTCCCTCGTCCACGCCGTGGGCGAGGACGCCGTGGACCGGCTGCTGCGCGAGAACGTCCTGGTGGACCTCTACGACACCGTGCGGGGAAGCCTGCGGCTGTCCGAGAACTCCTACTCCATCAAGAAGCTGGAGCCGCTGTACATGGGCCGGCACCTGCGCACCGGGGACGTGGTGGACGCCGGGGCGTCGGTGGTGGCCTACGCCGACTCCTGTGCCGCCCGGGACGCCGGGCGGGCGGAGGAGGCGGACCGGATCCTGGCGGGCATCGCCGACTACAACGCCTACGACTGTCTCTCCACCCTGCGGCTGCGGGACTGGCTGCTCGGCCTCGCCGGGATCTCCCCCGACCCCGCGCGGCACCGGCCCGCCCCGGCCCCGGCCGGGCCCGCCGAGGAGCTGCCCGGGACCGCGATGACGGACGCGGAGCAGCGGCTGCGCGAGTTCCTGGACCGCCCGGAGGCCGCCGCCGGCCTCGGGCCCCGGCAGCGCACCGCCGTGGCGATGGTCGCCTCCGCCACCGGCTACCACCGCCGTGAGCGCAAGCAGTACTGGTGGTCCCACTTCGACTGCCTGGAGGGCCCGGTCGAGGACTGGGAGGACACCCGCGACGTGTTCGTGGTGCAGCGGGCGGAGGTGCTGGAGGACTGGGCGAAGGACCCGGCCAAGCGCGGCAGCGCCGCGCCCACCCGCCTGCTGCGCCTGGCGGGCCGGTTCGGCGAGGGCTCCACGCTCCGGCCGGGGGCCACCGGGCTGTTCCTGGTGTACGGCCCGCCCGTTCCCGCCCACCTCGCCGAGGAGGCCGCCGGACGCGGCAGCGGCCGGGCCGGGGACTGGACAGCCGCCCTGGAGGAGCTCGACGAGCGCGAGGACGGCACGGCGGTGCTCACCGTGCGGGAGCGGCTGCGCACGCCCCGCGGCGCCCCCGCCCCGGAGCCCTGGGCCGAGCTGCCCCTGGCGCTGACCCCGGAGCGGCCGATCGCCACCGCCTCCCTCGAGGAGTCGCTGCAGACGCTGGCCGCCCGCACCGCCGACGCCCTGCCGGAGCTGCCCGAGCTGCCGGGGCTGCGGCTGCTCCTGCGCGAGCCGCCGCGACCGGCCGGCGGCGGGGAGCTGCCCGTCCCGGGCCCCGGCGGCACGATCGACGCCGTGGTCGAGGCCCTGCGCGCGCTGGACCGCACCTTCCTCGCCGTCCAGGGCCCTCCCGGCAGCGGCAAGACGCACCTCGGCTCCCACGTCATCGGCCGGCTCGTGGAGGCCGGGTGGCGGATCGGCGTGGTGGCCCAGTCCCACGCGGTCGTGGAGAACCTGCTGGGCGGGGTGATCGCGAAGGGCGGTGTGCCCGCCGAGCGCGTCGGCAAGAAGGCGCCGGCCGGGCGTCCCGCGCACGGGCAGGGGCCCTGGCGGACGCTCGCGGGCCGGGACTTCGCCGCCTTCCTCGCCGAGGGCGGCGCCGTGGTCGGCGGCACGGCGTGGGACTTCTCCAACGCCGCGTACCTCGAGGACGAGGCCCTGGACCTGCTCGTGGTCGACGAGGCCGGGCAGTACTCGCTCGCCAACACCCTGGCCGTGTCCCGCGCCGCGCGCCGGCTGCTGCTGCTCGGGGACCCCCAGCAGCTGCCGCAGGTCTCGCAGGGCACCCATCCCCTGCCCGTCGACGAGTCGGCGCTCGGCTGGCTCTCCCACGGGTCGCCCACGCTGCCCGCCGAGTACGGCTACTTCCTGGACCGCACCTGGCGGATGCACCCCGAGCTGTGCGAGCCGGTCTCCGAGCTCTCCTACGCCGGGCGGCTGGGCTCCGCCCCGGCCGCGGCCCGGCGGGAGCTCACCGGTGTGCCCCCGGGCCTGCGCACCTGCTACGTCGAGCACGCCGGCAACCGCACGGCCTCCCCCGAGGAGGCCCGGCAGGTCGTGGCGCTGGCCCGGGAGTTCGTGGGCACCCCGTGGCGGGCC
The DNA here is from genome assembly GCF_001580365.1 of Kocuria turfanensis. NCBI lineage: Bacteria > Bacillati > Actinomycetota > Actinomycetes > Micrococcales > Micrococcaceae > Kocuria > Kocuria turfanensis. Next base: position 3,082,582 of record NZ_CP014480.1, on the reverse strand, counting down.
GGCCCGGACGCCGCGCCCGTGGCGCTGACCCCCGCGGACGTGCTCGTGGTGGCGGCCTACAACGCCCAGGTCGAGCTCGTGGCCCAGGAGCTGCGCGCGGCCGGGCTGCGGGACGAGGAGGGCGCCGGGGTCCGGGTGGGCACCGTCGACCGCTTCCAGGGGCAGGAGGCCCCCGTGGTGATCGTGTCCATGGCCGCCTCCTCCGCCGAGGGCCACCGGGGCATGGAGTTCCTGCTGTCCCCCCACCGGCTCAACGTGGCGGTCTCCCGCGGGCAGTGGTGCGCCGTGCTCGTGCGCTCCCCCGCCCTGACGGACTACCTGCCCGCCACCCCGGAGGGCCTGCAGCTGCTGGGCCGGTTCACCCGGCTGTGCCGCCGCGGGGCGGGTCCGGGATCGCCGTGAGCGGCGAGCGCTCGGCCCGCGTGCCCTACGTCCTGCACTTCGAGAGCCGGACGGTGGTGCTCGGGGAGCCGGCCCACCTCGAGGAGCTCGACGCCCTGCTCCGGGGCGCGGGCGTGGCCACCCGTCCCACCTACTGGCACGGGATGCAGCGGGACGACCCGGGCGCGGCCCTGAACAGCGTGGGCACCGACCTCACCGCGGAGCACTTCTGGGACCGGGTCGACGCCGGGGCCTTCGCGGCCGCGCGCTGGCCCGTGGACCTGGACGGCCCGCTCTACCTGCCCGCCCCGCCGTGGTGGCTGCAGCGGGCCCGGGCGTGGGAGTACGATCCCGTGGCGCCGGCCCTGGGCGCGGCCGAACCCGGCGGCTGGCTGCGCGTGCCCGGCTGGGCCGGCACCGAGAACAACGACGCCGGGGGGCCGGTGGGGCTGCTGCAGCTCACCGACCCGGCGTCCTTCTGGGTGCTCGCCTCCGACGCCGACCTCACGGAGGTCGCCGCCACGGCCAAGGAGCTCTCCCGGTTCCGGCAGGGCTTCGACCGGCTCACGGCCTACTTCGACCCCGACGACCGGATCGGCTGCCTGCGCCTGCCCCTGATCTGCCGGGAGCCGCTGGAGGACGAGCTGCTCGCCCGCGGCACGGACATCGAGCCGCGGTTCTGGGAGTGAGTCCCGGCCGCGCCGCCGGGACCGGGCCGCCGCGGTGACCGATACTGGGAGCGTGTACGTCGTGAGCCTGGACCAGCGCCGCCGCGAGGCCGGGGACCTCGCGCCGGCGCTGCTGCGCCGGCTCGGGGACCTCGGGACCGTGGTGCCCTTCCAGTGCGCCCGGGCCCACGCGGTGCAGGGCATCACCGCGGACCCGGCCGCGGCGGTGGCCGCGGCCCTGGCCGGGCTGCGCGGCGAGGCGTGGAGCGTGGGGATCGGGGTGGGCCCGGTCGGGCTCGAGACCGTGACCGGCGCCGACGGCCGATCGGGTCTGCGCGCCGACGGTCCCGGCACGGTGCAGGCCCACCACGCGGCGGCGGCGGCCGCCCGGACCGGGCGGGTCCCGGTGTGCGTGGCCGCGGAGGACGCCGCGGCCGCGGCCCGGGCCCAGGCCGTGCTGCGGCTGCTGGGGCGGATCGTGGCCCAGCGCACGGCGGCGGAGTGGCGCGTCGTGGACCTGCTCGTCCCCGGGGCGCGCGGCCAGCAGAAGATCGTGGCCGGGGAGCTGGGCATCACCCCGCAGGCGGTCTCCAAGGCGGTGGCGCGCGCCCTGTGGCAGGAGGAGTGGGACGCCCGCCCCGCCGCGGCGCGGCTGCTGGAGCTGTGCGAACCGCCCCGGACCGGCCCGGGGGCTCAGGCCTCGACGATGAACCCCTCGGAGAGCATCCACTCGTAGGCGACGTCGGCCGGGTCCCGCCCGTCGACGTCCACCTGCCGGTTGAGCTCCTGCATCACGTCGTCGGTCAGCGCCTGGGAGATCGGCTCCAGGACCTGTTCCAGGGCCGGGAACCGCTGCAGCAGGTCCGTGCCGAACACCGGGGCGGCGTTGTAGGCCGGGAAGAACTGCCGGTCGTCCTCGAGGACGGTCAGGTCCAGGGCGGGGATGCGGCCGTCGGTCGAGAAGACCTCCCCGAAGTTGCACTCGCCGCTGTCCGTGGCGGAGTAGATCGCCCCGGTGTCGTAGATGCCGATGTTGTCCTCCGGCACCTCGCTGCCGCGGTCCAGGCCGTAGTGGGCGAGCAGGGGGGTCAGCCCGTCGCTGCGGGAGTTGAACTCCGCCTCGACGCAGAACGTGCGCTCCGCCACCGGCAGCTCGGCGATGTCCGAGACCGTCCGCAGCCCGTGGGCCTCGGCGTACTCCGAGCGCACGGCCATGGCGTAGGTGTTGTTGAGCGCGGCCGGCGCCCCCCAGGTCAGCCCGTTGCCGAGGTCCTCGTCGTGCACGGCCTGCCACTGCTCCTGCTGGTCCGGGATGCCCTGCTCGTGGCCGAGGAAGGTGAGCCACGCCGTGCCGGTGTACTCGACGGTCAGGTCGGCACCCCCGGAGAGCATGAGCTCGCGCACCGGCTGGGAGCCGGGCACGTTGGTGAGGTCCTCGGTCTCGAAGCCGGCGGCCTCCACGGCCAGCACGGCGATCTTGCCGAGGATCAGCTGCTCGGTGAAGTTCTTGGACGTCACCTTCACCTCGGTCCCCTCGGCGCCCTCGACGGGCTGGATGGAGCCGGGCTCGGCGGCGGGCACGTAGGCGGTGGAGGGCTCCAGCCCGCAGCCGGCCAGCAGCAGCGCGGCGCCGGAGAGCAGCAGGGCGGCGCCCGCGCAGCGTGGGGTTCTCATCGCAGTCCCTTCGGGCGCGCGACGTGCTCCACGACGCGGCCGATCCAGTCGATGCTCAGCGCGAGCAGCGCCACGAGGATCGAGCCGGCGACGAGCACCCGCACGAGGTTGAGGTTGACGCCCGTGGTGATCAGCAGCCCCAGTCCCCCGCCGTTGACGAAGGTGGCCAGGGTGGCGGTGCCGACCACCAGGATCAGCGCGGTCCGCACCCCGGCCAGCATCACCGGCACCGCCAGCGGCAGCTCGACGCGGAGCAGGACCGCGAGCGCGCTCATGCCCATCCCGCGACCGGCCTCCACGAGGCTGCGGTCCACGCCGTCGAGGCCGACCATGGTGTTCTTGAGCACGGGCAGGATCGCGTAGACGATCAGGGCGACCACGGACGCCTGGAAGCCGAAGCCCAGCCAGAACGCGAACAGCACGATCAGCCCCACCGCCGGGGCGGCCTGGCCGATGTTCGCCACGGTGATCACCGGGCCGGTGAGGAAGCGCAGCGGCGCGCGGGTGAGGAGGATCCCCACCGGCACCGCCACCAGCAGCACCACCACGGTGGCCACCACGGTCAGCTGCAGGTGCTGCACCGTGAGGTCCCACAGGGCCCCGGGGCGCAGGGTCACCGCCTCGGTCTCCGTCAGCTCCGCGGTGGACAGCCACAGCCCCAGCAGGCCCAGCGCCGCGAGGATCGCCACGGGCTGCAGGAGCAGCCCGCGCCAGGTCCTCCGGTCGACGTCGGCGGAGGGGTCCGGGGCCACCGGGCCGTCCTGGGGTTCCGGGCCGGCCGTCGCGGGCCGTTCCGTCTGCGCGCTCATCGGCCCTCACCGCCGGGACCGGCCGGGCTCACCGTGGGCATCTCCCCGGTGTTGTGCCCCAGCGGCGCGTCCTCCGGGTCCACGGCGCGGCGGGCCTCCGTGATGGCGGCCATGACGGTCTCCACGTAGATGACGCCCTCGAAGCGGTCCCGGGGCCCCACCACGAGGGCCGCCCCGGTGCTCGAGACGAGCATCGTGTCCAGGGCGTCGTTGAGCGTGGCGCCCGTGCCGACCAGCGGCAGCCGCTCGTTGCGCTCGCCGGGGACCGTGCTGAAGCGCTCCAGCTGGCGGCGGGCGGGCCAGGACAGCGGGCGGTCCCGGTCGTCGAGGACCACGACGTCCCGGGTGCCGGCCTGCTCGCCGCGGGCGAGCACCGCCTGCACGTCCTCGCCGGGCCGGGCGGTCACGGCGGGCACGAGGTCCACCTCCCGGACCCGGGTGAGGGTCAGCTGCTTGAGGCCGGCGCCCGTGCCGATGAAGTCCTCCACGAACTCGTCGGCGGGCTCGGCCAGGATCCGCTCGGGGGCGTCGTACTGGACCACCCGGGCGCCCTCGTCGAAGACCGCGATCCAGTCGCCCAGCTTCACGGCCTCGTCGAAGTCGTGGGTGACGCACACGATGGTCTTCTGCAGCTCGTGCTGGATGTTGATGAGCTCGTCCTGCAGGCGCTGCCGGGTGATGGGGTCCACGGCGCCGAAGGGCTCGTCCATGAGCAGCACCGGCGGGTCCGCGGCCAGGGCACGCGCCACCCCCACGCGCTGCTGCTGCCCGCCCGAGAGCTCCCGGGGATGGCGGTCCCGGTAGACGGCCGGGTCGAGGGAGACGAGCTCCAGGAGCTCGTCCACGCGCGCGGCGATGCGGGCCCGGTCCCAGCCGAGCATCTTCGGGACCATGCCGATGTTGGTGGCCACGCTCATGTGCGGGAACAGCCCGCCGGCCTGGATGACGTAGCCGATGCCGCGGCGCAGCTCGTCGCCGTTCATCGAGGTGACGTCCTGGCCGTCGATCACGATCCGGCCCTCGGAGGGCTCGATGAGCCGGTTGATCATCTTCAGGGTGGTGGTCTTGCCGCACCCGGAGGGTCCCACGAGCATCACGGTGCTGCCCGCGGGGATCTCCAGGGTCAGCCCGTCCACGGCGGCCCTGGCCTGCCCGGGGTACCGCTTGGAGACGTTCTCCAGCAGGATCCGGGCCCCGGTGACGGAGGAGGCGGTGCGGGGGGCGGAGTCAGACACGGATACCTCGCGATGTGGTGAGTCGGCCGAGCAGCACGAGCAGCCCGTCCAGGATGAGGGCGACGACGACGACCGCCACGACGCCGGTGAGGACCGAGGCCAGGGAGTTGGCGCCGCCGAGACGGGACAGGCCGGAGAAGATGAAGCCGCCCAGGCCCGGGCCGAGGACGTAGGCGGCGACGGCGGCCACGCCCATCACCATCTGGGCCGAGACGCGCATGCCGGCCTGGATGACCGGCCAGGCCATCGGCAGCTCGACCCGCAGGAACGTGGCGGCACGGCTCATGCCCAGGCCGCGGGCGGCCTCGACGGTGGCCGGCGGGACGCCGGCCAGGCCGACCACCGCGTTGCGCAGGACCGGCAGCACGGCGAAGAAGGTGACGACCACGACCGCGGGCAGCACCCCGAAGCCCAGCGGGGCGATGAGCAGGCCGATGAGGGCGAAGGAGGGGATGGTCAGGCCCACGGCGGAGACGTTGTTGGCCACGGTGGTGAGCCGGGGCGAGCGGTAGCACAGGGCCGCCAGCGCCACGGCGAGGACCGTGGCCAGCACCAGGCACTGGACCACCAGGGAGAAGTGCTGCCAGCTGGCGAAGAGGATCTGCTCCCACCGGTCGGACACGTACTCGATCACGGCACGCCTTTCGGCTCGTCGGCGATGACGTGGTCACCCGGTCTGCCGGAAACCCTATCACCGGGATCTGCCCCGGCGTGGTCCGGGTCACCCCCCAGGGGCGGTGCGGGGCCGGTTGTCCGGTGCCCCCGCCGTTGGCAGACTCGGGGGATGACACGGACCCCGCAGACGTACGACGTGGTGGTGATCGGCGGCGGGCCGGTCGGCGAGAACGCGGCCGGCCGCGTGGTGCGGGGCGGACTGAGGGCCGCGCTCGTGGAGGCGCAGCTCGTGGGCGGGGAGTGCTCCTACTGGGCCTGCGTCCCCTCCAAGGCGCTGCTCCGCCCGGGTGCTGCGGTCGCGGCCGCCCGCGGGGTGGGCGGGGCCGCGGAGGCCGTCACCGGGGCCCCGGACGCGGCCGCGGCGCTGCGCCGCCGGGACGGCTTCGCCGCGCACTGGGACGACTCGGGCCAGGCCGAGTGGCTCGCCGGCGCCGGCGTGGAGCTGGTCCGGGGACGGGGGCGGCTGGCCGGGCCGCGGCAGGTCGAGGTGACCACCGGGGACGGGGCCGTGCGGCGGCTCGCGGCCCGCCACGCCGTGGTGCTGGCCACGGGCTCGCGCCCGGCCGTGCCCCCGGTGCCGGGGCTGGCGGACGCGCCGTTCTGGGGCACGCGGGAGGCCACCGCCGCCCGGGAGGTCCCCGGCTCCCTCGCGGTGCTCGGCGGCGGGGTGTCCGGCACGGAGCTGGCGCAGGCCTTCGCCCGGCTGGGCTCCCGGGTCACCGTGGTCGCCCGCAGCCGGCTGCTGGGCGCGTTCCCGCGACCGGCCGCACGGCTGGTGGCCGACGCGCTGGAGACCGAGGGAGTCACCGTCCTCGAGGGGCGGGGCACGGAGCGGGTCCGGCGCGGCGGGGACGGCATCGAGCTCGTCCTCGACGACGGCGGGACGGTCTCCGCGCAGCGGCTGCTGGTGAGCACCGGACGGCGCCCGGCCCTGGACGGCCTCGGGCTCGAGGAGCTCGGCCTGGACCCCGCGGCGCTGCGGGTCGACGACTCCGGGCGGGTGGCCGGCCCGCAGGAGCAGTGGCTGTACGCCGCCGGGGACGCCGCGGGCGGCCCGCTGCTGACCCACCAGGGCAAGTACGAGGCGCGGGCCGTGGGGGACGCCGTCGTGGCCCGCGCCGCCGGGCGGCTCGGGGACTCCGTTCCCGCGTGGTCGCGGTACGCGTCCACCGCCGACGCCTGCGCCGTGCCGCAGGTGGTGTTCACCGACCCCGCGGTGGCCTCCGTGGGCCGCTCCGCGGAGCAGGCCCGCGCGGACGGGCTGGAGGTGGACGTCGTGGAGCACGACATCGACGTGGCGGGGGCCTCCCTGCACCGGGACGGCTACCGCGGCTGGGCCCGCCTGGTGGTCGGCCGGCGCCGCCGCACGCTCGTCGGGGCGGTCTTCGCGGGCCCGGACGTGACGGAGCTGCTCCACGCGGCGACCGTGGCCGTGGTCGGCGAGGTGCCGCTGGAGCGGCTGTGGCACGCGGTGCCCGTCTTCCCCACGATCAGCGAGGTGTGGCTGCGCCTGCTCGAGGAGTACGGCCTGTGAGCCGCACGCCTCACAGCAGGGAGCGCAGGATCCGGGCGACGCCGTCCTCGTAGACGGTGTGGGTGACCTCGTGGCAGGCGGCCGCGACCTCGTCCGGGGCCTGGCCCATGGCGACGCCGCGGGCGGCCCAGTCGAGCATCTCGATGTCGTTGCGGCCGTCGCCGACCGCGACCGTGTGGGAGGGGTCCACGCCGAGCCGGCGGCGGACCTGTTCCAGGGCGCTGGCCTTGGAGACGCCGTTGGCTGCGATGTCCAGCCAGGCGCTCCAGCCCACCGAGTAGGTGACCCCGTGCAGGCCGGCCTCGTCGATGGCCAGGGCGAACTCCTCCGGGGTGTGCTCGGTGCTGTAGACGACCATGCGCACGGCCTGCATCTGGGCGAGCTGGTGCAGGTCCACGCCCACGGCCTCGATGCCGAAGGAGGCGTCCTGGAAGCGCTCCGTGGAGTAGAAGGACCCGTCCTCGGTCTCGAGGGCGAACTTCGCCGTGGGCAGGCGCTGCTCGAGGGCCTCGAGGGCCTGGCCGGGGTCGAAGGAGACGCACTCGAGGACCCGGTGGTAGTCGGGCAGCCCCGGGTCCAGCTCGAGGGTCATGCCGCCGTTGGAGCACACCGCGTAGCCGCGCTCCTGGCCGATGAGCTCGACCACGGGCAGGGTGGCCCCCTTGGAGCGGCCGGTCGAGATGACCACGTGGTGGCCGGCCCGGAGCACGGCGCGGGCGGCGTCGCGCACCGCCGGGGACATGTGCCCGTCGTGGTCCACGAGGGTGCCGTCGACGTCGAGGGCCACGAGGTAGCGGACCCCCGCCTCCTTCTTCCACCCGTTGGAGCGGGGCGGCTGGACCTTGAGCGGGATGCGGACGTCCGCGGCCGAGCGCGTGGGGGCGGTGGTGCCGCCGGTGTCGCCGAGGTCCTCCGAGTGTTCGACCTTCAGCGGGACGGTGGAGTTGATGCTGATCAGTTCGTGCTGGTCCTCGGTGCCAGCCGTCTTTTCTTTCGTCATGCGGGACATGGTGCCACATGACACCGACAGGGTGACCAGCATTTCGGTAAGAGATGAATACGGGTCGAACGCGAACCGTCGGTTCAGCGCCGGACGGGGATGGTCTCCTGGCCGCGCAGGTACGGGCGCAGCGCCTCCGGCACGCGCACGGACCCGTCCGCCTGCTGGTGCGTCTCCAGGATCGCGGCCAGCCAGCGGGTGGTCGCGAGCGTGCCGTTGAGGGTGGCCACCGTGCGGGTGCCGCCCTTGCGCGCCTTGCCGGCGTCGTCCGTGCTGCCGGGCAGCCGCTCGCGCACGTTGAGCCGCCGGGCCTGGTAGGTGGTGCAGTTGGAGGTCGAGGTCAGCTCGCGGTACCGGCCCTGCGTGGGCACCCACGCCTCGCAGTCGAACTTGCGCGCGGCCGAGGCGCCGAGGTCCCCGGCGGCGGTGTCGATCACCCGGTAGGCGAGCTCGCAGCGGGTGAGCATCTCCTCCTCCCAGCCGAGCATCCGCGCGTGCTCGGCCTCGGCGTCCTCCGGGGAGCAGTAGACGAACATCTCCAGCTTGTTGAACTGGTGGACGCGGATGATGCCGCGGGTGTCCTTGCCCCCGGAGCCGGCCTCGCGCCGGTAGCAGGAGGACCAGCCCGCGTAGCGCAGCGGCCCGTCGGCGAGGTCGAGGATCTCGTCCGCGTGGTACCCGGCGAGGGGCACCTCGGAGGTGCCGACCAGGTAGAGCTCGTCCTTGCCCACGTGGTAGATCTCGTCCGAGTGGGCGATGTCGAAGCCCGTGCCGCTCATGATCTCGGGGCGCACCAGGTTGGGCGTGGTCATGGGGACGAAGCCGTTGTCCAGGGCGAGGTCCTGGCCCATGAGGAGCAGGGCGGTCTCGAGCCGGGCGACGTCGCGCTTGAGGAAGTAGAACCGGGCCCCGGAGACCTTGGCGCCGCGCTCCATGTCGATGCCGTCCACGAGCTCGCCGATCTCCAGGTGGTCGCGGGGCTCGAGGCCCTCGGCGGCGAAGTCCCGCGGCTGTCCCACGGTCCGCAGCACGGCGTAGTCGTCCTCCCCGCCGGCGGGGACGCCGTCGAGGATCAGGTTCTCGACCACGGAGACCAGCTCGTCCTGCCGGGCGCGGGCCGCCTCGGAGGCCGCCTGCGCCTCCTTGACGCGGGCGGCGAGGTCCTTGACCTCGGCCAGCAGCGCCTGCTTCTCCTCCCCCTGGGCGCGGGCCACCTGCTTGCCGAACGCGTTCTGCTCGGCCCGCAGGCTCTCGTACTCGGTGATCAGGTTGCGGCGCGCGACGTCCGCCTCCAGGATCCGGTCGATCAGGGACTCGTCCGCCCCGCGGGCGCGCTGCGAGGCGCGGAAGACGTCGGGGTGCTCACGGAGCTGGTTGATGTCGATCACCCTGACAGGGTACCCAAGACCCGCGCTCGGGCCGGGCGGGGCCGCCGGGTTAGGCTGGAGGATCGCCGCGATCCGCCCGGCGCCCCGGGACGGGCGCGCCGCGCCGTGCGGTCACCGCACGATGCCGCCCCACCCCCAGCACCGCCGAACCGAGGAGTCCTCCCGTGACCGCCACTCCAGTGGGCCCGAAACGGGTCGCCGTCGTCATCAACCCCATCAAGGCCGACGCGGACCTCGCCCGCGACGCCATCATCATCGGATGCCGCAAGGGCGGGCTGCCGGACCCGGTCTTCTTCGAGACGGAGGAGGACGACCCCGGGTTCTCCATGACCCGCCGGGCGCTGGAGGAGGGCTTCGACCTCGTCCTCGCCGCCGGCGGCGACGGCACCGTGCGGGCCGTCGCGGAGACCCTCGTCGACGGGGACGTCCCGATGGGCCTGCTGCCGCTGGGCACGGGCAACCTCCTGGCCCGCAACATCGGCGCCGACCTCGGTGACCCGCACCGCAACGTGGACATCGCGCTCTTCGGCGCGGAACGGGCCATCGACATGGCGACCTTCCGGCTGGAGCTGGCCGACGGGACGGTGCAGGACCACGCCTTCTGCGTGATGGGCGGGGCGGGCTTCGACGCGCAGATCATGACGGACACCAAGGACGAGCTCAAGAAGCTGGTCGGCTGGGCCGCCTACGGGGAGGCCGGTGTCCGGCACCTGTTCGCCCCGCCGCGGTGGGCCCGGTTCCGGATCGACGACGGCGAGTGGCAGAGCCGGCGGGTGCGCTCGGTGATGGCCGCCAACTGCGGGATCCTCACGGCGGGGATGATCCTCGTGCCCCAGGCGAAGATCAACGACGGCGTGCTGGACCTCGTGGTGATGTCCCCGCGCAGCACCCTGGAGTGGGCGCTGATGGCCGCGAAGGTGGTGTTCCGGCAGCGGCGGGACCTGCCGGTGATCGAGTTCTTCGCCGGGAAGAAGGTGCGCGTGGAGTTCCACGAGCCCATCGAGTCCCAGGTGGACGGGGACGGCACGGGGCTGATCACCGGCTTCGAGTCCGAGATCCTGCCGGGCGTGCTCTCGGTGCGGGTGCCCCCCTCCCAGGCCGACTGACGCGCGCGCCCGGCCGGACGGCCGGTCCCGCCCGTGCAGCCGGCTCAGTCCACCGGGTCGGGCCGGCGGCTCAGGCCCGCCACGAACGCGCCCATGAGGGCGACCACCGCCCCGCCCACCGCGAGCAGGGGGCCCCGCCCCTGCTCCGGGAACGAGGACACCGGCTCGAGGACGACCCGGGCGGCCGGCACGAGGTCCTCCACCGTCCGCGGGTCGCCGGCGGCAGGGCCCGGACCGATCTCGGTGCGGACCACCCCGGAGGTCTCCGGGGCCCCGGCGGCGGCCGGGGGGACGGCGAGCACGCAGGCCAGCACGGCGGGCGCGGCGGCGAGAGCGAGACGGCGGGCGGCGGGAGCAGGCATGGTGGCACCTCCGGTCGGGCTCGGCACCGACCCGGGGGGTCGATCGACACCGGCTGAAGATCGCGGGAACGGACGTGCCCGCACCACCCATGGTGCATGTATTCGCAATAGCTAACAAGCGGCGGGCGGCGCGGGACGTTCCGTTACGCGGGCACGTGCCCGGCGCCCGCCGCCCCCGGCCCGTGGGCCCCGTGGCCCTGCAGCGCGGCGACCCAGGCGGCAGCCTCGCGGAAGGCGCCGTCGGAGTGGTGCCGCGCCACGGTGGCGACCTTGTGGTCGGCGCGCGGGTAGGAGCCGAGGAACCGGGTGCTCGGGCAGACCCGGCGCAGGCCCATCAGGGCGTCGGCCACGCGGGCGTCGTGCAGGTGCCCGTCCACGTCGACGCTGAAGAAGTACTCCCCCAGGAAGTTGCCCGTGGGACGGGACTCGATCCGGGAGAGGTTCACCCCGCGGGTGGCGAACTGCTCGAGGATCTCCATCAGCGCCCCGGCCCGGTCCTCCCACAGCGGGATGACCAGCGTGGTGCGGTCCGCGCCGGTGCGCGGCGGCAGGGGCGCGTCCGGGCGCGCCACGAGCACGAAGCGCGTCACCGCGGCCCGGTTGTCCCCGATGTCCTCGGCGAGCACCTCGAGCTCGGGGTGCTGCTCGACGACCACGGGAGAGCAGACCGCGGCCTCGAAGCCGGGCTCCGCCGCACCGGGCAGCAGCGACAGGGCCGCCGCCGCCGTGGAGGACGCCGGGACGTAGTCGGCGCCCGGCAGGTGCTCGTCCATCCAGCCGCGCACCTGCGCCCAGGCGTGGGAGTGCGTGGACACGGTGCGGACGTCGGCGAGGGCCGTGCCCGGCGCGGCCACGAGCACGAAGCTGATGGGCACGAGCGCCTCGCGCACGATGCGCAGCTCGCTGCCGGTGGCCACGGCGTCGAGCGTGGCGGTCACCCCGCCCTCCACGGAGTTCTCGATGGGGACCATCGCGGCGTCGACCTCGCCGGCGCGGACGGCCGCCAGTGCGACGGGCACGGAGGACACCGGACGGCGCTCGGCCTCCCGCGCGCCTTCCACGCCGAGCAGGGCGGCCTCCGTGAAGGTGCCGGCGGGGCCCAGGTAGGCGTATCTCAACGGACGGTCGGCGTCTGGCCCGTCTCGGACACCATGGGCCTCTCGGCGTCCATCCACGCCCCCATGCCGCCCAGGACGTTGACCGGGTCGAAGCCGTACTGCTGGAGGTAGGCCGTGGCCCTCAGGGAGCGGCCGCCGGTGCGGCAGATCACGTAGACGTCCTCGTCCGCGGGCACCTCGCCGTAGCGCTCGGGGAGCTGGCCCAGCGGGATGTGCTGGGCACCGTCGATGTGCCCGGCCTCCCACTCGGCGTCCTCGCGCACGTCCAGGATGCGCGCGTCCTCGGGGATCTCCTCCACCGAGGCGCTGGGCAGGCTGTCCAGGTTGTCCATCGTGCGGGTCCTCTCGTTGCGGGTGGTTCTGCGCTGTCCAGCCTAGTCCGCGGGCGCGGCGGCCGGGCCGCGGACCGGTCCGCGGCCACGGCCGCAGGACGGCCACGAGCGGCACTGTGACGGCCACCGCGCCGGGGCGCCGGTACCGGAGGGGCGCCTTGGCACCGGAGGGGCGCCCGGTCAGGGAGAGACGGCCTCCTCGTCCTGCAGCGGGAGCTTCTCCTCCCGCCGGGGCGCGTGGATGAGCTTCTTGTTGGCGAACTCCTCGATGCCGAACCGGCCGAGCTCCCGGCCCACCCCGGAGCGCTTGATGCCGCCGAAGGGCAGGTCCGGGGCGGTGCCCGTGACCTCGTTGACGAAGACCATGCCGGACTCGATCCGGGCGGCGACCTCCCTGGCCGCGTCGACGTCCGCGGCGAACACCGACCCGCCCAGGCCGAAGGGCGAGGAGTTGGCCAGCTCGACGGCCTCGTCCGCGTCCCGGACCCGGTGCACCACGGCGACGGGCCCGAAGATCTCCTCCTCGTAGGCGCGCATCTGCGGGGTGACGTCCGTCAGGACCGTGGCCTCCATCCAGGCCCCCGGGCGGTCCACCGGCGTGCCGCCGGCGCGGACGGTCGCGCCCTTCTCGACGGCGTCCTGCAGCTGCGCGGCCACGCCGTCGCGGGCCGCCACCGAGGACAGGGGGCCCAGCAGGGTCTTCCGGTCGGTCGGGTCCCCCGGTTGGACGGCGTCCATGGCATGCGCGAACGCGTCGACGAACCGGTCGTAGGCCTCGTCGACCACGATGAAGCGCTTGGCGGCGGTGCACGCCTGCCCGGTGTTGCCCAGCCGGCCCAGCACGGCGTGCTTGACCGTGTTCTCGAGGTTCTCGGCGTCGAGCACGATGAACGGGTCGGACCCGCCCAGCTCGAGCACGACCTTCTTGAGGTGGCGGCCGGCGAGCTCGGCGACGGCCGACCCCGCACGCTCGGAGCCCGTGAGGGAGACGCCCTGGACGGTCCGGGCGGGGATGACGATCTCGGCGATCTGCTCGTTCGTGGCGAAGACGTTGCGGTAGACGTCCTCCGGGAACCCGGCCTCCCGGAAGAGCTGCTCCTGGACCAGGGCGGCCTGCGGGACGCTGGGCGCGTGCTTGAGGACGACGGTGTTGCCGAGCATCAGGTTCGGGGCCGCCAGCCGGGCGACCTGGTAGTACGGGTAGTTCCACGGCATGATGCCGAGGATCGAGCCGGTGGGCTCCAGCACCACCTCGGCGTCCCCGCCCGTGGAGGGCTCGAGCTTCTCCCCGGCCATGAACCGCTCGGCGTTCTCGGCGTAGAAGTCGTAGATGCCGGCCACGAGGAGCACCTCGCCCACCGCCTGGCGGGCCGGCTTGCCCATCTCCTCGGTGAGCAGGGCGGCCAGCTCGTGCTTGCGCTCGCGGTAGAGCCCCGCCAGCGTGCGCATGCGCGCGGCGCGCTCCGGCACGGGCGTGGCGCGCCAGCCGCCGAAGGCCCGGTGCGAGCGCTCGACGACCTCCCGGACCTCGGCGTCGGTGGCGGTCGGGAACTCCTGGACGGTCTCCCCGGTGGCGGGATTCACGGTGGCGTAGGTCATGTCCCGACCCTAGACGCGGGCGCCGCCGGGCCGCAGGGGCTCGCGTGCGTGTTCGCCGCGGGCATGCCCCGGCGCCGGCCTTCCAGGCGGCTCACAGAAACGAAACAATGGCTGTGTACCCTGTCCCCCGGCCGCCGGACCCCCCGTGCGGCCCCTCCCCACCGGACACCCCACCCCGGCGTCCTCGACACGAAGGAACCACGGCCATGAGCACCAACGAACCCCGGGGCGCGACACCGCTCGCCCCGGACCGCGAGGACCACGGCTTCAAGAGGGTCCTCGGGCGCCTCGACGCGATCGGCCTCGGCTTCGGCGCGATGATCGGCTTCGGCTGGGTCATCCTCACCGGCGACTGGCTGGTGGAGGCCGGCACCATGGGCGCCGTGCTCGCCCTCGTGACCGGCGGGCTGATCATGGCCGTGGTCGGCCTGGTCTACGGCGAGCTCGTGGCGGCCATGCCGTACGCGGGCGGGGAGCACAACTACCTGCTGCGCGGCATGGGAGCCCGGTGGGCCTTCATCGGCTCGTGGGCCATCACCGGCGGCTACATCACCATCGTGGCCTTCGAGGCCGTGGCCGTGCCCCGCACGGTGCAGTACATCTTCCCCGGCCTGAGCCAGATCCCCCTGTGGACCGTCGCCGGCTTCGAGGTGAACCTGACCTGGGCCCTGGTCGGGGCGCTGACCGCCGTCCTGATCACCGCGATCAACATCCGCGGCGTGAAGCACGCGTCCACGGTGCAGATCTTCGTGATCCTGTTCCTGCTGATCGTGGGGCTGATGATGCTCTTCGGGGCGTTCACCCGAGGCTCGGTCGCCACCATGGAGCCGTTCTTCACGAGCGGGACCGCCGGCTTCTTCCTCGTGCTCGTCACCGTCCCGTTCCTGTTCGTCGGCTTCGACGTCATCCCGCAGGTCTCCGAGGAGATGCACCTGCCGGCCAAGCAGCTGGGCGGGACCATCATCGTCTCCGTCCTGCTCGCCGCGGCGTGGTACGTCATGGTCGTGCTCACCACGTCCTCGGCGATGTCCGGGGCGGACGTCGCCGGCGCGGACATCGCCGTCGCCGACGCCATGGGCGCCATGTTCAACAGCACCGCCGTCGCCAACCTGCTCATCGCCGGCGGTCTGGCGGGCATCCTCACCTCCTGGAACTCCCTGCTCATGGGCGCGTCCCGCCTGCTCTGGGCGCTCGGCAACTCCCGGATGGTGCCGCAGTGGTTCGGGCGGCTGCACCCCAAGTACGGCACCCCGGCCAACGCCCTGCTGTTCGTGGGCGCCATCTCGTTCGTGGCGCCGTTCTTCGGCGCGGAGATGCTGGGCTGGCTGGTGGACTCCGGCTCCCCGTCGATCGTGATCGCCTACGCCCTGGTCTCGGTGGTCTTCGTGATCCTGCGCCGGCGCGAGCCGGACATGGACCGCCCCTTCAGGATCGGCGGCCGCAGCCACGGCGGCACGGTCATCGGCGTGCTCTCGGTCGTCCTGTGCGTCGGCCTGATCAGCCTGTACCTGCCCGGCATGCCCGCGTTCCTGAGCGCGCCCGCCTGGACGATCTTCGGGCTGTGGTGGCTGCTCGGGCTGGTCTTCCTGCTCCGCATCCCCACCGGGATCCACCCCGGGGTCGACGCCGAGCACCGCCTCGTCGCCGAGGTCGACCGCCGGCGCCGGAGCGCCCGGGCCTGATCCCGATCGAGCCGGCACAGCGCCCCGGGGGCGGCATCCGAGCCGCCCCCGGGGCGCTGTGCACTGTGCCCGTCCGGGTGCGGAAAGTTCAGCACTCCGCCTTTTGGCCGGAGCGCTAGTCTGAACTCGTCGACGGGCCGTGGGGCCTTCCCGGCAGCACCCGGCGACCGGCCCGGCACCCGGTGCGGCGTTGCTGCGGGACACCGGAGCCCGTGACGGTCGTCCCGGGACTCGTACCATGGACGAGCGGGCCCAGTGTTGTCGCCCGCCCGTCCGACCACCCCGTTGACGCACCGAGCAGGCACCGGCCCCGGTGCCCGGGGCGTGCGTCGAGCAAGAGAGGCTGATACATGAGCATCACGGACCAGGCCGCCACGGCCGCTCCCATCCAGGACCGCATCGCCGCGCTGCTGGCGAAGACCCCCACCGGGCTGCTGATCAACGGGCAGTGGCGGGCCGCCTCCGACGGGGGCACCTTCGAGGTGGAGAACCCGGCCACCGGGGAGGTGCTCGCGACCATGGCCTCGGCCACCCGGGCCGACGCCCAGGCGGCGATGGACGCCGCCGCGAACGCCCAGGCCTCCTGGGCCCGCACCCCCGCCCGGGTCCGGGCGGAGATCCTGCGTGCGGCCTTCGATCTCGTCCAGGCCCGGGCGGAGGACCTGGCGCTGCTGATGACCCTGGAGATGGGCAAGCCCGTCGCCGAGGCGATGGGCGAGGTGAAGTACGGGGGTGAGTTCCTGCGCTGGTTCTCCGAGGAGGCGGTGCGCGACTACGGCCGCTACGTGGAGTCCCCGGAGGGGAATCTGCGGATGCTGGTGACCCGCAAGCCGGTGGGCCCGTGCCTGTTGATCACCCCGTGGAACTTCCCGCTGGCGATGGCCACCCGCAAGGTCGCCCCGGCCGTGGCCGCCGGGTGCACCATGGTGCTCAAGCCGGCGCGGCTGACCCCGCTGACCTCCCAGTACTTCGCCCAGCTCATGCTGGACGCGGGTCTGCCGGCCGGGGTGCTCAACGTGGTCTCCTCCGCCTCGGCCGGCGACGTGTCCGAGCCGATCATGGCCGACCCGCGCCTGCGCAAGGTCTCCTTCACCGGCTCCACCCCGGTGGGCAAGCAGCTGATGAAGGCCGCCACCGACAACGTGCTGCGCACCTCCATGGAGCTGGGCGGCAACGGCCCGCTGATCGTCTTCGAGGACGCCGATGTGGACAAGGCCGTCACCGGGGCGATGGCCGCGAAGATGCGCAACATGGGCGAGGCCTGCACCGCGGCCAACCGGCTGCTGGTGCACGAGGACGTGGCCGAGGAGTTCATCGCCAAGCTGGCCGAGAAGATGGCCGCCCTCACCGTCGGCAACGGGGTCGAGGACGGGGTGCAGGTCGGCCCGCTGGTGGAGGCCAAGGCCCGGGACTCCGTGGAGGCCTTCGTCGCCGACGCCGTCGAGCGCGGGGCGAAGGTCGTGGTCGGGGGCAAGCGCGTGGACGGGCCGGGCTACTTCTTCCAGCCCACCCTGCTGCGCGACGTGCCCCAGGACGCCCGGGCGGTGTGCGAGGAGATCTTCGGCCCCGTCGCCCCGGTCGTGACCTTCAAGGACGAGGACGAGGCCGTGGAGCTGGCCAACGCCACCGAGTACGGGCTGGCCTCCTACGTGTTCACCGAGAACATCTCCCGCGGGCTGCGCATCGGCGACCGCATCGAGTTCGGCCTGATGGGCCTCAACGTCGGGGTGATCTCCAACGCGGCCGCCCCCTTCGGCGGCGTCAAGCAGTCCGGACTGGGCCGGGAGGGCGGGGCCGAGGGCATCGCCGAGTACACCACCACCCAGTACATCGGCGTGGAGAACCCCTGGGCCGGCGTCCCCAACCCCGGCACCGGCACCCCTGCCTGATCCCCGTCCCCGGACGGTCCGCCCCACCCCGGTGCGGTCGCCGCGCTCCCGCGGCGACCGCACCCCGTTCCCGAAAGGACGTCTCCCATGACCGAGACCCTGCCCGACATCCAGTACCGGCTGGAGCAGGTCCGCCGCATCGAGGGCACCCTGCCCGGCCCCCGCTCCCGGGAGCTGTCCGCCCGCCGGCAGGAGGCCGTCGCCTCCGGCGTCGCCTCCAGCGTGCCCGCCTACGCGGCGGACGTGGACGGCGGGATCGTGCTCGACGTCGACGGCAACCAGCTCGTCGACCTCGGCTCCGGCATCGCCGTGACCACCGTGGGCGCCTCCGCCCCCGCCGTGGTCGCCCGGGTCAAGGAGGCCGTGGAGCACTTCACGCACACCTGTTTCATGGTCACCCCCTACGAGGGCTACGTGGCCGTCGCGGAGAAGCTCGCCGAGCTCACCCCCGGCGACTTCCCCAAGAAGGCCGCGCTCTTCAACTCCGGCTCCGAGGCCGTCGAGAACGCCGTGAAGATCGCCCGGGTGCACACCGGCCGCCAGGCGGTCGTCGTCTTCGACCACGCCTACCACGGCCGCACCAACATGACCCTCGCGATGACCGCCAAGGTCATGCCCTACAAGCAGGGCTTCGGCCCGTTCGCCGGCGAGGTCTACCGCGTGCCGGTCTCCTACCCCTTCCGCGACCCGGAGGGCATGACGGGCGCCGAGGCCGCCCGCCGCGCTCTGCTCCAGGTGGAGAAGCAGGTGGGCGCGGGCAACGTGGCCGCCGTCGTGATCGAGCCCATCCAGGGTGAGGGCGGCTTCATCGTGCCCGCCGAGGGGTTCCTGCCGGCGCTGTCCCAGTGGTGCACCGACAACGGCGCCGTGTTCGTCGTCGACGAGGTCCAGGCCGGCGTGGCCCGCACGGGCAAGTGGTTCGCCGTGGACCACGAGGGCGTGGTGCCCGACCTGATCACCGTGGCCAAGGGCGTGGCCGGCGGCATGCCGCTGTCCGGCGTCGTCGGCCTCGCCGAGATCATGGACTCCGTGCACGCCGGCGGCCTCGGCGGCACCTACGGCGGCAACCCCGTGGCCTGCGCCGCCGCCCTGGGGGCGCTGGAGACCATCGAGGAGTGGGACCTCATCGCCCGTGCCCGGCGGGTCGAGGAGATCATCCGCGAGGAGCTGACCCCGGTGGCCGAGGAGACCGGCATCGTCGGGGAGATCCGCGGCCGCGGCGGCATGATGGCGCTCGAGTTCGTGCTGCCCGGCGGCAAGGAGCCGGACGCGGACGCCGCCAAGGCCATCGCCGCGGAGTGCCTGGCGCAGGGCGTCATCATCCTGACCTGCGGCACCTTCGGCAACATCGTGCGCCTGCTGCCCCCGCTCGTCATCGGCGAGGAGCTGCTGCGCGACGGCCTGCGCGTGTTCGCCGAGGCCATCCGCCACGCGGCGCAGTAGTCCCCGCCGCACACCGCCACGAGGGGCCGTTGCCCGCCGGAGACGCCGTCGCGCTCCGGCGGGCGACGGCCCCTCGTGCTCGTCACCGGGCGGAGCGGGCGCGGTCAGCCGGAGCAGCGCTCCTGGAGGGCCCGTGCCTCCCGGGCGACGCTGAGCATGGACCGTTCGCCCTGCCGGTAGTCGTCGACGGCCTCGCGGATCGAGCTGATCTGCCCGGAGAGCTCGGGCGGGGCGGTGGCGGCGAGGTCCTCGACCTCGGCGAGCAGCGCGGCCGGGTCCTCCTGCAGCCGCTCCGGGGCGGTGCGCGCCGCCTCCAGCACCCGGGCGCACGTCTCCTCCACGGTGCTGACCGAGGCCTGGTCCGAGGCGCTGCCGGAGGCCGACGGCGCCGGGGCGCCGGACCCGTCCTCGCGGTCGAAGAGGGAGCAGCCGGTCAGGGCCAGGAGCAGGGCGGCCGCCGCCGCGGCACGGGCCGCGGCGGAACGGGGCGGGCGGGAGGTCGGCACGGAGGGCCTCCTGTGCGGTTCGGGGACCGCATGTCGCGGTCCGGGCGCCCTCACCCTACTAGCCTGGGCACCACGCCCCACAGTGTGTCCCGGACCGCCGTCCCCGGGCCGCCGTGGCCGAGACAGGAGCCGCCGTGACCGGGATCGGGGACCTCACCGCCGTGCAGCTGCGGGACGCGCTCGCGCGCGGGGAGCTGGGCGCGGCGGAGACCACGGAGTTCTTCCTCGCCCGGATCGAGGAGCGCAATCCGCAGCTGGGCGCGTTCGTGCACGTGGCGCACGGACCGGCGCTCGAACGGGCCCGCGCCCTCGACGCCCTGCCCGCCGGTGCGCCCCGCGGTCCGCTGCACGGGGTGCCGCTCGCGGTGAAGGACCTGCACGACGTCGCCGGCATGCCCACCGGCTACGGCTCCGCGGCCGTGGCGGACCCCGGGACCGGGGCGCCGGCCGCCGCCGAGGACGACGACCTCGTGGCCGTGCTCGCGGCCTCCGGCGCCGTGTGCCTGGGCAAGACCCAGGTTCCCGAGTTCGGCCTCAACTGCTACTCCGAGAACCTGGTGGCCCCGCCCGCGCGGAACCCGCACGATCCCACCACCGGCGCCGGAGGCTCCTCCGGCGGGCAGGCCGCGGCCGTGGCGGCCGGCATGCTGCCCCTGGCCCCGGGCTCCGACGGCGGGGGCTCCGTGCGCATCCCGGCGGCGGCGTGCGGGCTGGTGGGCCTGAAGCCCAACCGCGGGCGGGTGCCCACCGCCGACGCGCAGTCGGACGCCGCGCAGCTCGTGGTCAACGGCCCCATCGCCCGCACCGCCGAGGACGCGGCCCTGCTGCTGGACGTGCTCTGCGCCCCGGCCCGCGGACCGGCCCACGGCAACGTGGTGCACCGGGCGGTGGCGGCCGCACCGCAGCCCTCCTTCCTCGAGAGCGTGCGGGCGGCCCGCCGGGGAGACCTGCCGTGGGGCGGGCGGCCGCTGCGCATCGGGGTGAGCACCGCCTCGCCGTTCGACACCGTCTACGACATCGAGGTCTCCCCCGAGGCGCGGGCCGCCCTCGACGCGGGGGTCGCCCGGCTGCGAGCGGCCGGGCACGAGGTCGGCGAGGCCTCGATCGGCTACGACCCCGAGTATCCCGGGGCCTTCTTCGACGTCTGGACCACCTCGATGGGCACCGCGTCCCTCGACCACGGGCAGGCGCAGCGGCTGACCGGCCTGGCGGCGGCGTTCCGCGCCCGCGCCCTGCGCCGCTCGGCCGTCGAGCTCGCGCGGGCCGTGGGCACCCTGCGCCGGGTCGAGCAGGACGTGATCTGGGCGTACGGGGCCTGGGACATGGTGCTCACGCCCGCGCTCGCCATGACGCCGCGGCCCCTGGGCTGGTACTGGGCGGGACACGACCAGGCGGACCCCGCCGGCGCGGACCAGGACTACAGGCGCCAGTGCCAGTACACGCCCTGGACCTCGATCGTGAACGTGGTGGGCCTGCCCGCGGTGACCGTCCCGACGCTGTGGACCGGCCCGGCGGGCGGCGCCGGCGGGCCGGTCGTGCCCATGGGGGTCCAGCTCATCGGCCGCCCCAGCGCGGAGGCGCACCTGCTCGCCGTCGCCGCACAGCTCGAGGACGCCTCGCGCTGAACAGCCCCGCGCCGATCCGCCCCGCGCCGATCCGCCCCGCGCCGGGACGCGGCCCGCGCACCGCGCCGGAATCCGCCGCGCGGACCTGCGGCACGGACCTGCAACACGGACCTGCAGCACGGACCTGCAGCACGGACGCGCCCGCCGGCCGTGCAGGGCACGGCCGGCGGGCGCGGTGGGGCCGCGGAGGGCTCAGGCGTCCGGCTCGGTGGCCGCCTCGGGGTCCTCCTCCGGCTCGAAGCCGGTCCGGTCCTCGTCGGTGGTCAGCCCGATGCCCTGCTCGCTGTCCGGGACGGTGCCCTCCGGGCCCTTGCCCGAGTTCTCGGTCGTCTCGTCGGGTGCTTCGCTCATGCTGCCGGCCTCCTCGCTGGGTCGTGCGCTCGCTGGTGCCCTCATCCTGACCCACCGCTCCCGATTCCTCCAGCCCCGCGCCCGCGCCTCGCGCAGAGCGGAATCGCCGCAACCTGGCGACGTGATCGCGTGCCCGCCTCGGCGCGCCGGTGGCCCGGCGGTAGGTTGGGCGGCATGACACAACGAGCGGGCACCGTCGCCCAACCCAGTGACCTCGTCGACCTCGGCAAGCTCCTCGATGCCTACACGGACGTCGTGCCCGACCCCTCCGACCCGGACCAGCGCGTGGCCTTCGGCACCTCCGGGCACCGGGGCTCCTCCCTGCGCGGCTCGTTCAACGAGCAGCACATCGCGGCGATCACGCAGGCCATCGTGGAGTACCGCGCCGGCCAGCGGATCACCGGGCCCCTGTTCATGGGCAAGGACACCCACGCTCTCTCCGGGCCCGCCCAGGACACCGCGCTCGAGGTCCTGGCCGCCAACGACGTGACCGTCCTGCTGGACTCCCGCGACGGATACGTGCCCACCCCGGCGCTGTCCCACGCGATCCTCACCCACAACACCGGCCGGGCCGAGGGCATGGCCGACGGCATCGTCATCACCCCGTCGCACAACCCGCCCTCCGACGGCGGCTTCAAGTACAACCCGCCCAACGGCGGCCCCGCGGACACCGACGCCACCGAGTGGATCGCCCAGCGCGCCAACCAGTTCCTGGAGAACGGCATGGCGGGGGTCCGCAGGGTGCCCCTGGCGCAGGCGCGCGCGGCGGGGACCACCGGCGGCTACGACTTCCTCGAGGAGTACGTGCGGACGCTGCCGGAGGTCATCGACCTCGACGTGATCCGCGCCTCGGGGCTGCACATCGGCGCCGATCCCATGGGCTCCGCCTCCGTGGCCTACTGGGGCGAGATCGCCCAGCGCTTCGGGCTGAACATGACGGTTGTCAACCCGTCGGTGGACCCGCAGTGGGCGTTCATGACCCTGGACTGGGACGAGAAGATCCGGATGGACTGCTCCTCGCCCTCGGCCATGGCCTCCCTCATCGGCGCCCGGGACAAGTACGACATCGCGACCGGCAACGACGCCGACACGGACCGGCACGGCATCGTGACCCCGGACGCCGGACTGATGAACCCGAACCACTACCTCGCCGTGGCGATCGACTACCTCTTCCGGCACCGCACCGGGTGGTCCCCCGAGGCCGGGGTCGGCAAGACCCTGGTGTCCTCCTCGATCATCGACCGCGTCGCGGCTTCCCTGGGCCGCGAGCTCGTGGAGGTGCCGGTGGGCTTCAAGTGGTTCGTGCCCGGGCTGATGGACGGCTCGATCGGCTTCGGCGGCGAGGAGTCCGCCGGCGCCTCCTTCCTGCGCACGGACGGCACCGTGTGGTCCACCGACAAGGACGGGATCATCCTGGCGCTGCTGGCCTCGGAGATCACGGCCCGGACCGGGAAGACCCCCTCCCAGCGCTACGCCGAGCTCACGGAGGACTTCGGCGCGCCCGTCTACCAGCGCATCGACGCGCCCGCGACCCGCGAGCAGAAGGCCGCGCTGAAGCAGCTCTCCCCCGCCCAGGTGGAGGCCGACACCCTGGCCGGGGAGCAGATCACCGCCAAGCTCACCAACGCCCCCGGCAACGGCGCGGCGATCGGGGGGCTGAAGGTCACCACGAAGAACGCCTGGTTCGCGGCGCGCCCGTCCGGCACCGAGGACGTCTACAAGATCTACGCGGAGTCCTTCCTCGGCGCGGAGCACCTGGCGCAGGTGCAGCAGGAGGCCAAGGCCCTGGTGGACGCCGTCATCTCCTGAGCCGGCCGGGGCCGCCTCAGGGCCGCGGCCGGACCCAGACCGCCTCGGCGGCCAGGACGCCCACCTCGACGACGGCCCCGCCCACCGTCACGGCCACGGCCCGGGACAGGTGCTCGCCCAGCACGAGCTCCGTCCCGGGCCGGATCCCGGCCTCGCCGAGCCGGCGCAGCTGGTCGGGGTCGGCGTCGGAGACCCGTGCCACCACCGCGGTCGTGCCCGGCGGGACGTCGGCCAGCAGCACGGCCGTGGCCGGCGGGACGGTGCCGTCCCGCCGCGGGATGGGGTCGCCGTGCGGGTCCCGCTCCGGGTGGCCGAGGAGGGCGTCCACCCGGGCGATGAACTTCTCGCTCACCGCGTGCTCGAGCACCTCGGCCTCCTCGTGCACCTCGTCCCAGGCGTAGCCGAGCCGGGTGGCGAGGAAGGCCTCGAGGATCCGGTGGCGCCGGACCATCTGCACCGCGACCGCCCGGCCCCGGTCGGTCAGCACGATCCCCGCGTGCTCGGTGCGGCCCAGCAGGCTCTGCGCGGTGAGCTTCTTGACGGCCTCCGAGACGGTCGACGGCGACAGGCCCAGCCGCTGGGCCAGGCCGGTGGTGGTCACCGGGTCGGCCGACCACTCCTGGGCCAGCCAGACGGTCTTCAGGCAGTCCTGGACGGACCGGTTCAGCTCCTCCGCGCGCATTCCCCCAGGCTACCCACCGCGCCGCCCCGGGGAGCGCCGCCGGTCACCGGGCCCGGAAGCGGGCCCGCTTGTGCGAGCCGTCGCAGAAGGGCTTGATGGAGGAGGCCCCGCACCGGCACAGCGCCACGGTGGCCCGCCCGGGGTCGATGGGGCGGTCGTCCCCGTCCAGCAGCTGGTAGCCGCCGCGCACGAGCAGCGGGCCGTCGGGGCACACGGTGATCGACACCGGCTCGGCGGGCCCGCCGGACCCGGGGTCCCGGACCGGTTCCTGGTCCTCGGCGGGGCGCTCCGCGCTCACCGCACCAGCTCCGCCGCAGCGGACCGGGAGAACTCCGCCGGGGCCGGGCGCAGCGCGGACTCCCCCGCCTCCCAGCGGGCCAGCGCCTGGCGGGCGGCGAGCGCGTCCAGGTGCAACACGCAGCGCGCGCCGAAGAAGACGTCCGCCGCGACGGCGGGGTCCTCGACCACCAGCCCCCCGGCCATGTCCCGC
Organism: Kocuria turfanensis; assembly: GCF_001580365.1. NCBI lineage: Bacteria > Bacillati > Actinomycetota > Actinomycetes > Micrococcales > Micrococcaceae > Kocuria > Kocuria turfanensis. Next base: position 3,058,224 of record NZ_CP014480.1, on the reverse strand, counting down.
GCGGCGATCTGCTCGTGGGCGGCGTCGGCCTCCACGTGCTCGTCGTAGAACGCGGCCGCGGCCGGCAGGCCCAGGCGGTGGAAGCCGCGGGCCAGGAACTTGGAGGGCACCGAGGACGTCATCTCGTACATCGCCAGGTGGCCGACCACCGCCCCGCGCAGCCGGCGGTGCAGGCCGAACATGCTCACGGTGTTCACGCCGGCGAGCCACTCCGCGGGCACCCGGTCCACGGCGCTGCCGTAGGCGTCGTCGAGGCCGGCCTCGCGCATCCCGGCCGCGAACAGGGCCGCGTGCATCCGGGCGGCGTTGCCGCCGCCGTACTCGTCGATCTGGATCTCGATCAGGCCGGCCTTCGCCCGCCCGGCGAGCCGCGGGATCCCCCAGGTGTGCGGGTCGCCCTCCATCAGCTGGTAGGCCGACTTCAGCTGCAGGAACTCCCGTGCCTGCACGGCGTCGGCCCGGCCGGAGAGGTGGCGTGCCAGGCTCGGGCCGTCGTCGTCGGCGGCCATGGCGAACAGCGCGTCCGCGACCGACTGCGGGGTGCCCGGCACGGTGTCGGCGGGCAGCTCGGCGCGCAGCTGCGTCTCGAGCGCGTCCGAGAGGATCCCGCGCGTGCGCAGCAGCTCGGGGTCGCTCTCCCAGCGGTCGTCGACCCCGTCGATGCCCTGGTAGTGCAGGGCGTGCAGGAGGAAGAGGCTGAGCTGGACGTCGTCGTCGGCGAGGACGCCGTCCGCGCGGGACACGGCGGCGCGGGCGGCGTCCGGCAGCGCCGCGGCCCGGGACTCCGCCGCCGGGGCGCCGGGTGCCTCCCGGAGCGCGGCGAGGAGGTCCTCGCCCAGCGGGCCTCGTGGCTGTGGCTGACGCATGTGTCGACTCCTGTCCGTCCGGTGGGGTGAACCGGCCACCATCATAGTTTCCATCACCGTGCTGATCATATGGAGGGCGTCCGACACGTGCCGTGTCCCGGGTCCGGGCCCCCTCTCCGGCCGCTCGGCGCCCCGAGCACTCCCGCACGGGGCACCGAGTACAGTGGTGGGGGCCCGGCTCCGGGCTGCACCCCGCCGTCGAGGAGACCCGCATGAGTTCCCCCGTGCCCGGACAGACCACCACCGCCGCCCGCCTCGGACTGGGCTGGCGCCTGCACGGCGACGGGCGCACCGTCACCCCCGGGGAGGTCGTCACTCCCCGGGAACGGCTCACCTGGCCCCGGACGGTCACCATCGGCGCGCAGCACGTGGTGGCCATGTTCGGCGCCACCTTCCTGGTGCCGCTGATCACCGGGTTCCCGCCCTCCACGACGCTGTTCTTCTCCGGGGTGGGCACGATCCTCTTCCTGGTGATCACGGCGGGACGGGTGCCCTCCTACCTGGGGTCCTCCTTCGCGTTCATCGCCCCGATCAGCGCCTCGACCAACCAGTACGGCCCGGGCGGGGCCCTCGGCGGCGTCCTCATGGCCGGCGCGGCGCTGTTCGTGATCGGGCTCGTGGTGCAGTTCGCGGGCACGTCCTGGCTGCAGCGGCTCATGCCGCCCCTGGTCACGGGCACCATCGTGGCGCTCATCGGCTTCAACCTGGCCCCGTCCGCCAAGGACAACTTCATGCAGGCTCCCGTCACCGCGCTCGTGACGCTGGCCTCCATCATCCTCATCTCGGTGCTCTTCCGGGGCCTGCCCGGGCGCCTGTCGATCCTGCTGGGCGTGTGCATCGGCTACGTCACCGCGGTGCTGCGCGGGGAGGTGGACTTCTCCGTGCTCGGCACCGTGTGGCGGGAGCAGGGCCTCTTCGGGCTGCCCCCGTTCCAGGCCCCCGAGTTCCACCTGCCCCTCATGGGCCTGTTCATCCCGGTGATCCTGGTCCTGGTGGCCGAGAACATCGGGCACGTGAAGTCGGTGGCCCTCATGACCGGCGAAGACCTCGACCCCTGGATCGGGCGGGCCATCATGTCCGACGGGCTGGCCACCGTGGTCGCCGGCTCGGGCGGCGGCTCCGGGACCACGACCTACGCCGAGAACATCGGCGTCATGGCCGCCACGCGCGTCTACTCGACGGCGGCCTACTGGGTGGCCGCCCTCGTGGCGGTCCTGCTGAGCGTCTTCCCCGTGTTCGGCGCCGCCGTGGCCACGGTCCCCGCCGGCGTCCTCGGCGGGGCGGCCACGGTGCTGTACGGGATGATCGGCATGCTGGGCGTGCGGATCTGGGTGCAGAACCGCGTGGACTTCTCCAACCCGGTCAACCTGACCACCGCCGCGGTGGCCATGATCATCGGCATCGCCGACTACACGTGGGAGGCCTTCGGCCTGCAGTTCGCGGGCATCGCCCTGGGCACCGCCGCCACGCTCGTGGTCTACCACCTCATGGCGGCGCTGGCCCGCGGTCGCGGCACGGTGGGCAGCGACCCGCTCGCCCCGGACACCACGCGCATGCCCTCCCCGCTGGGCTGAGCCGCCCTCCCCGCTACCCGTCGGTAGAAGAAATGTGCGCCCGGACGGCCGCATTCCTTGGTGACGGAGGTCACCTGTCCCCTAGCGTGGAGTGCGGGGGCCGAGCAGCCGGCCACGTTCGACGCGCTGCGGGGAGAGAAACCACATGCACCACAAACTGTCCGTTCTCGTCCAGGTCGACCTGGACGGCAGGCACGTCCGGCTCGTCGTCACCGGGTGCGTCACCGAGGTCAACCACCGGGCGCTGTGCCCGCTGGTGCGCCGTGCCCGCACGCTGGTGCCGGGGATCGCGGTGATCGTGGACGCCACCTCCGCCCACCACGTCGAGCCCGCCGCCGTGGACCTGCTGCGCTGGGCCGCGGAGCACGACGACGCCGTGCAGGGCACCCCGCCCGTGGAGTTCGTGCTGCCCGACGAGCTGCCCGCCCACGGCACCGTCACCCGGCTCGCCACCTGGACGCCCGCCCGCCGTGGCCCGGGCGCCCCCGAGCCCGCGGGCACCCGGCACCCCGCACGGCACCCCGCACGGCGCCGCCCCGCGCCCCGGACGCGGCTCGCCGGCTGACCCGGGTCCGTCCCGCCCCGGTCCCGCCCGTTGGAGGAGAAGCCCGTGAGCACGATCCGCCGCGCCCTGACGGCCCACCCCGCCGCCCCGGAGCTCCCCCGCCAGGAGCGCTCGGCCGAGTCCGAGTGCCTCGAGGCGTGCGTCGAGACGGCCCAGGTGTGCCTGATCGCCGCCGACGCCTGCGTGGAGGAGGACGCCGTCGCGGAGCTGCGCGAGTGCCTGCGCGCCGAGCAGGACTGCGCGTCGATCTGCACCGCCACCGCGCAGGTGCTGGCCCGCCGCGGCTTCCCGGAGCCCGGGAACGGCCGGGCCGTGCTGGTGCCGCTGCTGGAGTCCTGCCGGGCCGCCGCCCGGGACTGCCGGGAGGCCTGTCTGCGCCGGGCCGAGGTCTACGAGCACTGCGCGCTCGCGGCCGAGGCGTGCGCACGGTGCGTGCAGGCCTGCACGGAGCTGCTCGCGCGGAGGAGCTGACGTGGGCGCGCCCCAGGTGTTCCGGTTCGAGGAGCTCGGGATGGCGGACGTCGCCCGGGTGGGCGGCAAGAACGCCTCCCTCGGGGAGATGGTGCGCGAGCTGACGGCCCAGGGGGTCCGCGTGCCGGGAGGCTTCGCGACCTCCGCGGACACCTACCGGGCGTACGCGGCGGCCAACGGGATCGGCCCGGCCCTGCGGGAGCGGCTCGAGGAGCACCGGGCGGGTCGTGCGACGCTGCGGGAGACCGGCGCCGCGGTCCGCGAGCTGTTCCTGCGCGGCGAGTTCCCCGAGGACACGGCCCGGCAGATCCGCCGCGCCTACCGGGAGCTCTGCGCGCGCACCGGCCGCGCGGACCTGTCCGTGGCGGTGCGCAGCAGCGCCACGGCGGAGGACCTGCCGGACGCCAGCTTCGCCGGCCAGCAGGAGACGTACCTGCACGTGGTCGGCGAGGAGCAGCTGCTGGCGGCCTGCCGGCGGTGCTACGCCTCGCTCTTCACGGACCGCGCCATCAGCTACCGGGAGCTCAAGGGCTTCGACCACCTCACGATCGCCCTGTCCGTCGGGGTCCAGAAGATGGTGCGGGCGGACCTGGGCGCATCCGGGGTGATGTTCTCCATCGACACCGAGAGCGGTTTCCCGCACGTGGCGGTGATCAGCGCCGCGTGGGGCCTCGGCGAGACCGTGGTGCAGGGCACCGTGGACCCGGACAAGTACCTGGTCTTCAAACCCCTCCTCGACGTCGCCGAGGCCCCGGTCGTGGAGCGGACCCGCGGCGCCAAGCTGCACAAGCTCGTCCGCGACCCCCACGCCCCCGCCGGCACCCGGCTCGAGGAGACCTCCTCCGCCGAGCGGGCGGCGTGGGTGCTCGACGACGCCGACGTCCTGCGGCTGGGCCGCTGGGCCGCGCTCGTCGAGGCGCACTACGGCCGCCCGATGGACATGGAGTGGGCGAAGGACGGTCCCACGGGTGAGCTGTTCCTGCTGCAGGCACGGCCGGAGACCGTCCAGGCCGGGCGCAGCGCGACCCGCTTCACGATCCACCACCTGCAGCGGAAGGGGCGGGTGCTCGCCGTGGGCTCGGCCGTCGGCGACGCCGTGGCCGGCGGCCCGGCCTGCGTGGTCCGGACCGCCGCGGACATCGAGTCCTTCCGCGACGGCGCGGTCCTCGTCACCGAGATGACGGACCCGGACTGGGTGCCGGTGATGAAGCGCGCCGCCGGGATCGTCACCGACCACGGCGGGCCCACCAGCCACGCCGCGATCGTGAGCCGGGAGCTGGGCCTGCCGGCCGTCGTCGGCACCGGCGACGCCTCCCGCCGGGTCGCGGACGGCCAGGAGCTGACCGTCTCCTGCGCGGAGGGCGACCGGGGCACCGTCTACGAGGGCCGGCTCCCGTTCACGGTGGAGGAGGTCGACCTCGGGGCGCTGCCCGGGACGCGCACCGCCGTGATGGTCAACGTGGCCAGCCCCGCCGCGGCGTTCCGCTGGTGGCGGCTGCCGGCCGACGGCGTGGGCCTGGCCCGGATGGAGTTCGTGGTGAACAACATCGTGCGGGCCCACCCCATGGCCCTGGTCCACCCGGAGCGGGTCGCGGACGCGGGAGACCGGCGCCGGATCGCCGAGCTCACCGCGGGCTTCCCCGACGGCCCGGAGTACTTCGTGCAGACGCTGGCGCTGGGCCTGGCCAAGCTCGCCGCCCCCTACCACCCGCGCCCCGTGGTCGTGCGGCTGAGCGACTTCAAGACCAACGAGTACGCCCACCTGGTCGGCGGGGCCGCGTTCGAGGAGGCCGAGGAGAACCCGATGCTCGGCTTCCGCGGGGCGTCCCGCTACTACGACCCCCGGTACCGCGAGGGCTTCGCCCTCGAGTGCCGGGCCCTGCGCAGGGTGCGCGAGCGCATCGGCTTCGACAACGTGGTGGTCATGGTCCCGTTCTGCCGCACCGTGGCGGAGGCGGACCGGGTCCTGGCGACGATGGCCGAGCACGGGCTCGAGCGCGGGCGGCACGGGCTGAAGGTCTACATGATGTGCGAGATCCCCTCCAACGTGGTCCTCGCCGAGCAGTTCGCCACGCGGTTCGACGGCTTCTCCATCGGCTCCAACGACCTCACGCAGCTCGTCCTGGGCGTGGACCGGGACGCCGAGGCCCTGCGCGCGCTGTTCGACGAGCGCGACGAGGCCGTGACCCGGATGATCAGCGAGGCGATCCGCAAGGCCCACGCCGCGGGCATCCCGATCGGCATCTGCGGTCAGGGGCCCAGCAACCACCCGGACTTCGCGGAGTTCCTCGTGCGGGAGGGCATCGACTCGATCTCCCTGAACCCGGACAGCTTCCTCCGGACCGTGCGGCGCATCGCCGAGACGGAGCAGCGGATCGGCCACGACCCCGCGAGGAGGCGCAGGGCGACCATGGAGTCATGACGCTCTCCGTCGGCTCGCGCCCGGACACCGACGTCGACCCGGACCGCGCCGGCCGGTTGCTGGCGTTCCCCCGGCGCTATCCGCTGGTGGCCGTGACCCTGGCCGTGCTCGCCGTGGTCCTGGGGCTGCTGGCCGCCGGGCAGCCGGTGCCGGCCCAGTGGCTGGGCTCGGGCTGGGCGCTGGCCGTGGCCGCCCGGGTGGCGTGGGGCATGGTCGAGGACGTCCTCGCCGGGCACTGGGGAGTGGACCTGCTGGCCGTCACCGCGATCGGCTCCACCGTGGCGGTCGGGGAGCACCTGGCGTCCCTCGTGGTCGTCCTCATGCTCACCGGCGGGCAGGCCCTGGAGGACTACGCCGCGAACCGGGCCCGCAAGGAGCTCAACGCGCTGCTGGAGCGCGCCCCGGTCCTCGCCCACCGGAGGCGCCCGGACGGGTCGGTCCAGGACGTCCCGGTCGAGGAGGTCCGCCCCGGGGACGAGCTGATGGTCCGCCCGGCCGAGGTCGTGCCCGTGGACGGGGAGCTGGTCGGCGCGGACGCCGACTTCGACGAGTCCTCCATCACCGGGGAGAGCCTGCCCGTGACCCGCCGCGCCGGGGAGGCGGTGCTCTCCGGCGCCCTCAACGAGCAGCGGGCCGTGGTGCTGCGGGCCACCGCCACCGTGGCGGACAGCCAGTACTCCCAGATCGTGGCGATGGTGCGCGAGGCCGCCACGTCCCGCGCGCCGGTGGTGCGGCTGGCCGACCGCTACGCCGTGCCCTTCACCGCGTTCGCCTTCCTGGTGGCCGGCCTGGCCTGGTGGTACCACGGGGACCCGGTGGTCTTCGCCGAGGTCCTCGTGGTGGCCACCCCCTGCCCGCTGCTGATCGCGGCGCCCGTGGCGTTCCTGGGCGGCATGAGCCGGGCCGCCCGCAACGGCGTCATCATCAAGAACGCCGGCACCCTGGAGCGGCTCGCGACGGTGCGCACGGCCGCCTTCGACAAGACCGGCACCATCACCTACGGCCGCCCCGAGCTGCTGGCCGTGCACGCCCGTCCCCCGTTCCGCCCGGACGAGCTGCTGCTCCTGGCCGCCTCGGCCGAGCAGTACTCCTCCCACGTGCTCGCGGCCTCGGTCCGGGAGGCCGCGCTCGCCCGGGGGCTGGCCCCGGTCCCGGCCGAGGACGCCCACGAGGAGGCCACCCACGGGGTCACCGCCACCGTGGCCGGGCGCCGGGTGGTGGTCGGCAAGCCCGCCCACGTTGCCCGCGGCGCCCCGGACGTGGCGGAGCAGGCCCTGGGCCCCGGTGAGCTGGCCGTCTACGTGGCCGTGGACGGCCGCTTCGCCGGCACCCTGGTGATGAGCGACCAGGTGCGCGAGGACGCCGCCGCCACGATGGCCGACCTCACCCGGCTCGGGGTGCGGGAGATCCTCGTGCTCAGCGGCGACGCCCGCGCCACCGTGGAGCACGTCGCCGCGGCGCTGGGCATCTCCCGGGTGCTGCCCGAGTGCCTGCCCGAGGACAAGGTCCGCGCCGTCCGGGACGCCCCGGAGCGCCCGGTGCTCATGGTCGGCGACGGCGTCAACGACGCCCCCGTGCTCGCCGCCGCCGACGTCGGCGTCGCGATGGGCGCCCGGGGCGCCACGGCCGCCAGCGAGTCCGCCGACGTCGTCGTCCTCACCGAGGACCTCGCCCGGACGGCGGGCGCGGTGCGGATCGGCCGGCGCACCGTGCGGGTGGCGCTGCAGAGCATCTGGCTGGGCATCGCCCTGTCCGTGGTGCTCATGCTCGTGGCCGCCACCGGGGCGATCCCGGCGATCGTGGGGGCCCTCAGCCAGGAGGTGGTGGATCTCCTGGCCATCCTCAACGCCCTGCGCGCCCTGGGCGGACCGCGCCGTGAGCGAGGGCCCTCCGCCCGGTGACGGTCGTCCCCCCGGTGCGGGGCGGGTCTGGTGGTGCCGGGCACGGCGGGTCGATAATCGGGGCATCCCCGCGGGACCCGCCGCCGTCCGGCGACCGGCCCGGGAGGGGACAGATCGGGGCGCCTGCCGTGGAGAACACCGTGATGAAGATCGTCTACACGTTCTTCCTGGGGGCCCTGCTGGCCCTGTTCGTCGGCCTGGGGATCCAGACCTTCTACCCCGGGCCGGACATGCCCGACTATCCCGTGGAGATGGAGTACGGGGCAGGGCCCGGCGAGCTCACCGAGGAGCAGCGGGAGCAGGAGCGGGAGTTCAACCAGCGGATGGCGCAGTGGCAGGAGGAGCAGCAGGTGTACCACCGCAACGTCGGCGTCGTGGCCCTGGGTGCGGCCGTGCTGCAGCTCGTGCTCAGCCTCGTGCTCGAGAAGCGCAACAAGGTGCTGACCAACGGGGTGATGCTGGGCGGGCTCTTCACCCTGTTCTACGCCATCGGCCGCAGCTTCGCCTCCAGCGAGACCACCATGACGTTCGTCGCCGTGGGCGTGGGCCTGGCCGTGGTGCTGGTCCTGGGCCACCGCCGGTTCTTCCAGGAGCGCCCCGCACCGGCCGCGGCGGACCCGGCGCGGCGCGAGAGCAGCGGCGTCTGATCCGCCCCCGGCGCCGCGGGCCTCAGAAGCCGGAGGGCTCGGTCTCCAGCTCGGGCTCCTCCGGCGGCGGCTCGTGGCTCAGCGGGCGCAGCGCGGAGGTCCCCTCGAACCAGAGCAGGGCGTCGTAGCGCTCCCCCATGCGCGTGGGGACGTAGTTGCCGGCCTCGCGCCACGGGTGGTACACCACCCCGATGGCCCGGTGGCCGAACCGTCCTGACAGCCAGGCCCCGGAGCGGTCCCGGCCGAACACGAGGACCGCGGGCTCGCCGAGGGCCCGGTGCAGGAGGTCCTCGGAGGAGCCGGACCGGGCCTCGGGCACGGCCACGACCTCCTCGGCCTCCCCCCAGGACTCCGCCGCGATCACGGTCCCGCTCCAGCCCGCCATGCCGACGAGCACCACCTCGGGGGCGCTGTGCCGCTCGCGCAGCAGCTGTCCCACGTTGACCAGCCCGGCGTCGAACATGTCGGTGGCCCGGGCGTCTCCCACGTGCGAGTTGTGCTCCCACACGAGCCCCTTGGCGCCGGGGCCGTGGTGCCGGGAGAGCAGCTCCGCCGTGTCCGCCATGTGCTCGTCGCGCACGTTCCAGGACTGCCGGTCCCCGCGGACCATGGTGCGGTAGTAGCGCTCGGCGTCGGTGGCGACCATGGCGTTGAGCGCGACGTCGAACGCGGCGGGGTCCTCCTCCAGCCGGCCGAGCGTGCGCCGGCGGACCTCCGCCAGGAGGGCGACGACGTCGGCCTCGCAGCTCTCGGGCACGATCCGGGTGCTCCACGCGTACTCGTGCGGGTCCTCGTGGAACGGGACGAAGCACTGCCACGCCTGCAGCGCGGCCGGCAGGGCCTCGGGGGCGTTGGCCTCGAGCCAGGTGATGATCTCCCGCAGCGAGTCCCACAGCGAGTAGACGTCCAGGCCGTAGAAGCCCACCTGCTCCGCCTCCGGCCGGCGCGCGTTCTCCTCCCGCAGCCAGTCGAGGAACTCGGCGACCTCCTCGTTCGCCCACATCCAGCGGGGCCAGCGGCCGAAGCCGGCCAGGACCCCGCGGGCGTCCCGGTCCTGCTCGGCCTGTCCGCGCACCCACCGGTTCAACCGCCAGCAGTCGGGCCAGTCGCCCTCCACCCCGATCCAGGTGAAGCCGTGCTCCTCGATGAGCCGGCGGCTGAGCAGCGCCCGCCACCGGTAGTACTCGTGGGTGCCGTGCGAGGCCTCCCCCACGGCCACGAACCGGGCCCCGGCGCAGCGCTCGACGAGCCGGTCGAGGTCCGGGGCGCCCGTCAGCGGAGCGGCCAGGGAGCGGATCTCGGCGAGGACCCCGGCGGCCCGGGACCGCCCGTGCGCGGCGGCGGTCACCGGAGGTCTCCGCCGGTGTGCTCCCGGGCCGGCGCCAGGTGCCGGAGGAACCAGTCCCGGGCCAGCCCGGCGGCCTCGTCGAGCGTGCCGGGCTCCTCGAACAGGTGCCCGGCGCCCTCCACGACGGCCAGCCGGGTGGGGCACTGCATCGACTCCTGCGCCCAGCGGTTGAGGCCCAGCACCTCGACGTCACGGCTGCCGACGATCAGCAGGGTGGGCGCCTGCACGAGGCGCAGCCGCTCCCCGGCGAGATCGGGGCGCCCGCCGCGGGAGACCACGGCCGTGACCGGCGCCCCGGGCTCGGCCGCCGCCCACAGGGCGGCACCGGCCCCGGTGCTCGCCCCGAACCAGCCGACCGGGGACGCGGCGGAGCCCGGCTGCTCCCGCAGCCAGGCGGTGGCCAGGAGCAGCCGGCGGGCGAGCAGCTCGATGTCGAAGACGTTGGCGCGCTCGGCCTCCTCCTCGTCGGAGAGCAGGTCGAGCAGCAGGGTTCCCAGGCCCGCCCGCTGCAGCACGGAGGCCACGTACTGGTTCCGCGGACTGTGCCGGCCGCTGCCGCTGCCGTGGGCGAAGACCACCACCCCGGCGCCGGGAGCCGGCAGGTGCAGGTGGGCCTCGAGCCGCGTCGACCCGGCCGGGATGCGCACGTCGGCGTCCACGGGATCCCCGGGCGCGGCGGCGCTCCGTGCGGGGGGCAGCTGCGCCTCGTGCCGGCGGCGGGCGGCGTCCAGCAGGGCGACCACCTCGTCGTCCTCGGTCGCGGAGAAGTCGCGGTAGTGGTGGCCCACGGCCGCGAAGTAGGGCGGGGTGGCCAGGCAGATGACCTCGTCGGCCTCGGTCACCCGGCCGAGGGCCTCCTCCGGGGCCACCGGCACCGCGAGCACCACCCGCCCGGCGCCCAGCTGACGGGCGATCCGGCAGGCCACGCGCGCGGTGGAGCCGGTGGCGATGCCGTCGTCGACCACGAGGGCGATCCGGCCCGTGAGGTCGATCCGTTCCCGGCCCTCCCGGAAGCGGGCGGTCCGGGCCTCGAGCACGGCGCGCTCCCGCTCCTCGATCCGCTCCAGCTGCGCGTCCGTCACCCCGAAGTACTGCAGGGTGCGCTCGTCGAGCACCCGGGCGCCCTCCTCGCCGATGGCGCCCATCGCCAGCTCCGGCTGGGAGGGGACCCCCAGTTTGCGGACCACGATGACGTCGAGCGGGGCGTCGAGCATCTGGGCCACCTCGTAGGCAACCGGCACTCCGCCGCGGGGCAGTCCCAGCACCACCACGTCCCGGCCGCGCAGGGGCAACAACCGCCTGCCGAGCCGGTGTCCGGCGTCGGCCCTGTTCTCGAAGACCACCATGTCTCCCACCACCCCTCCGGCGGGCGCGTCCCGCCGTCCCGGCGCTGCCTCGCCCCCGGCGCCACCGGCACCGGGGACCGGACGCCGGAGCGGACGCTCCCAGCGTAGGCAGGGGCGGAACCCGGTGGAAGACCCGCCCGTCAGGTGACGGACGTGGACATCGCCGCGGGTCGGGTCGATAATGCGAGCACCCGGGGCCGACGACGGACCGTCCGGCCCGCACGACACCGCACGAACGAGCCCGCACGGCGGGAGGACGGAGCACGCCGCATGGGCGACCGCACGCAGACCCGGACCATGGGCACGGTCTACGCGCTCTTCCTGGGGGCGCTGATCGCCCTCTTCGTGGGTCTCGGCGTCAGCACGGTCCACCCCGGACCGCAGGAGCCGGAGGCGTCCCCGGAGCTCGTCGCCGCGCAGGAGGTCCGGGAGCTGACCGCGGAGGAGCAGCAGCAGTGGGCGGAGCACCTGCGCGACCGGGAGGCGCGGGAGGAGCGGTCCATGCGGCACAGCCGGGACGTGGGCGTGGCCACCCTGGTCGTGGCCGTGGGGCTGCTCGGGCTCGGGCTGCTGGTCGAGCGGCGCGGGCCGGTGCTGGCCAACGGCGTCCTGCTGGGCGGGCTGTTCACCCTGCTCCACAGCGTGGTGCGCAGCCTGATCTCCCAGGACACCCTCGTCACCTTCGGGGTGGTCACGGTGTCCCTGGTGGTGGTCCTGTTCCTGGGCTACCGCCGCTTCGTGGACCGGCCCACCGGCTCCGGGGAGACGGCCGGCCCGGTGCGCGTGGTGGTCAGCCGCAACGGCAAGGACGCCTCCCACCGCTGAGCGCGCCGGGCGGGCCCGGTCACAGCGGCAGCGGGAGCTTCTCGTCGAGCACGGCCCGGACCGCGTCGGCGTCGACGTCCGCGACGGAGGCGTGCTCCCACACCGGGGCGTTGTCCTTGTCCACGAGGACCGCGCGCACGCCCTCCGCGAAGTCGGGCCGGGCGATCGTGTCCGCGGCCAGGCGCAGCTCCCGCTCCAGGCAGGAGCGCACGCTGTCGTCGGCCGCGCCGCGCTCGAGCAGCTCGAAGGTGCGCACCAGCGAGGACGGGCTCATGCCCGTGAGGTCCTCGGGGGCGGCGGCGACGATCTCCCGCAGGGTCGGGGCCCCGTAGCGGTCCTCGATCTCCTCCCACCGGGCGACGACGGGCGAGGGCTCCGGCTCGCGCGCGAAGCGGGCGAGGGCCTCGGCGGGTCCCTCCTCCACCACGGCCGCCGCGAGGTCGGGGAAGTCCTCGTCGGCCACGAGGACGTCGGCCAGTCCGAGGGCCACGGCGTCCGCTCCGCTGATCCGCTGCCCGCCGAGGGCGAGCCAGCGCCCCACGGCGAGGCTGGGCTCCCCCCGGCGGTCCGGGCGGGAGACGCGCGGCAGGAACCAGGAGGCGCCGATGTCGGTGAAGAAGCCGATCTTCGTCTCCGGCATCGCCATGACGGTCGATCCGCCGACCACCCGGTGGGACCCGTGCACGGAGATGCCCATGCCGCCGCCCATGCAGATGCCGTTCATGAGCGCCACGTAGGGCTTGGGGTAGTCCGCGATCAGGCAGTCGAGGGCGTACTCGACGGCGAAGACCTGCGTCGCCGCCTCCAGCTGGCCCTCGCGCACGGCGTCGCGCACCTGCCGGATGTCACCGCCGGCGCACCAGGCCTTGGCGGAGGCCGAGGTGACCAGGACGTGGCGCACGGCGTCGTCGTCCTGCCACGCGTCCAGGGCGGCCTTCAGGTCGTGGTACATCTGCGCGGTGAGCGCGTTGAGCTGGCGGGGACGGTTGAGCACGAGGTGCCCGGTCCCGTTGCGGACCTCGGCGAGGACGTGCTGGTCGGTGTCCGCGGGCGGGGCGGCGGTGTGGGTCATGGCCCCACCCTGCCACGCGGGACCCGGGCGTGTCATGGCTCACACGCCCGACGGCGGCCACTGCCCCCGCTCGGCCAGCAGCTCGGCGAGGAGGTCGGCGCGGTCGGTGACGATCCCGTCCACGCCCAGCTCCAGCAGCTCGGCCATCTCGGCGGCGTCGTTGATCGTCCACACGTGCACGTCGATGCCGTGCCGGTGGGCGAAGTCCAGGAAGCGCGGGGTGACGAGCTCGAGCTCGGCCCCACCGCGGAGCCGGTGGCGCCGCGGGATCTGGACGGTGTCGAAGGGCGCGATCCACCGGGCCGCCGCCCGCCGGGCCAGACGCCAGCTCGGCCCGCCCAGCCAGGAGCACACGAGCAGCAGGCGCATCCCGCCCTGGCCGGAGGAGGTGGGCACGGGCCGCCCGGCGAGCTCGTGGAGCCGGCGCAGCGTGCGCCGGCGCCGGCTCTCGGAGAAGGACGTCACCCGCACCCGGTGCACGGCCCCCAGCGCGTGGAGCAGCGGGGGCAGGGCGGTCACCGACGCCTCGTCCTTGACGTCGATGTTGAGCTTGAGCTCCGGGAGCTCGGTGAGCAGGTCGGCGAGCCGCGGGATGCCGCCGGCCCCGGCCACCCGCCGGGACCGGATCTGATCCCAGGTCAGGCGGGAGACCTCGCCGGCGTCGCCGGTCACGCGGTCGAGCGTGCCGTCGTGGAAGGACAGGACCACGCCGTCGGCGGTCGTGTTGACGTCGGTCTCGATCCACTCGTAGCCGAGGTCGCGGGCCGCGCGGAAGGCGTCGAGGGTGTTCTCGGCGCCCTCGCGCGAGAAGCCGCGGTGGGCGAGGGCGGCAGGGGCGTCGCGCCGGCGCGCTGGTGGGGTCACACCCCCATTGTTACCCCGCGGTAGCGGAATGTCCCGCCCGTGACGCGCCGGGTCGGCGGCCGTGCAGCAGCGCCTCGATCACCTGGGCCACCCCGTCCTCCGCGAAGGGCGGGGCCGTGCGGCCCACGGCCCGGGCGACGGCGGGGTGCCCGCTCGCCATCGCGTAGCCGTGGCCGGCCCAGGTCAGCATCTCCAGGTCGTTGGGCATGTCCCCGAAGGCCATGACCTCCTGCGGCAGGACCCCGCGCTCGGCCGCGTACTGCTCCAGGGTGCGGGCCTTCGTCAGCCCCCGCTGGCCCATCTCCACGAGCGGGGCGGCCGCGACCGAGTGCGTGACGGACAGCCGTCCGGCCACCAGATCGGTCAGCGCCCGGTAGTACTCCTGCGGGTCGGCGGAGTCCAGCTTGGCGAGGAACTTCACGAGGCCCGTGCCGGCGGGCAGGCGCTCCCGCAGCGGGCCGACCCGCGGGGCGCCGATTCCCATGCGGTCGGTGCGGGCCCAGCCGTGGTCGGTGTAGACGCCGTCCAGCGTCTCGGCGGCGAACAGCGTGCCGGGATGGCGCGCGGCCACCTCGTCCATGACCGTGAAGGCCTCGGAGACCGGGAACAGGCTGGACTCCACCACGACGTCGGCGGTGAGGTCGTAGACCACCGCGCCGTTGGAGCAGATCACCACGCCCTGGTGCGCCAGCTGGTCGCGCAGCGGGTCGAGCCAGCGCATGGGCCGGCCCGTCACGAACACCACGTGCAGGCCCTCGTCCTGGGCGGCCCGGATCGCCTCGACGGTGCGCGGGCGGAACCGGAAGTCGTCCCCCAGGACGGTGCCGTCCAGGTCGCTGGCGATCAGCTTGACGGGTGCGGCGTCGCCGGGCACCTCCAGGGGCGGGGTCACGGGAGCGGGCTCACGGCTCCTCGCGGCGCCGGCCCGGCCGCACGCGGGCCGGGGGACGGTGCGCGGTCGGGCACGGGGTCCTCCTGTCGGTCGGGCACGGATCTGCTCTGCTCTGCTCTGCTCAGGAGGAGGGCAGCTCGTCCGCGCGCGGCAGGTCGGCACCGGCGCGCGAGACCGTGACGCCCGCCGCCGAGGCGGCGTAGCGCAGCAGCTCGCCCACCTGCTCCGCATCGAGGTCGTCGAGCCGCTCGCGGGCCGGCGCCCCGGTGAAGCCGTGGTCGGTGAGCCAGGCCAGCAGCGCGGCCATGAACGAGTCGCCGGCGCCCACGGTGTCCACCACCTCGGCACGGGCGGCGGGCACCTGCACCCCCCGCGGGCCGGTGGCGCGGGTGAGTGCCCAGGGCCCCAGCGGGCCGCGGGTGACGACGACGAGCTCCGCGCCGGCCCGGAGCCAGGCCGCGGCGCTCTCCTCGACGCTGCGGTGGGGGTAGAGCCACAGGAGGTCCTCGTCCGAGGCCTTCACGACGTCGGCGAGGGCCACGAGCTGCTCGGCGCGCGCCCGGGCCCGGGAGGAGTCGGGGATGATGGACGGCCGGCAGTTCGGGTCGTAGGAGACGAGCGCGGTGTGCTGGGCCAGCTCCACGGCGTGGCGCACCTTCGAGGCGCCGGGCTCGAGCATCGCGCCGATCGACCCGACGTGCAGCAGGGTGGTGTCGCGGAGCATCTTGCCCAGCTGCTCGTCGCCGAGGTCCAGGGACCAGTCCAGCTGGAAGTCGTAGGTCGCGGCGCCGTCGTCGCCGATCACGGCCTCGGCCACGGACGTCGGCCGCGCGTCGGCCTCGAACGGCAGGAGCACGCCGTTGTCCCGCAGGTGGGCCTCGACCTGGGCGCCGTACTCGTCCTCGCCGTAGCGGCCCAGGAACTGGACCCGGTGCCCGAGGCGGGCCAGGCCCACGGCCACGTTCATGGGGCTCCCCCCGGCGTGCGCGCGGGGCTCCTGTCCGCGCTTCGAGACCACGTCCACGAGCGCCTCACCGATCACCGTCAGCATGTCCTCACGGTAGCACCCGCCGCTCCGGCCGCACCGGCGTCCCAGGGCCGTAACGCGGCCCCGTCCCGGCGTCGCGGTGCCCTTAGAATGGGCGGTGGCACCCTGCGCGACCCGCAGCGGCGCGCGCACCCGAGACCGCGCAACGAGGCGCGGCCCGTCACGGCCGGACACGATGACGTCCCCGGCCGAGGAAGAGAGTCATTCTTGAGCACTCCCGAAAGCTGGTCCGACCGCGAGGCCCTCGCCGAGCTCATGGTTCCCCTGGTCGGCCGCCTGCACCGCGAGAACAAGGTCGTCCCGACCGTCTACGGCCGTTCGCTGGTGCACAAGTCCGTCACCCAGATCCTCAAGGCCCACCGCTTCGCCCGCCGCATCGACGGCCAGGAGCTGCCGCTGGAGGACACCACCCGCCTGCTCGAGGTGATGTCCGGGCTCAACCTCGGCACCTGCGCGGTGGACCTCGGCAAGCTCAACCGGCTGGCCCAGGCGTCGGACCAGGACCTCGAGGCGTTCCTGCGCGAGGAGCTCGCCCCGGTGGTGGACCGCAAGGCGCAGAACCTCCCGGAGTCCCAGGACGTGGTCCTCTACGGGTTCGGCCGCATCGGCCGCCTGCTCGCCCGCATCCTGGTGAACCGCAACGACGGCACCGGGCTGAACCTGCGCGCCGTCGTGGTGCGCAAGAAGCCCGGCAACGACCTGGTCAAGCGCGCCTCGCTGCTGCGCCGCGACTCGGTGCACGGGAAGTTCGACGGGACGATCCACGTCGACGAGGAGAACAACGTCATCACCGCCAACGGCGTGGCGATCAAGTTCATCTACGCGAGCGACCCCTCCGAGATCGACTACACCGCCCACGGCATCGACAACGCGATCGTCGTGGACAACACGGGCGTGTGGCGCGACGAGGCGGGCCTGTCCAAGCACCTGCAGTCCAAGGGCGTGGCCAAGGTCCTGCTCACGGCGCCGGGCAAGGGCGAGCTGAAGAACATCGTGTGCGGCGTCAACGACGACATGATCGCCCCGGAGGACACCATCCTCTCCGCCGCGTCCTGCACCACCAACGCCATCACCCCGGTGGTGAAGGTCGTCAACGACAGGTACGGCATCGCCCAGGGCCACGTCGAGACGGTGCACTCCTACACGAACGACCAGAACCTCATCGACAACTGGCACAAGGGCGACCGCCGCGGCCGCTCCGCCGCCCTGAACATGGTCATCACCGAGACCGGCGCCGCCAAGGCCGTGGCCAAGGCCCTGCCGGAGATGGCCGGGAAGCTGACCGGCAACGCGATCCGCGTGCCCACCCCGGACGTCTCCATGGCCATCCTGAACCTCCAGCTCGAGGAGGCCCCGGAGTCGGAGGCCGCCGTCAACCGGTACCTGCGGGACATCTCCCTGAACTCGTCCCTGCGCAAGCAGATCGACTACACCGACTCCCCGGAGGTCGTCTCCACCGACTTCGTCGGCTCCCGCCGGGCGGGCGTCGTGGACGGCCTGGCCACGATCGTCAACGGCAGCTCGCTGGTGCTCTACGTCTGGTACGACAACGAGTTCGGCTACTCCTGCCAGGTGGTGCGGGTGCTGGCCCGGATGGCCGACATCGCCATGCCGCAGTTCCCGGCGGAGCGGGTCGCGGTGGGCGCGCTGCCGGGCTGATCCGTTCCCGGGCGGTGCCCGCGAGGAGGGGCCGTGCCACCCGGGCACGGCCCCTCCTCGCGCGTCCGGGGCCTGCCCGGGGTGGTGACAGGGGTCTGCCCCGGCGGTGACGGGGGCCCGTCTCAGGCGGTGAAGAAGGCCCCGGCGACGGCGCCGAGGGCGGCGACGTCGTCCACGTGGCACAGCTCCCGGGCCGAGTGCATGGACAGCAGGCCGATCCCGACGTCGATCGTGCGGATGCCCAGCCGGGCGGCCGTGATGGGCCCGATCGTGGACCCGCAGGGCACCCGGTTGTTGGAGACGAACTCCTGGTAGCCGACCCCGGCGCGCCCGCAGGCCTCGGCCCAGATCCCGGCGCCCACGGCGTCCGTGGCGTAGCGCTGGTCGGCGTTGATCTTCAGCAGCGGACCCGCCCCCGGCACGGGCCGGTTCACCGGGTCGTGGTGGCCCTGGTAGTTGGGGTGCACCAGGTGCCCGGCGTCGGCGGACAGGCACACGGACCCGGCCAGAGCCCGGCGGTGCTCGGCCGCGGTGCGCCCCAGACCGTCGGCGACGCGCACCAGCACGTCCTCCAGGAACGGTCCGGCGGCCCCGGAGCGGGTGCCGGAGCCGATCTCCTCGTGGTCGAACGCGGCGAGCACCGCGATGTGCCGCCCGGCCTCGACGGCCTCGGCCTCGCGGAGCAGGGCGCTGAGCCCGGCGTGCACGGAGGAGAGGTTGTCCAGCCGTCCGGAGGCGAGCAGGGTTCCGCCGTGCCCGAACACGGCGGGCGGCTGGGCGTCCGCCAGCACCACGTCGTAGCCGAGAATCCCCTCCGGGTCCACGGGCCCGCCCGCGGCGTGCTCGGCCAGCAGCGCCAGGACGTCGGCGTCCTCCGGCCGCCCCACGCCCCAGATCGGCTGCACGTGCTGCTGCCGGTCCAGCTGCAGCCCCTTGTTGGCCTCGCGGTCCAGGTGGATGGCCAGCTGCGGGATCCGCGCCACGGGACCCGTCGCGGTGAGCCGCTCGACCGGCGCGCCGTCGTCGCCGCGCAGCACCAGCCGCCCGGCCAGGCGCAGCTCGCGGTCCAGCCACGAGTTCAGCAGCGGCCCGCCGTAGACCTCCACGCCCGCCTGGTACCAGTCGTGGGCGGTGGTGGTGGGCCGGGGCTTGAGCTTGAAGCCCGGCGAGTCGGTGTGCGCGCCGAGGATCCGGAAGCCCGCCGCGGGGGTGACGTCCGCCGGCGTGGTCCACGCGATGAGGGCCCCGTCGCGGAGCACGTAGCGCCGCCCGCGCACGCCGGTCCCGGACCAGTCCACGGTCTCGTCGAGCCGGGTGAAGCCGGCCTCCTCCAGCCGCGCGGCCGCGGCGTGGGCCGCGTGGAAGGAGCTCGGCGAGTCCAGCACGTAGCGGCCGAGGTCCTCGGCGGTGGACAGCGGGTCGGCGGTGGGGGCGGGGCGGGGGTCCATGGCGCCAGTCTACGGAAGGCGCTGCGGCACCGGCCCGGGAGCCTGGCCGGCCCAGTGGCCGGGGCAGGCGGGAGGACCGGGGCACACCCAGGCGCCGGCCCCGGGACCGCCCCACGCCGGCGCGCCGGGACCGAGCACGGCCGGGCGCGGGGGACGCACGGTGCGGGTGACCTCCACCCCGTGCTTGCGCGCGGACCGGACCGCGAGCCACGCGAAGAGCACCTGCATGGCCGCGGAGAGCGCGAGCGCCAGCCCCGTGGACTCCTGGGCGTCCGGATCCGCCAGGCCGAAGGCCCCGAAGAGGGTCGCCACCACGTTGTTGACCACGTGCAGCGCGATCGCGGCCTCGAGCCCGCCCGTGCGCCAGGTCAGCCACCCGGCGACGACCGCCATGACCGCCACGGCCAGCAGGCCCCAGGCGTCGTACAGGTGCCCGAAGGTGAACAGGGGCACCGGCAGGAGGATGGCGAACACGGGCCGGCGCAGCCAGCGGCCGACGGTCTGGAGCAGGTAGCCGCGGAAGACGAGCTCCTCGGCCGCGCACTGCAGCGGCACCACGAGCACGATCATCGCGATCAGCCACCAGAAGCCCGCGACCGGCCGGGGCGGGGGCGGCGTCCCGAGCATCGCCAGCTCCAGCAGGAGTGCGGCCGCGTGGCCGAGCGCGTAGATCGCCAGCGCCACGAGCAGGCAGCGGGCCAGGAAGCCCCAGCGCAGCCGCCCGGTGACCGACAGCAGCAGTCCGATCGGGCGGGGGCCCATGATCGCCCGGGCCGCCAGCAGCGCGGGGATCATGAGGACCAGGGAGAAGAAGAGCATGAAGAAGATCGCCGGGTCCATGATGTCCAGGGCCGTGGCGTCGAGGACGAGGTCGTCCATGGCCTCCTCCCCGCGCACGGCCATCAGCCCGACGGCCCACACGATGCCGAAGACGACCGTCAGCACCAGGTAGAAGGCGCCGAAGAGCAGCAGCTCCACGAGGGGCTTCCACCACCGGTGCTCGGGGTCGGCGTGGGCCAGGCGGTGGTACGGCAGGACCCGGGGCGCGGGCTCCGGGCGGTGGTCGTCGAGGGGTCCCGGGCTCCACGGGGCGGCGCGCATGGTCATGTCCCTACGCTATCGGCCCCGGCGTCCCGCGGACACGCGGCAGTTCCGGGGGCGGCCGCGCCGGGCTCAGCGCGCGTAGCGGTCCACGAACGCCGCGAGGAGCTTCGCCGGCTCGGTCACGGGCGGGCCCCGGCGGATCCGGTCCTTGACCTCCTCGGCCCCGTCGGCCGGGAAGTAGCCGTGCTCCTTGTACGCCTCGATCCGGTTCAGCAGGGCGGGGGCGTCCAGCTCGGGGTGGAACTGGGTGGCGTAGAGGTTCTGCTTGATCCGGAACATCTGGACGGGGCACCCCGTGCCGGTGGCCAGCAGGACGGCGGCGGGCGCGAGCGTGCGCGTGCCCTCCTTGTGCCCCACGAACCCGTGGAAGACGGCCGGGAACTCCCGGAGCAGCGGATCCCGCCGCCCCTCCTCGGTGAGGCTCACCTCGATGACGCCGATCTCCTCGCCCCGGGTGCGGTCCACGATCCCGCCCTGGTGGGTGCCGAGGGTGCCGACGCCGTAGCAGGCGCCCAGGAAGGGGAAGTCCCGGGCGACGACCTCGTCGAGCAGGTCCCGCATCTCCGACTCGGCGCGCCGCTGCGTCTCCGACTTCAGCTCGGGAGGGTCGGAGGAGTTGAACGGGGAGCCGCCGATGATGACCCCGGAGTAGCGCTCGAGGTCGATCGGCGGCATCGGTCCGGCCTCCAGGCGGACCCGGTCGAGCGAACTCTCCTGCAGACCGCTGAAGCGGCAGATGGTCTCGTACTCCTCGTCCGCGACGTCGTCCTCGGCGCGGGTGGCGAGCAGCAGGAAGGGCTTCATGACCCCATCGTAGTCAGCGCCGGGGGTGCTCCCCCGCCGGCTCAGGGGACGAGGCGCTCCCGGTGGGCGTAGGCGTTGAACGAGGTGCCCCGGCTGAAGCCGAGCAGCGTGATGCCCACCTCGTCCGCGAGGTCGACCGCGAGGGCGGAGGGCGCCGAGACGGCCGCGAGCGCGGGGACACCGGCCATGGAGGCCTTCTGCACGAGCTCGAAGGACGCACGCCCGGAGACCTGCAGGACGGTGCCGCGCAGGGGCAGCAGGCCCTCCCGCAGCGCCCAGCCCACGACCTTGTCCACGGCGTTGTGCCGCCCGACGTCCTCGCGCACGCACAGCAGCTCCGGCTCGGCGGGGCCGTCGGCGGGCTCGGCGGAGTGCGCGGGCCAGCGGAAGAGCCCGGCGGCGTGGACGCCACCGGTCGTGGCGAACAGCTTCTGCCCGGTGCGCAGCCGGTCCGGCAGGGCGAGCAGCCCGGGCACGGGGAGCCGGACGGGGTCCGCCGCGGGGTCGAAGGAGGAGACCTTGGTGACGGCCTCGATGGACGCCGTGCCGCAGACCCCGCACGACGACGAGGTGTAGACGTGCCGCTGCATGGAGGTGTCCGGCAGGGCGACCCCCGGTGCGAGCCGGACGTCGACCACGTTGTAGGTGCGCTGCCCGTCGGGGCCGATGCCGCTGCGGTAGTCCATCTGCGCGAGCTCGGACGGCGCCCGGACGACGCCCTCGGAGACGAGGAACCCGGCCACGAGATCGAAGTCGTGGCCGGGGGTGCGCATGGTGACGGTGAAGGGGCTGCCGTGGAGCCGGATCTCCAGGGGCTCCTCCCCGGCGAGGGTGTCCGCGCGGCCGCCCTCGTCCCCCTGGGCCGTGTACCGGTGCACCCGGCGTCGCTGGGATGCTCGGGTCATGGGGTCCTCCGCTCCGGGGCCCTCCGGGTGGGAGCCCTCCCCCGGCATCCTAGGCCCGGGCCCGGACCGGCCGGAACGCCGTCCTTACTCGGCGGTAACGTCGGGCGAAGTGGGGACAATCAAGATCTGTTCGAATTCATAGACTTTTGTCTAGAGTTGACGTGTCAAGGCGATCCGGCGGTAGGGCTACCGGCGGACCGCCCGGCGATCCACCGCGGTCCCGCGGACCCGCGCCCTCTGGCGCGGCCGTCGCACCGGGGACGCCGGCCCCCCTGATCCCGGGGCCGGCGTCCCCCCCTGCTCCACCGGGCCTCGCACCGGATGCCGCGCGCTGCGCACCGATCCCGCGCAGCTCTCCTCCCACACCTCTCGCACGAAGGCGGAACCATGTCCTCTGCAGCACAGCACCTCCCGTCCGAGTCCCCCGCGCGGGGCGCCAAGAACGGCCGCACCGGCAAGGCCGTCCTGGCCGGCGCCGTGGCCGTCGGCCTCCTCGCCGCCGGCGGCGGCACCTTCTCGAAGTGGTCCGACTCCGAGGCCGTCGCCTCCGACGACAAGGTCGCCACCGGCGAGCTGAGCCTCGCCCTGGACCAGGGCGCCACCTGGACGGACGGCAACGACAAGCCCATCGACATCAACACGTACAAGGTCGTCCCCGGCGACACCGTCAAGCTCAAGGTCTCGCCGATCATCCAGGCCGAGGGCGAGAACCTCAAGGCCACCCTGGCCCTGGAGCTGCCGGCGAATCTCCAGTCCGTGATCGGGAAGTACGTCGACTACACCCTGCAGATCGACGGTCTCTCCGACACGAACAACGACAAGGTCTACGAGGTCACCGAGGCCAACGACGGCAAGCCGGTCGACGTGGTCGCGGCCTTCACCTGGAAGGCCGACAGCGTCACGGGTGACCAGGGACAGAACGTCCCGGCCCAGCCCGTGAAGGGCTTCAACCTGGTGCTCGACCAGAGCGTCTGACCGCCCTGCGGCGCCCCGGTGCGGTGGGAGACCACCGCACCGGGGCCTCCACCCCCACAGATTCCCTCTCATCCCCAGAGGCCCCCGTGACACACCCCGTCCGCCCCCGCCCCTCGGCCGCCGGCCGCGCCTTCGCGGCCACCGCGGCCTCCCTGCTCGCCCTGACGCTGCTCGGCAGCAGCACGGGCACGGACGCCCGGTGGTCCGACGCCGTCCCGCTCGAGACGCGGGCCGTCAGCACCGGGACGCTCGACCTGGTGCTCGAGCCGGCGCGGACGACCCTGCGGCACACCGACTTCGACCCGGCGACCGGCGCCGTCCAGCGCGGCACCACCGACCTCACAGGATCGGCAAACGCCGTTCCGGCGCTGGCTCCCGGCGACACGGTCGTCGTCACGACCCGGGCGCATCTCGACCTCGCAGGCTCGAACCTCACCGCGACCCTCGCGGTCGACCCCGGCGTGCCGGCCGGCAGCGCGGTCGTGCCGCGCGTGGAGCTGGCCCCGGCCCCCGGCACGGGGCCCCTGCCCCCCGGTGCCGGGCCGTCCACCTGGACCGTGACCGCGGCCCAGGACGGCGCCGTCTACGACGTCACCGTCTCCTACGACGTCCCCGCCGATCCGGCGGTGCAGGGCACGGCGCTCGCGCCGGGCCCGCTGACGGTCGCCCTCACCCAGAACTGATCCCCGGGAGCCCCGATGAGGAAGTACCGCACCCCCGCGGCGTATGCGCTGGCCGTCCTCCTCCTGCTGGTCGTCGTCGTGCTCATGACCCCGAACGGCACCACCCGCGCGCGCTGGTCCGCCGCCGGGCAGGCGGAGGTGCCCGTCCTGACCATGGGGGTGATCGGGTTCGACGTCGCCGGCGACGGGAGCTCGGCGACCCTGACCAACACCTCCGGGTTCGGGATCCGCTACCGGCCGGTGCAGGTCGCCCTCGTCGACACGACCGGTGCGGCCGTGACCCCGCCGGCGGGCCTGCGCTTCGCCTACCGCACCGGCGCGGCCTGCGGCGCCCCGGAGTCACCGGCGTCCTGGACCGCCGTCGCGCCGGGCGGGTCCACCCCGGTGGCCGTCCCGGGGAGCACCCCGGCGCCCCTGGAGCGGGACCGGCCCGCGGAGCTGTGCCTGACGGTGTCCACCGACGGCGCCGCCGAGGACGCGCTGCGCGCCCTGGCCGGGCGGTCCCTGCAGGTGGTCACCCGGCTGGAGGCCTCCTCCCTCGACGGGGGCACCTGGTCGGCGACCCGCTCGTGGACGGCGCCGTTCACGGTGGACCTCCCGCCCGTGACCGCGCCCTCGGTCCCGGTGCCGGCGGATGCGGCGCAGTGCGGGGCGGACAAGAGCACGGCGGTGCTGCGGTGGACGTGGAGCGACCGGCCCGGCGGCCCGGCTGTCGAGGAGTGGCAGGTCCTGGCACGGCCCATGGGCAGCACCCAGGCGCCGACGGTGCTCATGACCGTGTCGCACGGCGCGGCGCGAACGGCTCAGCTGGGCGCCGTCGATCTGCGGCGAGTGTCGGACCTCCGATCCAGCCAGGACTACGAGGTGCTCGTCCGGGCCGTGTTCGCCGCCGGAGGCACCACCCACGCGGACAGCGCCTACGCCTGGAAGATCAAGACCCCCGGCGCCAGCGGCAACATCAACTGCGAAGGACTCCCGTCATGACCGCCATGGTCCGCAAGGCTCTCCACCCGCTGCTCGTCGTGCTCCTGGCCGCGGTGTCCGCGCTGCTGCTGGCCGTCGTCGTCGCACCCCTCGTGCTGGGCTGGGTGCCGCTGACGGTGCTCTCCGGCTCGATGGAGCCGACCGTCCCGACCGGCAGCCAGGTCGTCGTCGAGCCCCTCGAGGGCGAGGCCGACGCCGCGCGGCTGAGCACCGGGGACGTCGTGACGTTCATGCCCCGGCCCGACGACGACACCCTGGTCACCCACCGGATCGTGGCCGTCGCGGTGGACGGCGAGGGCAGGCGCAGCTTCACGACCCAGGGCGACGCCAACGCCGTCCCGGACGCGGAGCCGGTCACCGCCACCCAGCTGCGCGGCGTGGTGAAGTACCACGTGCCCTGGGCCGGCCACGCCGCCACGCTGCTGGACGCGGAGCAGAAGCGCGGCGGGGTCGTGCTGGTCGCCGCGGCCCTGTTCGGCTACGCCCTGTGGCAGCTCGTCGGCGCGGTCCGGGACCGGGGCGGGCGCCCGGCCGGGGCCGGGGCACCGGTGCCGCCGCAGGACGCCCGGACGGCGCAGCTGTCGGTGGTGTCCGGCGGGTCCGTCAATAGCTGAAGGTCGTCGCCGCTTCTTCCCCGATCCACTTCCACATCGGTACGGTTCCGCCCATCTCGGCGTTGCCGAGCAGGTTCGACGGGTCCAGTTTTCGGGCGTCGAAGCAGACCGTGCACACCAGGTAGCGCCCTCCGGCCTGCTCGTAGCGGCCGAGCAGGTCCGGCAGGGGTGGGCATCCGTCGCAGGCCACGGCCCGTGCGAATCCCGGAATGGCCAGCCGCACCGCCTCCTTGGTCAGGAACATGAGCGTCGGGCGCCCCTGCTCGGCGGCTCCGACCGCGACGAGGAACGCCACGGTAACCCGTTCGGCGTCCTCCAGCCCGGTTGTCAGACTGACCACGGCTTTGTTGCTCATGTTGGTCTCCTCGCTCCGGTCCTGCACTCGGCGACGGATCGACGAACGCCGCCCACCTCTATTCCAGGACCACCCCGCCGGAGGATCAACAGGGCCGCGGAGCATTTCGGCAACGATCCGGCGGCCGTTGCCGGTCCCCGCGGCGCGGGCCATGATGGGCACCATGACCGAGACGCCGCTCACCGCCCTGCCCGAGAACTGGAACCGCGCGCTCGTGGTGGTCGCCCACCCGGACGACATGGAGTTCGGCGCCGCGGCCGCCGTGGCCCGGTGGACCGGCCAGGGCAAGGACGTGGTCTACTGCCTGGTGACCAGCGGGGAGGCCGGGATCGACGGGATGGCCCCGCCGGAGGCGGGCCCGCTGCGGGAGGACGAGCAGCGGGAGTCCTGCCGGGTGGTGGGCGTGGACGAGGTCGAGTTCCTGCGCCTGCCGGACGGGGTCCTGGAGTACGGGGTGGCGCTGCGCCGCCGGATCGCCGAGGTGGTCCGCCGGCACCGGCCGGACGTGGTGGTCACCAACAACTTCCGCGACACCTGGGACGGCGCCACGAACCTCAACCAGGCCGACCACATCGCGGTGGGCCGCGCCACCCTGGACGCCGCCCGGGACGCCGGCAACCGGTGGATCTTCCCGGAGCAGATCGAGGCGGGCCTGCAGCCCTGGCCCGACGTGACGGCGGTGTGGGCGGCGGCCTCCCCGGAGGCCCGGCACGCCGTGGACGTCACGGAGACCTTCGACGCCGGTGTGGCGTCCCTGCGCGCCCATCAGGCGTACCTGGACGGCCTGGGCTGGGCCGACTTCGACCCGGACGCCTTCCTGCGCGGCAACGCGCAGACCGTGGGCGAACGGGCCGGGGTGCCGCTGGCGAGCTCCTTCGAGGTGTTCCCCCTGCAGTGGGGCGGCGCGGACGACTGACCGCTCCCCCCG
Organism: Kocuria turfanensis; assembly: GCF_001580365.1. Lineage (NCBI taxonomy): Bacteria > Bacillati > Actinomycetota > Actinomycetes > Micrococcales > Micrococcaceae > Kocuria > Kocuria turfanensis. The sequence continues at coordinate 3,031,924 of NZ_CP014480.1, read as the reverse complement.
GCCGGGCCCCGGGTCAGGTCCGCGCAGGGTCCCGGAGCACCACCAGCACGAGCAGGACGGCGACGACGACGAGCGCCGCCACGAACGCGACCGCCCCGGACCAGCCGGTGGCGGTGTAGAAGACGCCGCCGGCGGTGCCGAGCACGGAGGAGCCCCCGTAGTAGAAGAGCGTGTAGAGGGACGACGCCTGGGCCTTGCCCGTGCGCGAGCGCACCGGCACCCAGCCCGAGGCCACCGCGTGGGCCGCGAAGAAGCCGGCGGTGAACAGCAGCAGCCCCGCCACGATCACGGGGATCGAGGGGACGAGGGTGGCCAGCAGCCCCGCCAGCATGACCAGCCCGCTGCTCACGAGCACCACCCTCCGGCCGTGGGCGGCCGCGAGCCGCCCGGCCGTCCCCGAGGACCACGTGCCGGAGAGGTAGGCCAGGAACAAAAGGCTCACCACGGTCTGGGAGACGCCGAACGGCTCCTCGCCCAGGTGGAAGCCCAGGTAGTTGTAGATCGCCACGAACCCGCCCATGAGCAGGAAGCCCTGCAGGTACAGCACCAGCAGGCCCCGGTCCGCCAGGTTGGCGCCCAGCCGGCGCAGCAGCCCGGACGGCCCGGTGAGCCGGATCGTCTGGCGGACGAAGCCGCGCTGGCGCGGGGCGATCAGGACGAACACCACAGCGGCGAGCGCAGCGAGCACGCTCACGGTGACCGTGCCGGTCCGCCAGCCGAACGCGTCGCCCACGGGGGCGGCGATGATGCGCCCGGCCAGCCCGCCCAGGCTCGTGCCCGCCACGTAGGTGCCGGCGGCGACGGCCGTGTGCCGGCGGTCGAGCTCCTCCGCGAGATAGGCCATGGCCACGGCAGGGATGCCGCCGAGGGCCACGCCCTCCACGAAGCGCAGCGCCACCACGGTCTCGAAGGCCGGGGCGAAGGGCATCACGAGCCCGAAGGCCGTGGCGGCCACGACCGCCATCACCATGGTCCGCAGCCGCCCCCAGCGGTCGGAGACCACGGACCAGGGCAGGACGCCCACGGCCAGCCCGAAGGTCGCGGCCGAGACGCCCAGGGACGCGCGGGCGGCGTCGATCCCCAGGTCGGCCGCCATGAGCGGCAGGACGCCCTGCACGGAGTAGAGCTGGGCGAACGTGGCGACCCCGGCGCACAGCAGGGCGAGCAGGACCCGGCGGTAGCCCCGGCTGCCGCGGTCGTAGCCGGTCCACGTCCCCGGCGGGAGGCCCTCAGCCACGGCCGGCGCCGGCCGCCGGGATCCCGGCCCGGAGCCCGGTGACCACCCACAGGGCCAGGAGCGCGAGCAGCGCGAGGTAGGGCAGGGCGGCCACCACGTCGATCACCGGGCCGGTGACGCCGAGCGGGCGCAGCCAGGCGTCCCAGCGGATCGGGCCCACGTACAGGCCCACCAGGGCGACTCCGCCCAGCGCCGGGACCAGCCGGCGCGGGCCGTCCCGGAGGAACGCGGGCCAGGCCTCCACCCACAGCGCGGTCAGCACGAGCCCCCACCACAGGTGGTGGTGGGACCAGGTGACCGGCGACAGGTAGAGCATGACGAGGGCGTTGACGGCCACCACGGAGAGGACCATCCCGCGCGCGGCGAGGACCCGGATCAGCAGGGCGGCGCCGACCAGCAGCACGAGGAGCAGCCCCCAGCGCAGCAGGGGCTCGGGGCCGGCGGGAACGCCGAGGTGGAGCAGCACGCCCTGCAGCGAGGTGTTGTCCACGTAGGAGGGGTCGCCCACGCGCTCGTCGCTGACCACGGCCTCGGTCCAGAACACGACCGCGTCCCGCGGCAGCACGAGGAACCCGGCGAGCACGGTCGCGGCGAAGGTGAGGCCCATCGTGAGGATCGGCCGCAGCTGCCCGCGCATCAGGAACACCAGCCCGAAGGCCAGCGGCGTCAGCTTGATCCCGGCGGCCAGCCCGATCCAGAACCCGCGCGGGATCCGGCCGAGCGGGCTGTCGTCGCGGGTGCGCAGGAGGTCGTAGAGCACGAGGGCGATGATCAGCGCGTTGATCTGTCCCAGGCCGACGTTGCGCATCCACGGCCCGGACCACAGCAGCACGGCGGTGCCCGCCGCCACCGCCGTGGCCGGGTCCAGGCGGGTCTGCAGCGGCAGCGGCCGCCCGCGGTCCGCCGCGTAGCGCAGGAGGAGCCACGAGAGCCCGGCCGCGAAACCGATCGTGAACAGCGCCAGGGCGAGCTCGGTGAGCCACTCGGGCAGGTAGGCCAGCGGCACGAACAGCAGGGCGGCGAACGGCGGATAGGTGAAGGGCAGCCCCCCGTCGCCGTCCGGGCTCAGGCCCGGCCCGTAGAGCTCGTCGTCGAACCCGTGGCGGTCCACCACGGCCATGCCGCCGAACCGGTAGACGTCCAGGTCGATGCTGCCGTCGAAGACCAGCCAGACGGACCGCACCAGCGCCCCCGCCAGCAGCAGCCACACCAGTCCGGTCAGCGGCGCGGAGCGCCGGGGGCGGGACGCCACGGCGGCGGAGGTGGAGGGAACGGTCACCAGGGCCTCGGCTTCCGGATCGGGATGCCGGCCCGCGGGCGGGAGGACTCCGGGCCGACCGCGGCCACGATCCCGTGGTGGTCGGGACCGGTCACGGTCGTGCTGGCGCGCATGGCAGGACTCCTCGTGCGGCGGGCGGGGCGGTCCCTACTCTAAGCCCGCCGCGGGAAGGGACCGGGCCGGGACCGGGCGGGCGGCCTAGCCCCTGCGCCAGTCGTCGCTCGTCAGGTGGGAGCCGGCCTGCGGCCCCATCTGCACCATGCCGCCGTCGACCACCCAGGACGCGCCGGTGACGTAGGCCGAGGCCGGGGAGGCGAGGAAGGCGATGACCGAGGCGATCTCCCGGGCGTCCCCGGGCCGGCCCAGCGGAACGCCGGGACGGTGGGTGCGCCGGGGGTTCTCGTCCTCCTGTCCCGTCATGGGGGTCGCGATCTCCCCCGGGGCCACCGCGTTCGCCGTGATCGCGTGCTCCCCCAGCTCCAGGGCGATGGTCTTCACGAGCCCGCCCAGCCCGTGCTTGGCGGCGTCGTAGGCGCTGGAGCCGACCCGGGGCAGGTGCTCGTGCACGCTGGTCACGGCGATCAGCCGCCCGCCGCGCCCGGCGGCGACCATGTGCCGGGCGGCCGCCTGGAGGCAGACGAACGCCCCGTCCAGGTCGGTGGCCACGACCTTGCGCCAGGTCCCCAGCGAGGTCTCCAGGAACGGGACGTTCGCCCCCGTGCCGGAGTTGTTCACGAACACGTCGACCCCGCCGAGCCGCTCCACCAGGTCGTCCACGACACCGCCGCAGCCGTCGAGGTCCGTGGTGTCCAACCGGGCGACCACGGCGCGGCGGTCGTAGGAGCGGACCTCCTCCGCGGTGCTCTCGGCACCGGCCTCGTCCTGGTGCCAGGTGATGCCGACGTCCATCCCGGCCGCCGCCAGGGCGACGGCCGTCGCACGGCCGATCCCGGAGTCCGAGCCGGTCACGATGGCGGTGCGAGGGATGAAGTCCATGGTCGTGCCTCTCCGCCCGCCGCCGGCGGGCTGCTCTCGAGGTGCTGCCGGAACCATCAGTCTACTACCGGTTCCGGGCGGCGGCACCGGTTCCCGCCGGGTCCGTGACGGACGGTTGCGGGTCCCGGGCATTCGGAGGAAACTGTTAAGCAAGCTGATGGTTCGAGGTGAGGAGAACGCCATGGTGCGCCAGGAATCGGCAGGAGCGTCCGTGCCCGAGGGCGCCGGGAGAGGCGTCCCGGACGGTGCGGGCGCCACGACGCCCCGGGGGCGCCGCCAGGAGGTGGTCGCCGCGGAGAAGCAGGAATACGGGGGCGTGAAGTTCGGCTGCGCGTTCTTCGGCTGGATGACCGCCACCGGCATCGCCGTGCTGCTCACCGCCCTGCTCACCGCGATCGGGGCAGGCGTCGGCGTGGCGACCAGCACCGACCCGGCCGAGATCGCGGACCAGGTCGGGCAGAACGCCGGCACCGTGGGGATCGTCAGCGGCATCGTCCTGGCCGTGATCCTGTTCGTCGCCTACTTCGCCGGAGGCTACGTGGCCGGCCGGATGGCGCGGTTCGACGGCGCCAAGCAGGGCGTGGCCGTGTGGGTCTGGGCCGTCGTCATCGCGATCGTGCTGGCGGTCCTGGGCGCCGTGGCGGGCGAGCAGTTCAACGTCCTGCGCGACCTCAACGGCTTCCCGCGGATCCCGATCGACGAGGGCACCCTGACCGCCGGGGGCATCATCGCACTGGTCCTCGCCGTGGTCATCCCGCTGATCGCCGCGATCCTCGGGGGACTCGCCGGGATGCGCTTCCACCGCAAGGTCGACCAGGCCGGGATCGACCACCAGTACCGCTCCGGTCTCTGAGGCACCGGCCTCCGAAGCACCGAACGCTGAGGCACCGGCGTCCGGGGGCGGTGCGGTCCCGCGGTCAGAAGCGCAGGACCAGCCGTCCCCGGACGCCGCCGGCCTCGAGCCGGCGGTGGGCCTCGGCGGCCTCCGCGGCGGGCAGGACGTCGGCCACGCGCAGGGTCAGCACTCCCTCCTCCACCCAGCGGCGCAGGAACTCGAGCTTGTGCCCGGAACGGTACTCGCGCGGCACGCTGATCCGGTGCACGGTGATGCCCCGGCCCGGGTTCCCGTCCCAGTGCCGGACGGTCGCAAAACGGCCGCCGTCCCGCACCGCCGGGGCGGCCTTCTCGTTCAGCACGGCGGCGTCCACCAGCGCGTCCACCCCCTCGGGGAAGAACTCCCGGATCCGCTCCGCCACGTCGTCGCCGCGGGCCACCACGTGGTCGGCACCCAGGCTCTCCACCAGCTCCAGGTCCCGGTCCGCGGCGTCCGCCACCACGATGAGTCCCTGGTGCTTGGCCAGCTCGACCACGTAGTTGCCCAGGGTACCGGCGGCCCCGGTGACGGCGAGGGTCTGCTCGGGCTGGAGGTGGAGCTCCTCGAGGATCTGCAGGGCCGTCAGCCCGTTCATCGGCAGGGTCGAGGCCGTGGCGAAGTCCGTGTTCGCCGGGATCCGGGCGACCGAGTCGTCCGGGGCGACCAGCAGCTCCGCGTAGGCGCCCCCGTGCTCGCCGCGGGGCAGGGCGATCGCCATCACGGCGTCCCCCACCCGCCAGGCGCTGCCCTCCCCGATCTCGTCGACGGTCCCGGCCGCGTCCATGCCCGGCACGTACGGCGGGCGCCGCTCCCGCAGCGGCTGTCCGCCGGCGCGCAGGACCGTGTCCGTGGGGCTGACGGCCGCGGCCCGCACCCGGATCCGCACCTCGCCGGGGCCCGGGTGCGGGTCCGGCACCTCGTGGGCGGTGAGGGCCTCCGGCCCTCCGAACGACGCGACTCCGATGACCAGCATGACCGTTCCAACGGCGGGGGCCCTGCGCCCATTCCGGGGTCCCGCCGATGACGCACCGATGCCGTGCCGTTGCCGTGGCGACATCCGCGCCGATCCCCCGTCACACGGTTGCAGCGGCACACACCCCGGGACCATCCTGGAGCCGAGCTCAGCCGCACTCTGGAGGAGACGTCATGATCACGGCCGACTTCGTCGCCCTTCCCGTCGCAGACCCGGAACGGGCCAGGCAGTTCTACACCCGTCTCGGCTGGGAGCTGCGGCCCCCGAGCCGGAACGTCCCGGAGGGCGCCACGATGCTGGTGCGGGGTGCGGCGCACGTCATGGTCCTCAGCGAGGACCGTCACCGGTGCCCGGTGGGTCCGGGGGAACCCGGCACCGAGTCCGACTCCTCCGTGGTCGCCGCGATCGACGTGGGCTCTCCCGCGGAGGTCGACGCCGTCGTCGAGCGGGCCGTCCGCGCCGGCGCGACGGAGGGCGAGATCATGGACTACGGCTTCCTGCGCTCGCGCAGCTTCCAGGCCCCGGACGGGCACCACTGGGAGGTCCTGTGGGTGGATCCGGCGCCGGTGCCGGCCCGGGCCGGCGGGGCGGGTGAGCAGCCGTGGCGCCGGCCGTCCTGATCCACCTGCCGGTGGTCGACCTCGCGGCGTCCCGGAGCTTCTACACCGCGCTGGGCTGGACCCCCGACCCCGGGTTCTCGGACCAGCACGCCGTGACCGTCGTGGCCGGCGAGGACCTGTGGGTCGTGCTCCTCGACCACCTGACGTTCCGCGGCCGCGCGGACAAGGACGTCACGGACACCAGGCGCTGCGCCGCGGCCATCCACTCCCTGTCCGTGGCGACCCCGGAGGAGGTCGACGAGTTCGTCGACCGCGCCGTGGCCGCCGGCGCCCCGGAGGGTCGCCCCCAGGACCGGGACTTCCTGCGCTCGCGCAGCTTCCAGGACCCGGACGGCCACCTCTGGGAGATCATGTGGATGGACCCGCTGGCCGGCTCCGGGGACTGGACGGCGGTGCAGCAGAAGTACCCCCTGGAGGGCTCCGGACACGCCTGAGCGGCGCCGGAGGCACGCCGCCGCCCGGCCGCGGAGCGACCGGGCGGCGGCGTGCCTCCGCCGGTCACTTCTCCGAGACGGCCGCCGCGAGCCGCTCGAGGGAGTCCTCCAGGGCGCCCTCCTCGAAGAGCGGGAAGGACACGGCCTTCCTGGCCTCGGGGCTCGCGTGCTCCCAGGAGTAGGTCTCGGTGACCAGGGTGGCGCCGGGGCCCTGCGGCTCGAGCTCCCAGATCCACTCCCAGCCCTCGAGCTCGGCGCCCTGCGGCTTCGGCCGCCAGGCCAGGAGCTTGTTCTCGTCGAAGCCCGAGACGGTGTTCTCCATGACGTAGTCGCCGCCCATGTGCTCACCGTTCATGTTCATCACGAACACCTGGCCGACCTGCTGGATGCGCTGGTCGTCGCCGGAGACCACCGTGCCGGAGCCGTCGATCTGCTGGTGCCGGGACGGGAGGCTGAGGACGTCGAAGATGGCGTCGGCGGGGGCGTCGATGAGGCGGCTGGCGGAGATGCTGTTCTCGGACATGCGGGGAATCCTTTCGTCGGGACGGTACGGCCCCACCGTAGGCAGGTACAGGGGCGGACCCGCCAGCGCATTCCGCTCCCCGCGTACCCGGACCGGCCGGGCGCCCCGGACGGTCAGTAGGGCCGCTGGGCGGGATCCACCTGCTCGATCCAGGCCAGCACCCCGCCCTCCAGGTGGGCGGCGTCGGCGTGCCCGGCCGCCCGCAGCAGCCGCAGCGCCCGCTCGGAGCGCGCCCCGGCCTTGCAGTGCAGCAGCACCCGGCGTCCCGGGTCGATCCCCGCCAGCGCCTCGCCGGACTCGAACCGGGCCAGGGGGACCAGCCGCGCGCCCGGGATGGCCGCGAGACGGGCCTCGTAGGGCTCGCGCACGTCGAGGAGCTCGAACTGCGCCTCGCCGCGCTCCCGGGCGGCGAGCAGCTGCGCGAGCTGCGGCGCCGTGACCGTGGGCAGCTCCTCCCCCGCCGGCCGCGCCGGGGCGGGTGCCGCGCAGAAGGGAGTCCCGGCGTCGTCCTGCAGGGAGCGCACGGGCGGGCGTCCCGGCGTGGGGGCCAGCGGGATCTCCCACCAGCGCGCGGACAGGGCGTCGTAGGTGGCCACCCGGCCCAGCATGGTGGTGCCGATCCCGGTGACCAGCTTGACGGCCTCGACCGCCAGGGCGGTCCCCAGCAGGCCCGGCAGGACGCCGAGCACCCCGGCCTCGGCGCAGCTGGGCACGGTGCCCGGCGCCGGCGGCACCGGGTAGAGGTCCCGGTAGGTGGGCCCGTGCGCGCCCCAGAAGACCGAGTACTGGCCGTCGAAGCGCAGGATCGAGCCCCACACGTGCGGGACACCGCCGAGCTCGCACGCGTCCGAGACGAGGTAGCGGGTCCCGAAGTTGTCCGAGCCGTCCAGCACGAGGTCGTAGCCGGCCAGGATCCGCCGCGCGTTCGCCGCCGTGAGCCGCTCGCGGTGCTCGACGACGCGCACCAGCGGGTTGAGGTCGGCGATCCGCGCCGCGGCCGAGGCCGTCTTGGGCGCGCCCAGGGCGGCCTCCCCGTGGATCACCTGGCGCTGGAGGTTGGAGGAGTCCACCACGTCGTCGTCGACGATCCCGAGGGTCCCCACCCCCGCGGCGGCGAGGTAGAGCAGCGCCGGGGAGCCCAGTCCGCCCGCGCCCACGCACAGCACCCGGGCGTTCTTCAGCCGCCGCTGGCCCTCCTCCCCGATCTCGGGGACGGTGAGGTGCCGGGCGTAGCGGCGCAGCTCGGCGTCGGTGAGCGCGGGGGCGGGGTCGACGAGCGGGGGCAGGTCCACGGCGCTCAGCCGTCCAGCCCGACCCACTCGGTGGAGCCGTCGGCGAAGGACTGCTCCTTCCAGATGGGCACCTCGGCCTTGATCCGGTCGACGAGCGCGTCGCAGGCGGCGAACGCGAGCTTGCGGTGGGCGGCGCCGACGGCGGCCTCCAGCGCGGAGTCCCCGACCTCCAGGTGGCCGATCCGGTGGGCCGCCCAGATCCGGGTGCCGGGGAACTCCTCGGCGACCGCCCGGGCCACGTCCTTGACCGCCCGGTCGGCGCCGGGGTGGCAGGTGTAGTCCAGGCTCGTGACGGAACGGCCGCCGTCGTGGTCCCGGATCACGCCGCTGAAGGAGACCACGGCGCCGGTGCGCTCGTCCTGCACGGCCGAGACCGCCTGTGCGTGGTCCAGCGGCTCGTCGGTCACGAACGCGGCGACCACGGCGGTGTCGGCCTGGATGGGTCCGGGAGTGCTCATCGGTCGTTCTCCTCGTGCGGCTCGGGGTCCTGCGGTCCGGGGTCCCGCGGCCCGGGGTCCTGCGGTGGCGGGGCCTGCTGCTCGGGGGCCTGCGGGGCGGCGGCGTGGTGCCGGAGCCCGGGGTCGGTGTGCCCGCGGTCGCGGTGGCCCTCGAGCTGGTCGCAGACGTGGTCGAGCAGGGGCTCGAGCACCTTCAGCCCGTCCCACACCCCGCCCGTGGAGCCGGGGAGGTTGACCACGAAGGTGTGCCCGCTGACGCCGGCGTGCCCGCGGCTGAGCACCGCCAGGGGCGTGGTCCTCCGGCCCTCCGCCCACAGTGCCTCCATGATCCCCGGCAGCTCCCGGTCGAGGAAGGGGCGGGTGACCTCCGGGGTCAGGTCGTCGGGGGCCAGGCCGGTGCCGCCGCTGGTCACCACGACGCTGGGCCGGTCCTCCGGCGCCCGTGCCACCAGCAGGCGCTCGAGCTGGGCGCGGACGTCCTCGCCGTCGGCCACCACGAACGGGCCCTCCACGGTGAAGCCGTGGGAGCCGAACCAGTCCGCGGCGATCCGCCCGCTCCGGTCCCGGTAGACCCCGGCGGCCGCGCGGGTGGAGGCGACGATGACGGCGGCGCTCCTCATGCGCGGTCCCCGCCGTCCCGCGACCAGTCCCCCGACTTCCCGCCGGACTTGGCGAGCACCCTGACCCGGTCGATCTCGGCGAGCTTGTCCACGGCCTTGATCATGTCGTAGAGCGTCAGCGCGGCCACCGACGCCGCGGTCAGGGCCTCCATCTCCACGCCGGTCACCCCGCGGGTGCGCACGGTGGCGGTGATCCGCACCCCGTCGACCAGGCGCTCGAAGTCCACCACCACCTTGCTGATCGGCAGGGGGTGGCACAGCGGGACGAGCTCCGGGGTCCGCTTGGCCGCCATGATCCCCGCGACGCGGGCCACCGGGAGGGCATCGCCCTTGGGGAGGTCCGCGGCGAAGACCTGCTCGACGACGTCGGGCCGGGTGCGCAGCGTGGCCGTCGCGGTGGCCTCGCGGGTGGTGACGTCCTTGTGCGAGACGTCCACCATGTGCGCGGAGCCGTCCGCCCGGACGTGCGTGAGGCCCTGCTGCTGATCGGTCATCTCGGTGCGGTCCCTTCGGGTCTCCGGTCGGTGCGTCCTCCTATTCTGGCCCACGTCCGCTCCGGGGCCGGGCCTGGTCCCGGGTCGGGCGCGGTGCTAGCTTGGCCGCACGCCATCCCGCGCCGCCGATGCCGCCGACCTGCGAAGGAGCACACGATGACGGACGAGCACGCCACCCACGTCGAGGACCTGCCGGTGCACACCTGCTGGGAGCTGCTGCGGGACGCCGGGGTCGGCCGCCTCGCCGTGTGGGTGGAGGACCACCCGGACATCTTCCCGATCAACTTCGTGGTGGACCACGGGACGCTCGTCTTCCGCTCGGCCGAGGGGACGAAGCTCGCGGCCGCTCTGGCCGACGTCCCGGTGGCGGTGGAGATCGACGGGTACGACGCGTCCTCGGCCCAGGGGTGGAGCGTGGTGCTCAAGGGCCGGGCCGAGCGCATCCAGCAGATCCAGGAGCTGACGGACACCCTGGACCTGCCGCTCTTCCCGTGGCAGTCGGGCCGGAAGGGCGTCTTCGTCCGCGTCGTGCCGGGCCTCGTGACCGGCCGCCGGTTCCCGGTCGCGGACCCGGGAGAGTGGCGCACCCCGGTGTCGGAGGCGCGGCGGGCCCCGGATGAGTGAGCGGGTCGACGACGGGACCGGCGAGCCGGCCGGGGCCCAGCGGCTCACCCGGTGCCCGTCGGCCGGCCTGCTGCTCGACGTCCGCGACGCGGGGCCCGCCGACGGCCCCCCGGTGCTGCTGCTGCACGGCTTCCCCCAGGACCGCACGAGCTGGGACCGTCTCGCGCCCGCGCTGCACGCCGCGGGCCTGCGCACCCTCGCCCCCGACCAGCGCGGCTACTCCCCCGGGGCGCGGCCCCGCGGCCGCGGGGCCTACCGGCTGGAGCTGCTCGTCGAGGACGCCGTGGCGGTGCTCGACGCCGCCGGGGTGGAGCGCGCGCACGTGCTGGGCCACGACTGGGGCGGGATCGTGGCGTGGGCCCTGGCGGCGCACCGGCCGGAGCGGACGGCGGCCCTCACGGTGGCCTCGGTGCCCCATCCGCGGGCGCTGTCCCGGTCCCTGGTCCGCTCGGGGCAGGGGCTGCGCTCCGCCTACGTGGCCGCCTTCCAGCTGCCCCGGCTCCCGGAGACGGTGCTGGGCCCGCGGCTCGGGGACCTGCTGCGCCGCTCCGGGCTGCCCGCCGCGGAGGCCGCCCGCTACGCCGCCCGGATGCAGCAGCCGGGCGCGCTGACCGCGGCCCTGGACTGGTACCGCGCCGTGCCGCTGTCGCGGCTGCGCACGGGCCCGGTCGACGTCCCGACCACCTACGCGTGGGGCAACCGGGATCTTGCCCTGGGCCGCCGGGCCGCGGAGCTGACGGCCGGGCACGTGCGCGGCCCGTACCGGTTCGTGGAGCTGGACGCCGGGCACTGGCTGCCCGAGACCCGCCCGGAGCAGCTGGCGGCGCTCGTCGTGGCGCGAGCCGGCGGAGCCGGGTAGCCGCTCAGCGCCGGGCGGGCCCTTCGTCCGTGGGTGCGCCGCGCCCCCGGCCGGGAGTCCCGGCGATCCGCAGCGCGGCCTCGAGCGCCACGAGCGCGAACGCGGTGTAGTAGACCCACACCGAGGGGTACAGCTGCGGGACGGTGCCGTTGCGGCCCACCAGGCTGAGCACGAACAGGAGCGCGCCGGCCACGAGCAGCACGAGGTGCGTGGTGCCGAAGGCCCCCTCCGTCCCGCGCCGGGCGAGGAAGATCGCCAGGACGGCGAAGAAGATGGGGAACAGCATCTGGCCCACCACGGTGATCGCGTTCTGGTGGTACTCGTAGCGTCCGAGCGCCTGGATCACGGCGGTGGCGGCGAGCAGCAGGGGCGCGGGCAGGGACTTCATGAGGGCCTGTTCTGTAGCGGTCGTCACGGGAGCGGTCGTCGTCGGAGCGGTCGTCACGGGGTCCCCGGTCCCGGACCGGGGACCGGGCGAGGTGTGCAGGCCAGTCTAGTCAGCGGGGCGGACGGTCCCGGCCACCGTCAGTCGAGCCCGAGCAGCTCCACGGGAGCGCCCGCCGGCAGCTCCGCGTCCCCCGGCGGCAGCAGGACGAGGGCGTTGGCCCGGGCCGCGGCGGCCAGCAGGTGGGAGCCGGGACCGCCCGCCAGCCGCACCACGGTGCCGTCCCACACGCCCCGGCGGACCTGGGTCCTGCCGGGCAGCGGGCGGACGGCCTCTGCGAGCCGCGCCGTGCGGAGCGGGCGGGGGACGGGGGCGCCGACGGTCTCCGTCAGCGCCGGCCGCAGGAACATCTCGAAGGACACCAGCGTGCTCACGGGGTTGCCGGGCAGGCACACGAAGGGCACCCCGTCCCGGTGGGCGAGCCCCTGCGGCCCGCCCGGCTGCATCGCCACGTGCACGAACTCGCCGTGGGGCCCGAGCACCTGGCGGACGACCTCGTAGGCGCCCTCGCTGACACCGCCCGAGGAGACGAAGAGGTCGGGTCCCTGGGCGGCGTCGGCGGCCAGCCGCGCGGCGAAGGCCTCGGGGTCGTCGGGAACCAGGTGGGCGGCGAGCACCTCCACGTCCGCCTCCGTCAGCTGCGCGCCCAGGATCGCCGCGTTCGCGTCGAAGATCTGGGCGGGCCCGCGGGCGGTCCCGGGGGCCACCACCTCGTCCCCCGTCGTGTAGACCACGGCCCGGGGCCGGGCCCGCACCCGCAGCGCGGCGCACCCGAGGGCGGCGGCGAGGCCGATCCGGGCGGGCGTCAGCCGCTGCCCGGCCGACAGGGCGGTCGCCCCCTCGGCCAGGTCCTCGCCCGCCCGGCGCACGAACCGTCCGGCCGGCTGGTCGGCCGGGACACGGAGCACGCTCCCGGGAGCCGGGAAGCCGCCCGGGAGCGTCTCCTCGACCGGGACCACGGCGTCCGCCCCGGGCGGCAGCGGCGCACCGGTCATGACGGGGGCCGCCTCCCCGGCCGCCAGGGGCCCCGGGACGTGACCGGCCGGGACGGGTGCGACGACGACGAGCCGCGCCTCCTCCTCCCCCGGCGCCCCCCGGGTGTCGGCGGCACGCACCGCGAAGCCGTCCATCTGCGAGTTGTCGAAGGGCTGCAGGCTCAGGGGCGCCACCAGGTCCTCGGCCAGGACCCGGCCCAGTGCCTCACGCAGGGGGACGGTCTCCCCGCGCGGGCGGATTCCGCGCAGTGCCTCGGTGACCGCACGGCGGTGCTCGTCGACGCTGCGGACCGGGTGCTGCGCGTGCCTGCTCATGCCCCCAGCGTAGGGGCCCGCCGAGGAGCACCCGGGGTGGGCGGACCTGGCAGGATCGGTGGCATGGCACAGCGGGAGGTGGAGCACACGTCGGACGGGCGGTGGATCGTGGTGGACGGGCGGCGCTGGCGGCGGCAGGACCCCGCGCTGCCCGACGACGTCGCGGCCCGGCTCACCTCCCACCTGGGGCGCGCCCGCGCGGCGGTGCGCACCGCGCGCCGGGAGGGCACGGAGGACCGGCTGCGGGCCGCGCGGGACCGGGTCGGGCTGGCGAAGCGCGGCCTGGGCGAACGCGGCACGCCCTGGTGGGAGCAGAGCCCGGCCGAACGGGAGACCCGCTGGACGGAGGCCCTCGCGCGGCTGGACGGACAGGCCCCGCCGGAGCCGGGCTGACCCCGGCCAGGGCGCGGCACGGACACGGCGCGGACACGGCGCGGACCAGCGGCGGACGACCCGGCCGGCGCACGGGAGATTCTCGGCATGCTGGGGACTGATTACACTGGGCGGACCACCCCGGCACGCCGAGCACCGTGCGGGCCGGGCGCGACCACCGAGGCGGTGACATGAGCGTTTCCCTGGGCATTCCGCAGATCCGCAGTGCGGGACCGGCACCCAGTCCCGCCCCGCCCCGGGCAGGACTGGTGGACCGGCACGGGCGGCGGGCCACCGATCTGCGGCTGTCGGTGATCGACAAGTGCAACCTGCGCTGCACCTACTGCATGCCCGCCGACGGGCTGCCCTGGCTGCCGGCCTCCCAGCTGATGAGCCCGGCCGAGATCACCCGGATCGTCACCGTGGGGGTGGACCGGCTGGGGATCACCGAGCTGCGCCTGACCGGTGGGGAACCACTGGTGCGCGGTGACCTGGAGGAGATCATCGCCGCGGTGCGCGCCACCCACCCGCAACTGCCGATCTCGCTGACCACCAACGGCATCGGCCTCACCACCCGCGCTCCCGCCCTGGCGGCGGCCGGGCTGAGCCGGATCAACATCTCCTTGGACTCCCTGGACGCGGCCACCTTCCGCGCCCTGGCCCGCCGGGACCGGCTGGCCCAGGTGCTGGCCGGGGCCGAGGCCGCCGCGGCGGCCGGGCTGACCCCGGTGAAGATCAACGCGGTGCTGATGGCCGGGATCAACGACCACGAAGCCCCCGGCCTGCTGGCCTGGGCGCTGGAGCGCGGCTTCGCGCTGCGCTTCATCGAGCAGATGCCCCTGGACGCCGACCACGGCTGGACGCGGGAGGAGATGGTCACCGCCGCCCAGATCCGGGCCCGGCTGGCCACCCGGTTCCGGCTCACCCCGCACCCGGCACCCCGCGACGGCGCCCCGGCCCAGCTGTGGGACGTCCACCCCGGCCCCGCGACCTCCACCGGGGCCGGGACCACCGGGACCGGCGCGGCCCCCGGCGGGACCACCGGGACCGGGGACGACGCCGGGGGCGGGGCCGGGAGCGGGCCGCTGGGCACGGTGGGGATCATCGCCTCGGTCACCGAGCCCTTCTGCGCCGACTGCACCCGCACCCGGATCACCGCCGAGGGGAGGATCCGCTCCTGCCTGTTCTCCCACCAGGAGGTCGAGCTGCTGGAGCTGCTGCGCGCCGGGGCCACCGACGCGCAGCTGGCCGAGCGGTGGCAGGCGGCGATGTGGGTCAAACCCGCCGCGCACGGGATGGACCGCCCCGGCCTGGACTCCCCCGACTACGTCCAGCCGGCCCGCTCGATGAGCGCGATCGGCGGCTGAGCGGGGGTGCTGATCCGCTACTTCGCCGCCGCCCGGGCCGCCGCCGGCACCGACACCGAGACCGTGGCGGTTCCTGCCGACCGGCCCTGCACCCGCCGGGACGTGGAGGCCCTGCTGGTCCGGGCCCACCCGCAGCCCCCGCCCGGGCAGCCCCCGCTGGCCCAGGTGCTGGCCCGCTCCAGCTTCCTGCTCGACGGGGTGGCCTGCCCCGACCCGGCCACCGTGCTCACCGACACGTCCGTGCTCGACGTCCTGCCGCCCTTCTCCGGCGGGTGAGCCGGTGAGCGCCCCGGGCCCGGGCCCGGTCTTCTCCGCCGTGGTCCTGGCCGGCGGGCGCTCCTCCCGGCTGGGCGGACGGCCGAAGGCGGGCCTGCGGCAGGGCGGGCGCACCCTCGTGGAGCTCACCCTGGACGCGGTCCGGGAGGCGACCGGGGTCGTCGTCGTCGGGCCCGCGGAGCTCGCCGTTCCCGCGGGCGTGCTGCGGGCCCGGGAGGACCCGCCGTTCTCCGGACCGGCCGCAGGCATCGCGGCGGGCCTGCGCGCCCTGGAGACGCTGCCCGGGACGCCGTGGACCCTGGTCCTGGCCTGCGACATGCCCGGGGTGGCACGTGCCGTCCCGCTGCTGCTGGAGGCCACGAGGAGCGTGCCCGGGACGGACGGGCACGTCAGTGTCCCGCCCGACGGCCGCCGCCAGCCCCTCGCGGCCCTGTACCGCACGGAGGCGCTGCGCGCCGCGTACGCGGGCCAGGACCCCACGGACCGCTCGGTGTTCTCCTTCGTGCGACACCTCGGCCTGCACGACGTCACCGTGGCCGAGGACGCCACCGCGGACGTGGATACGTGGGACGATGTGCGGAGGCACCACCTGACCTGACCACGAACGGGCGGCCCCACCGCCCGGGAGGAGCACGGCATGCCCAAGGACCTGAGCCCGGCGGAGCACGAGACGCTCGAGCGCTGGCTCGCGGCGGTGCGCGCCGCCCTGGACGTCCCCGACACCGAGCTCCCGCTGGACGCCGTGCTGGGCCTCACCGGGCGGGTGGCCCACAGCACCGTGCGGCCGGCCGTCCCGCCCACCGCCTACCTGCTGGGCTACCACGTGGCCCGGGCGGTCGCCGCGGGCGAGGAGGAGCACGATGCGCTGCGCCGCGCCCTCCGCACCGTCGGCGACCTCGTCCCCGCCGCCCGCCGAACTCCCGAGGAGAACTGATGTCCGGACTGCCCCTGCCCCACGACACCAACAGCCCCTACACGCACGCGCTGCCCGTCATCGACGACGACGACGCCCCCGCGCCCGCGCCCGTGGAGGTCGAGACCATCCAGGACGCCGAGTGGCACCGCGCCCGGCAGTTCTCCTACGAGGTGGCCACCGCCCTGCCCAGCCACTGGCTGCCCCTGCAGGAGGCCCTCGGGGGGGTCCTCGCCGAGGACGTCACCGCACCGATCCCCGTGCCGCACTACGCCTCCTCCGCCATGGACGGCTACGCGGTGGCCGGCCCTCAGCCGTGGACCGTGGTCTTCCCGGAGCCCGTGGAGACCGACCCCCGCAAGATGCTCACGATCCCCCCGAAGGAGCTCTACCGCCCGGTGCTCAACCTGGAGCCGGGGCAGGCCACGCGCATCGTCACCGGCGGGCTCGTCCCCGCCGGTGCCCGGGCGGTGCTGCGGGACGAGTACGCGCACCTGTCCGAGGAGGGCACGGTGCTGACCATCGCCGCCCACGCCCCCTCGGCCGAGGACATCCCCTACGGGCAGAACATCCGCCGCACCGGCGAGGAGGTGGCCGCCGGGGACGTCATCCTGCGCGGCCAGTGCCTGCTCAACCCGGCGCACATCGCCTTCGCAGCGATCAGCGGCCACGACATGCTCCCCGTCCGCCGCCGCCCGCGCGTGACCATCCTGCTGACCGGCAGCGAGGTGGTCGAGGACGGGATCCCCGAGCCCGGCCAGGTCCGTGACGCCTTCGGCCCGCAGCTGCCCACCTTCGTGGAGATGCTGGGCGGGTCCGTGGACCAGCTGCGGCGTGTGGAGGACACCGCCAAGGCGATGCTCTCGGCCCTCACCGAGGCGCCCTCCGGCATGGCCTCGGTGCTCGACGCCCGCACCGAGGTGGTCATCACCACCGGCGGGACCGGGCACTCCGACGCCGATCACGTGCGCTCCGCGCTGGAGGAGCTCGGGGCGGTGTTCCTCCTCGACGGGCTCGCCCAGCGCCCGGGCCACCCCACGTTCCTCGCCCGCCTGCCCGAGGACGGGCCGTTCGTCGTCGGGCTGCCGGGGAATCCGCTGGCGGCCATGACGAGCATGTTCACGGTGGCCCAGCCGCTGCTGGCCAAGCTGCACGGCGACCCGGCCCCGGCCACGCGCGCGCTGCCCGCGGCCGAGGAGCTGCCGGGCCAGAAGGTGACCGCCCTGGTGCCCGGCTACCTGCAGGACGGGAAGGTCGCCCCGCGGGACCGGGTCGGCGCGAACATGCTGCGCGGGCTCGCGCACGCGGACGTCATCATCGTGGTGCCCCCGGGCGGAGTGGCCGCCGGGCAGGACGTCGAGGTCGTGCCCCTGCCCTGGCGCTGAGCCGCGGCCGGAGGGACGAGAGGGCCCGGGCACGAGGGTGCCCGGGCCCTCGCTCCGCCCTGAGGTCCTCCCGGGTGCGCGGTGCGCTCGGCAGGTTCGGCTTCCTCGCCGCGGGCGGCGGAACCGCTCAGGCGGTGAGGAAGAGGACCAGAGCGCCCAGGACGAACACGCTGGAGGCGGCGAGCGCGCAGCCGAACTCGACCACGATGCCCAGGCCCGCGGCCTTGAGGGCCACCCAGCTGGAGTCCAGGGCGGTGCGCAGGTCGCGCTGGCGGGCGGTCTCGCTCAGCAGCAGGCCGACGAAGAAGCCCACGAAGATCCCCACGACCGGGATCACGAACAGCCCCACCACGGCGCCCGCCGCCGCGTACAGCAGGGAGCGGTTGGGGATCTGCCGCTGCTTGAGCCGGGCGCCGGTGAGCACCGCGCTCGCGGCCATCCCGGTGAGCGCCAGCACGGAGCCGACGGCCAGCACCGTCCAGCCCTCCACCGCCTGCACGGTGAGCGCCCAGACCAGCAGCCCCACGACGATGAGGATCGAGCCCGGCAGGACCGGGACGATGACGCCGAGGCACCCGACGACGAGCAGGACGGCGGTGATGAGGGTCGCGATGATCTCGGCGGTCACGTCCTCATCGTAGGCGGTCCCTGCCCGCTGTCCCCCCAAGAGGCCGCAGACCCGCCCGCGCCGGCGCTCCTAGCCTGGGACGGATGTCCACCACCGTCCTGCGGCCGGCACGCCCGGACGCCGAGCAGCCCGAGGAGCGCCCCGCGCGCAGCTCCTCGTGGTTCCTGCTGGCCTCGGTGCTGCTGCTGCTGATCGGCACGGGAGGACTGATCCACGCCAACACCTCCGACCGCGGCCCGGGCGCCCCCGGGACCGGCGCGCCGAGCCGCACCGCTCCCGTGCCCGAGCCGTGGGGTGAGGACGTCCTGGCCGCCGCCGAGCTCTCCGGGCTGCCGCCGCAGATCGTGGCCGCCCAGCTCGACGTCGAGAGCCGCTGGGACCCCCGGGCCGTGAGCCCGGCCGGGGCCCGGGGCCTCGCCCAGTTCATGCCCCGGACGTGGGCGCGGTACGGGCGGGGAGACCCCTTCGACCCGCGCGACGCCATCCGCGCCCAGGGCCGGTACCTGAAGGACCTCCGGCGGATGGTCGGCGGCCTCGAGCCGGCCACGGCCGAGGAGGAGATCGACCTGGTGCTGGCGGCCTACAACGCCGGGCCCACCGCGGTGCTGCGGCACGGGGGGATCCCCCCGTTCGCGGAGACCCGGGGCTACGTGACGCGGATCCGTGAGCTGGCGGACACCACCTACGCCGGGGTGTGCGCCTGCGGCTGAGGCCCCGCACCGCCCCGCCGCCCGGCTCCTCCGCCCGACTGCTCCGCCCGACTGCTCCGGCCGACTGCTCCGCCCGGCTCCTCCGCCCGGTGCGCCGCTTCTCCCGTCCGGTCCGGCGAGCCGGTGCGCTCAGCCGGTCTGCCCGCCGGTGCGGCGCCGGTCGCGGGCCAGGCCCGTCAGGGCGCGGCGGGCCGCGTGGTAGCCGGCCATCCCGTGCACCCCGCCGCCGGGCGGGGTCGAGGAGGAGCACAGGAAGACCCCGGGCACGCCGGTGGCGTAGGGGTCGGCCTGCACGACGGGCCGGAAGACCTGCTGCAGCCCGTCCAGGGCGCCCCCGCCGATGTCGCCGCCCACCAGGTTGGCGTTCCACGCCTGCAGCCCGGACGGCGGGGTGTCGACCCGGGCGAGGATCCGGTCGCGGACGCCGGGGGCGAAGCGCTCCAGCTGGTCGAGCACCCGCTCCCCCGCCCGCGGGTCGTCACAGCCGTGCGGGACGTGGGCGTAGGCCCACAGCACCTGCTGTCCCGCGGGTGCCCGGGACGGGTCCGCGGCCCCCTGCTGGGCCACCAGGACGAACGGCCGCTCCGGGAGCCGTCCCGCGCGGGCCTGGGACTCCGCGGCCCCGATCTGGGCGAGCGTCCCGCCCACGTGCACCGTCCCGGCCCGGGCCACCCGTGGGTCGCACCAGGGCACGGGCCCGTCCAGCAGGAGGTCGACCTTGTAGCAGGCCGTCCCGTAGCGCCAGCGGGACAGCGCCCGGCGGTACCGGGGCGGCAGCTCGAGCCCGCCCAGGCCCAGCACCTGCCGGGGCGTGAGATCGAGCAGGACGAGCTCGGCCGGGCGCACCTGGGCGAGGTCGGTCACCGGGCGGTCCAGCAGCACCCGGCCCCCGTGCTCCCGGAGGTCGGCCACGAGCGCGTCGGCGATCGCCTGGGACCCGCCCCGGGCCACCGGCCAGCCCGTGGCGTGGGCGGCGGCGCCGAACAGCGTGCCGAACGCGGAGGTCAGCACGTGGCGCGGGGGCAGCACGGCGTGCGCCGCGGACCCGGCGAACAGACCCCGGGCCTGCTCGGTGCGGAACACCGCCCGCGCCGTGGCCGCGGCCGGCCACGGCGCCCGGAGCCCGAAGGACGCCAGGGCCGCCGGGTGCTCGGGCACCCGCACGAGCGGGCCCAGGGCGGACTCGACCGTCTGCTCCCAGCGCTCCACCACGCCACGGTGCAGGGCCGACCAGGCCCGGCCGTCCGGGCCCAGCTCCGCGGCGGTGCGCTCGAGGGAGCGGTGCAGCAGCCCGGGCGGGCCGTCGTCGAGGGGATGGGCCGCGACCACCGGCGGGTGCAGCCACTCCAGCCCGTGGCGGTGCAGGCCCAGCCGCGAGAACAGCGGGCTGGCCACCCCGAAGGGGTGCACCGCGGAGCCGAGGTCCACCACCGTGCCGGGGCCGAGCACGGCGGCGGAGCGCGCCGCCCCGCCGGGCGCGCCCGCCGCCTCGTGCACCGTGACGTCGAGCCCGGCGCGGGCCAGCACCACGGCCGCGGCCAGCCCGTTGGGCCCCGCGCCGACGACCGCGGCCGCTCCCTCCACCGACCGGCCTATCCGGCCAGGGCGTTGCGCATGGTCCGCAGGGCCACGGACAGGGACGCGAGCTCGGTCCCGGGCTCGCCCCGGCCCTCGGCCTCGATCTCCCCGAGCACCTCGCGCAGCCGCGCCAGGCGGGACTCGTTGGCCTCCTCCCAGGCGTCGACCTTCTCGCGCGCGGTCCGCCCCGGTGCCCGGAGCGCCCGGTCGGCGAGGGCCACGAGCGTGGCGTAGACGTCCTCCCGCATCGCCATGCGGGCCAGCACCTGCCAGCGGGTCTCCTGCGGCAGGTCCGTGATCCGGTTGAGCAGGCCCTCCATGCGGTAGCGGTCGTAGAGCTCGAAGTAGACCTTGGCGATGGTCTTGATCTGCTCCTCGTCGATCCTGCCGTCCTCGTCCAGCCCGGTGCCGGAGGCGTGCGCCAGACGGGCGACGTCGAGCAGCGCGAACGCGTCCAGCAGCTGCGACCACTCCGTGGCCAGCGGCCCCGGCACCCCCTGCCGCACGGCCGCCTCCGCGCGGGAGTCGACCCGCTGGCGGGAGTCCTCCCCCAGCAGCCGGTCCTCGAGGAAACGGATGTCCACCGTCGGCTTGTACCGCTCGATGACCTCGGTGACCGGGTCGGCGGTCTCCTGCCGGTGGAGGAGCCAGCGCACCACGCGGTCCAGGACCCGGTGCATGTCCAGGAACATCCGGTCCCACAGCTCCACGGGCGTTCCCGCGGGCAGGACCCGGTGCCGTCGGACGTAGTCCTCGAGGTCGTAGATCTCGACCGCGGCGACGAACGCCCGGGCGATGTCCGCCGGAGAGGCCCCGGTCTCGTCGATGACCCGCTGGACGAAGGTGACCCCGCCGTAGTTGATCATCCGGTTCGCCACCACGGTGCAGATGATCTCGGCGCGCAGCGGGTGGGTGTCCACGAGCCGGCCGAACCGGTCGGTGATCTGCGCCGGGAAGTACTCCTCCAGCACCCGGGCGAACCACGGGTCCTCGGCGAGGTCGGAGTCCACGAGGGCCTCGAACAGCTGGATCTTGGCGTAGGCCGCGAGCACGGACAGCCCCGGGGAGGTGATCCCCAGCCCCAGCCGGGTCACCCGCTGGCGCAGCTCCTCGTCCGAGGGCAGGCTCTCGATCTGCCGGTCGAGCTCGGCGTTCTCCTCGAGCCAGTGCATGAAGCGGAGGTAGGACTCGTTGAACCGGGCGGTGCGCGAGCGCTCCGTGGTCAGCAGCACGTTCTGGGCCACGTTGGTCTCGAGCACGAGACCGGCCACCTCGTCCGTCATGGCCTCGATGAACCCGGCCCGCTCCTCGGCGGCCAGCTCCCCGGCCACGACCATCCGGTCCACGAGGATCTTGATGTTGACCTCCCGGTCGGAGGACTCCACGCCGCCGGAGTTGTCGATCGCGTCCGTGTTCAGCAGCACGCCGCCGAGGGCGGCCTCCACGCGCCCGAGCTGGGTGCAGCCGAGGTTGCCGCCCTCGCCCACCACCTTGACCCGCAGGTCCGCGCCGTCGACCCGGATCGCGTCGTTCGCCTTGTCCCCCACGTCCGTGTGGGACTCCTGCGACGACTTCACGTAGGTGCCGATGCCGCCGTTGTAGAGCAGGTCCGCCGGGGCGGTGAGGATCGCGCGGATCAGCTCGATCGGGGTCATCTCCTCGACCCCGTCCGGCAGGCCCAGGGCCTCGCGGACCTGCGGGGAGACCGGCACGGACTTCACCGTGCGCGAGTACACCCCCCCGCCCGCGGAGATCTTCTCCCGGTCGTAGTCCTGCCACGAGGAGCGCGGGCGGCCGAAGAGCCGCTCGCGCTCGGCGTAGGAGACGGCCGGGTCCGGGTCCGGGTCCAGGAAGATGTCGCGGTGGTCGAACGCGGCGACCAGCCGGATGTGCTCGGAGAGCAGCATGCCGTTGCCGAACACGTCCCCGGACATGTCGCCCACGCCCACCACGGTGAAGTCCTCCGTCTGGGTGTCCACGCCCAGCTCGAAGAAGTGCCGCTTGACGGACTCCCACGCCCCGCGGGCGGTGATGCCCATGGCCTTGTGGTCGTAGCCCACCGACCCGCCGGAGGCGAAGGCGTCGCCGAGCCAGAACCCGTACTCCGCGGAGATCGCGTTGGCGGTGTCGGAGAAGGACGCCGTGCCCTTGTCCGCGGCCACCACCAGGTAGGAGTCCTGGCCGTCGCGGCGCACCACCTGCTCCGGGTGCACCACGACGTCGTGGCCGGTCTCGTCCCGCACCAGGTTGTCGGTGATGTCCAGCAGGGAGGCGATGAACAGCTTGTACGCCTCGCGGCCCTCGCGCACCCAGGCGTCGCGGTCCACGGCGGGATCCGGCAGCTGCTTGGGGTAGAACCCGCCCTTGGCCCCGTTGGGCACGATCACCGAGTTCTTCACCATCTGCGCCTTGACCAGGCCCAGCACCTCGGTGCGGAAGTCCTCGCGGCGGTCCGACCAGCGCAGCCCGCCGCGGGCCACCGGCCCGAAGCGCAGGTGCGTGCCCTCGACCCGCGGGGACCACACCCAGATCTCGAACATGGGGTGGGGCCGCGGGGCGGTGCTGATCCGCCCGGGGTTGAGCTTGAACGCCATGGTGGGCCGGTGCTGGTACACGTTGGTGCGCACGGTGGCGGCCATGATCTCGGTCAGCGCCCGCAGCAGCTTGTCCGCGTCGAGGGTCGGGACCTCGTCGAGGGCCTCCATCAGACGGGTCTGCGCGGCGTCGCGCTGGGAGCCGCGCACGGCGTCGTCGAGGGCGGGGTTGAAGCTCGCGTCGAAGAACTCGACCAGTCCGCGGGTGACCGCGGGGAAGGCCAGGAGCGTGTCCGCGATGTAGTCGAACGAGTTGGAGTGCCCCAGCTGCAGGAGGTACCGGACGTAGGAGCGCAGCACCGCCACGGTCCGCCACGTCAGCCGCTCGGTGAGGACCAGCCGGTTCAGGGAGTCGGACTCCGAGCGGTTGGACAGCACCGCGCACAGGGTGTCCTCGATGAGGTCCTCGGTCCGGGCGTCCTCCGGGCCGATGGCGTCCACGCCCTCGGGCAGGCGCACCCCGAAGTCGTAGAGCTGGAAGTGGCGTCCGTCGGCGGGCGTGACCTCGTAGGGCTTCTGGTCCAGGACCGTGAGGCCCAGGTTCTGCAGCATGGGCAGCAGCTCGGTGAGGGACAGGGACCGGGTGAGGTAGATGTTCAGCCGCACGCCCCCGGGGTCGTCGACCACGCGCACCTCCGCGGGCAGGTCCGGGTCGCGCCCCCAGAGCTCCTCGCAGCGCTGGAGGTCCTCGACGGCCTCCTGGATCTCGTAGTCCGCCCGGTAGGCGTCCGGGAACGCCTCCGCCCAGTTCTCGGCGTGCCTGCGGGCGAGGTCCTCCGGGAACTCGCGGTGGATCGCCCGGACCAGCGCCTCGGACCAGGAGCGCACGGCCGCGCGCAGCCGCGCCTCGAGGCCCGCCCGGTCGAAGGACTGCACCTGCCCGGTGTAGGGCAGGCGGATGCGGAAGAACAGCCGGGCCAGCGTGGAGGCGGAGAGCCGGGCGTCGAAGTCGATGGACTCGGCGTCGAAGGTCCGCCGCAGCTCCGCCTCGATCCGCCCGCGCACCGATGTGTTGTACCGGTCCCGGGGCAGGAAGACGACCGCGGACATGAACCGCCCGAAGTGGTCCTGGCGCAGGAACAGCCGGGTCTGGCGCCGCTCGTCCAGGCCCATGACGCCGCGCATGATGTCGTAGAGCTCGTCCGCGGTCATGTGGAACAGCTCGTCCCGCGGGTAGTCCTCGATGTTGCCCATGAGGTCCCGGGCGGAGTGGGAGTCCTCGAGGAAGCCGAAGCGATCGGCGACCTCCGCCAGCTTCTCCTTGAGCAGCGGCGTCTCCCGCGCCGGGGTGTTGTAGGCCCGGCGGGTGAACAGCCCCAGCACCAGGTACTCCCCCACGATCCGGCCCTCGTCGTCGTACTTGGCGACGCCGACGTAGTCGAGGTACTCGCGGCGGTGGATGGAGGAGCGGCGGTTGGCCTTCGTGACGAACAGGGTGCCGGCCTCGCGGGCGTGCTCCCGGCCCAGGCCGGTGAGCTGCTGGCGGTGGGGCTTGCCCTCGTGCTCCACGAGCAGGCCCAGGCCCGTCCCGGGCCGGCTGACGAGGGCAAGCCCGTCGCCGGTCTCCTCGAGGTCGTACTCCTTGAAGCCCATGAGGATGAAGTTCCCGCCGATCAGCCAGCGCAGGAAGTCCTGGGACGGGCCGACCATCGGGGGGTGCCCGCCGCCCGGCAGCTCCAGGGTGCGCAGCCGGTCCAGCTCCCCGGACAGCCGCTCGACGCGCGCCTTGAGCTGCTCCTGGTCCTCGTCGACGCGCTGGACGTCGCGGAGCAGGGTGGAGAGCCGGTCCACGAGCTGCTGGGCGGTCTCGTCGGAGATCGTGCGGGAGAGCTCCACGGAGATCCAGGACTCCACCACGTGCCGGGTCCCGCCGGAGGCCCGGAAGTTCGCCAGGCTCGGCAGCGCGGTGGTGTCCCCGCTGGCGCTCGCGGAGAAGTCGGGCACCTGCTGGAGCTCGCGCAGCTCGTGGCTGCCCTCGTCCCGGGTCGCCACCAGCACGGGGTGGATGACCAGGCGGGCGCCGCCCCACTTGGCGGCGATCTCCGCGTTCACGGTGCTCACGAGGTAGGGCACGTCCTCGGTGACCACGAAGACCACCGAGTTCGAGTCCTCCTGGCGCACGCCCACGGCGATCTCGCCCGGGGCGCGCACCCGGCCCACTTCGTGGTGGTGGTCGGCGCGCTCGCGCAGCTGCTCCTCGGTGCGCGCGAGCAGGTCCTCCTGCGGGACGTGGCGGTAGTACTCGTTGATCCACGCCCGGTCGCCGTCCCACTGCGGGGTCTGCGGGATCACCCGGAGCGTCTCCGTGCGGTCCTCATCGGGGATCGTGTACTGGTCAGGGGCCACAGCCGCATCACGCCTTCGTCGCCGTGGGCGGCACGGAGCGCGGTCTGTGCGCCGCCGTCGCCGCCCCAGGGGGTGGACGGCACCTCGTGGGACCGTCCCTGGTCCGTCCAGCTTATTGAACGAACACCGCCGTGTCAGGGGGCGGTGGGCTCGGGCACGTCGTCCCGCAGCCGGGCGTCGTCGAGGGCCTCGGTCCGCACCGGGACCACCTCGCAGTTGCGCACCCGGGGATGGGTCTCGCCGTTGAGCACGGAGACCGTCAGGCGGATCAGCGAGCCGTGGGCCACCACCAGGACGTTGCGCCCCGGGTGCGCGTCGCGGATCCGGCGCAGCGCGGCCGTGCCGCGGCGGGCCACCGCCTCCGCCGGCTCCCCCTCGGCCAGGATCGCCTCCCGGGCGTGCGGCTCGAGCCCGGCCAGGCTGGAGCCCTCCCACACGCCGAAGCCGCGCTCCACGAGCCCGGCGCAGGTCGCGCTCAGCTCGAGGCCGAGGACCCCGCCGATGATCCGCGCGGTCTCCACGGCGCGGCCGAGCGGCGAGGAGACCAGCACGTCCCAGGTGGTCGCCTCGGCGTGCAGCTGCCGGGCGACGGACCGGGCCTCGTGCCGTCCGGTGTCGTTGAGCGGGACGTCCGTGGCGCCCTGCAGCCGCTCCTCCAGGTTCCAGTCGGTCTGGCCGTGGCGGATGAGCGCGATGCGTCCGGGAGTGTTCACGCCCTCCACTGTGGGCGACGGCCCGCCGCGGGGCAAGCCCGGGACGGCCCCGGCCCGCCGCGGACGGCGGGCCGGGGACCGGGCCTGCTACTGCCGGCCCTCGGGGCGCTCCGGGCGCTCGCGCTCCTCGACGGAGGAGCGCACCTCGGGGTCGTCGGTGTCGTCGACCCACGGCTCGGTCTGACGGTGCTCCTCCACGTGGTTCGGCTGCCGGGCCTGCAGCGCGTCCTCGACCTCGTGCTTCATCTGGTCGTCGAGCTCCGACCCGTGCTTGGTGTTGCCTCTCTCGGCCATCACGTCGCTCCTTCGGTGGTGGTGCCCGGCCGGCCCGGGCGTGGGATCAGCTGCCGCCCTCGTCCTCGACCAGCCCGCGCTGGGCGCGGTCGGCCGCCTCGGAGGAGCCCTCGGGCAGAGGGTCGGCCGCGGGCGGGACCTGGCCGGGGGCGTAGTCCTGCAGCCCGGCGGCCACCCGCTCCTGCTCGGTGGCCGCGGCGAGGGCGTCGTCGTCGAGCTTCTCGGGCATGCCCGCGTGGCCCTGGT
Organism: Kocuria turfanensis; assembly: GCF_001580365.1. Classification (NCBI taxonomy): domain Bacteria; kingdom Bacillati; phylum Actinomycetota; class Actinomycetes; order Micrococcales; family Micrococcaceae; genus Kocuria; species Kocuria turfanensis. Next base: position 3,005,464 of record NZ_CP014480.1, on the reverse strand, counting down.
GGATCGGGCGGGGCAGGGCGTCCTCCTGCGGCTCGATGACGTCGTCGAGATTCGGGGCGTCGAGGTTCGGGGCGTCGTCGTTCGGGGTGCTCATAGGAAGCCTCCTTACGTTGTGCCGTGTGCCCACCCTAGCGAACCGGGCGGGGCCGGGGAAGGGCGCGGGGTGGCCCGACCCCGGCGGGACACGGCGGAGCCGCGGGGTCGGGGTCCTGGACGAACCGCGGCGATGGGGGTTGAGTAGCGGTCATGACCACCTTCACGTTCAGCTCCCGCGTGCCCCACCCCGTCGAGGACGTCTTCGCCTGGCACGCCCGCCCGGGAGCCCTCACGCGGCTGACCCCCGCGTGGACGGGCTCCGTCGTGGAGGAGTCCTCCCCGCCGCTGCAGAACGGCACGCGGTCCCGGCTGCGGGTCGCCGTGCCCGGCAGCTACGGGCTCGCCTCGGTGCCCTGGACGGCGGAGCACCACGGGTTCGTCCCGGGCCGGGAGTTCCGCGACCGGATGGTCAGGGGTCCGCTCGCCTCCTGGGAGCACCACCACCGGTTCGACGACGACGGGCACGGGGGGACCGTGGTCACCGACACGGTGGAGTACTCCGCGCTGCCGGGCGACCGGGCCTTCGGGGACCGGCTGATGGGACCGGCCCTGGGCCGGCAGTTCGAGGCCCGCGAGCGCCGGCTGACCGCGGACCTGGAGTTCCACGCCCGATATCCCGGCCGGCCGCTGACGGTCGCCCTCACCGGGGCGTCCGGCACGATCGGCACGCAGCTGGCCGCGCTGCTGGGCACCGGCGGGCACACCGTGCTGCGCTTCGTGCGCCGCGAGGCGCGCACCCCCGGGGAGATCTCCTGGGACCCGGAGGCCGGGGTCCTGGACCCCGGCGCCCTGCGGGGCGTGGACGTGGTCGTGAACCTGGCCGGGCGCAGCATCGGGGGGCGGCTCACGCGCGCGGCGAAGGAGCAGATCCGCGACTCCCGCGTGCGCGGCACCGAGCTGATCGTGCGCGCCCTCGCCGCTCTCGGCGAGGACGCCCCGGCGGCCCTGGTCAACGCCTCCGCGATCGGCTACTACGGGGCCGACACGCACGGGCAGACGGTCACCGAGAAGTCCCCGGCGGGCGGGGACTTCCTCGCCGAGGTCTGCACCGCCTGGGAGCGGGCCGCGCAGGGCGCCGAGGCCACCGGGACACGCGTGGTGACGGTGCGCACCGGGGTGGTGCAGACCCCCGCCGGCGGCGCGCTCAAGGCGCAGCTGCCGCTGTTCCTCGCCGGGCTGGGCGGGCGGCTGGGCTCCGGGAACCAGTGGCTGAGCTGGATCTCCCTGGACGACGCGGTGGGCCTGTTCGCCCACGCCGTGCTCTCCGCCGGGCTGCACGGTCCCGTCAACGCCGTCGCCCCCATGCCGGTCACGGGCCGGGACTACGCGCGGACCCTCGGCAAGGTGCTCGGCCGGCCCGCGCTGCTGCCCACGCCGGGCTTCGGGCCGAAGCTGGTGCTCGGCGCCGAGGGGGCGGAGCTGATGGCCCTCGCGGACCAGCGGGTCTCGGCCGACCGCGCCATCGACCGCGGCTACCGGTTCCGGCACCCCGACCTCGGCTCCGCGCTGCGCGAGGAGCTCGGCCGGTTCTGAGGGCGGGCGCCGAGGACCCGTCCGGCGGGGCCGGACGGGTCCTGGGCGCCGGGGCGGCGCCGGGCTCAGAGCCGCCCGGTGACCGGGAAGCGCTCCCAGGCCCGGTGGCTCTTCATGAGCGCGACGACCTGCTCCACCACGGCGGCGGAGTCCTTGCCGGTGACCACGCCGGGCGCGCCCTCGGGCAGGCCGGCCGCGGCGAGCGCGCGCCCCTTGTCGCCCCACACGCCGATGGCCTTGGCCTGGCGGAACGCCTCGCCGAGCAGCAGGTGCACGCGGGGGTCCAGGGCGCCCGTGGACACGGCGCCGGCCTTGGCGTCGAGGCCCGGCCGGGCGTCCGGGGCCGGCGGCACGGCACCGGCCACGAGCACGGAGTCGAACTCGACGGAGCGGGCGGTGAGGTAGGTGCGCTGGGCCACGACCCTCCCGCCGCGCCCGACCGGCCCGCCGTGCGGGGCGATCACCAGCGGGACCATGCCCGCGGCGTCGACCGCCTCGACCACGGCCAGCAGGTCGGACTCGTCCGGGTCGGACCCGACCACGATGCCGACCTGCCGGCCGTCGAGCGGCCACTGCCCGCCGATCTGGGACAGGGCCGGGCTCGGCTCGATCCGGCCGTGCTCGACGGTGGGCCGCGGCGCGGGCAGCCCCAGGCCCTCGGCGACCACGGCGCACAGCTTCGCGTCGATGTTGGCCAGCGACTGCAGCTGGCGCTCCTTGACCGACTGCTCCCAGCACTTGCCGAGCTCGAAGGTGTAGGCCTGCGCGATGTGCTCCTTCTCGACGTCGCTCATGGACAGCCAGAACAGGCGGGCCTGGCTGTAGTGGTCGTCGAAGGACGCCGGGGCCCCGCGCTCCTTGACCGACTCCGCGACCGGGGCCGGGTGGTCGATGAAGGGACGGGCCGGCTCCTCGGCGGGGAACGGGTTGTTCCCGTCGAGGGTGTTCGGGTGGTAGGGCGCGACCCCGGTGTGCACGGCGGTCTGGTGCATGCCGTCCCGCAGCATGTCGTTGACCGGGGCGTGCGGGCGGTTGATCGGCAGCTGCGTCCAGTTGGGCCCGCCCAGCCGGCTGAGCTGGGTGTCCAGGTAGGAGAACAGCCGGCCCTGCAGCAGCGGGTCGTTGGTCACGTCGATGCCGCGCACCAGGTTGTTGGGGTTGAAGGCGACCTGCTCGGTCTCGGCGAAGTAGTTGGAGGGGTTGCGGTCCAGCGTCATCAGTCCCACCGGCTGCACGGGCGCCAGCTCCTCCGGGACGATCTTCGTGGGGTCGAGCAGGTCGATGCCCTCGAACATCTGCTCCTCGTTGTCCTCGAAGACCTGCACGCCGAGCTCCCACTCGGGGTGGGCGCCGGCCTCGATGGCGTCGGCGAGGTCGCGGCGGTGGACGTCGGGGTCCATGCCGTTGGCGATCTGCGCCTCCTCCCACAGCACGGAGTGCACGCCCAGCTTCGGCTTCCAGTGGAACTTCACGAGCACGCTGCCGCCCTCGTCGTCCAGGAGCCGGAAGGTGTGGACCCCGAAGCCCTCCATCGTCCGGTAGGAGCGCGGGATCGCGCGGTCGGACATGTTCCAGATCGTGTGGTGCTGCGCCTCGGTGTGCAGCGAGACGAAGTCCCAGAAGGTGTCGTGGGCGGACTGGGCCTGCGGGATCTCCCGGTCCGGGTGCGGCTTGCCGGCGTGGATGACGTCCGGGAACTTGATCGCGTCCTGGATGAAGAACACCGGGATGTTGTTGCCCACCAGGTCCCAGGTGCCCTCGGACGTGTAGAACTTCGTGGCGAAGCCGCGGGTGTCCCGGGCCAGGTCGGCCGAACCCCGGGAGCCGAGGACGGTCGAGAAGCGCACGAAGACCGGGGTCTCCACGTCCTTGCCGAACACGGCGGCCGACGAGATCCGGCTCGCGGTGCCGTAGGAGCGGAACACGCCGTGGGCGCCGGCGCCGCGGGCGTGGACCACCCGCTCGGGGATGCGCTCGTGGTCGAAGTGGCTGATCTTCTCGCGGAAGTGGTGGTCCTGGAGCAGCACGGGCCCGCGCCGGCCGGCCTTCAGGGAGTGGTCCGTGTCGCTGCGCCGGGACCCGTGGGCGGTGGTCAGGTACTCCCCGCCCTGGGCGGCGAGCGTGGGGTCGGCCCCGGTGTCGCGGCCGGTGGGGCTCACGGGCGCCGGCGCCGCCTGGTCGGGCTTCGGCGGCAGCGGGGGCCGGGGCTCGGTGGGCTCCGCGGCCGGGGCCGTCCCGCTGCCGGGAACACCCGGGGGCATCGGTGCCTGCCCACCCGCTCGGTGCCTCATCCTGTTGAGCCTCTTGCGCATGTGCTTCTCCCGCTCGTCCTCGTTCACGTGGTCGTCGCCGGCCGGCCCGGCCCCGGCGGGGCGCGGAACAGCCAGTCCGCTGACCATTCAGTCACCGGCGGACGGGACCGCACAAGCCCCCACGCGGCACTCCGCGCTCGGTGAACAGCCCCGGACACGGCGCGGCCCCCCGCCGGCCGGAGCCGGCGGGGGGCCCGCAGGACAGGGCTCAGGCCCGGTCGTCCTGCTCCTGCACGTCGATCCGCTCCTGGCGCACCGTCTCCTCGATCACCTCGGTGCGCTCGGTGCGGCGCACGGCCAGGCGCACCCGCTGGTAGGGCACCCGCACGGTCTGCACCACGGGCACCTCGCGGTAGAGGATGACCTCGTCCTCCCCCACCGGCAGGTCCTGCCCGGCGAGGAAGGCCTCGCGCTCCTCCTCGGTGATCGGGGTGCGGATCTCCTCGACGTCCTCGGAGGCCAGGGTCTGCTCCTCGCGCACCGGCTCCTCGACCACGTACTTGCGCAGGCGCAGCCGCCCGGACTCGACCCGCTCCGTGCCGGCCCGCAGCCGTTCCTCGTGCCGGACCACGGTGGCCGCGTCGTCTCCGGCCCGGCCCCCCTCGAACCGGTCGCGCGCCGGCGCGTCGTCCTCGAACCGGTCGTCCTCGAACCGGTCGGGCCCGGACCGGTCGTGCCGAGCGGCGGCCTCCTGGTCGAAGGCCCGCTCCCCGGCGCCGGCGGACGGTTCGCGGCGCTCGTCCGCGACGCTCTCCCGGGCCCGGCCGGCGGTGGCGTCGGCGCCCGTGAGGGACTCCCCCGTCCGGCGGACGTTCGTGCCGTCGTCGTCGCCGGCGTCGTCGCCGTGCCGGTGGGCGTCGTCGTCCCCGGCGTCGATGTTGTAGGCGGGCGCCCCGCCGCGCGGGTCCCGCGTGTCGGTCGGCCCGGACGTCGCGTCGCCGCCGACGTCGCGGCCCTCCCGGCCGTAGGCGTTGTGGTCCCACAGCTCGGTCGACGAACTGGGGGCGTGGCGCTCCACGCCCGTGTCGTCCACGTCGCGCGTCCGGTCGGGACGCGTCCCGGGGCGCTCCGGGTGGGCGGTTTCCTGGTCGTACGGGCGGTCGTCGGAGGTGGACATCGTGGACTCTCCTCAGGATTGCTGTGGTGGTCGGATTTTATCAGCGTGCTGAGCGGTGCTTCCGCCCACTCTATGGGGGACCGGCCCGGGACACGCCCCGGCGCCCGCCCTTGTCCGCCCGCTCCCGCGGTGCCAGTATCGATGCATGAGCACCTGGACCGTCCTCGCGGCCGGCGGCGCCGAGGCCGCGCGGAGCGGGGTGTGGGAGAGTGGTGCGACGGTGGCCGGCGCGGTCGTCGTCGTGCTGATGGTGGCCGCCGTGACCTCCCTGCTGCGCACCCCGGGACAGGACCCGGTCCTGCGGCTGTTCTGGCTGCTCGTGATCCTCGCGTTCCCCGTGGCCGGCGCCGGCCTGTGGTTCGTGCTGGGCCGCCGTGCGGGCAGCGCCCCCGACGCGCACCCCGCGTAGTCGGTCCCGTCCCCGTGGAGGACCCGGCCGAGAAAGGAATCCGCATGAGCTACTCCCAGGACGGGCACGGGTTCTTCACCCAGGCCCTCGACGCCGAGGACCGCGGGCGGCTCGACGAGGCCGAGACCGCCTACCAGCAGGCCATCCTCCTCTTCGAGGAGGAGGGCGACTCCCTGCAGGAGCAGGCCGCCTGCCACTACAACCTGGGCCACCTCTACCTGGGGATGAACCGGCCGGGCCGGGCCGTCACCGCCTACGAGGAGGCCCTGCGCCTGTTCCACCGGATCGGCGGCAGCGGCAAGCACCAGGCCCGCACCCACCTGATCCTGGGCAGCCTGTGCCTGGAGCTGGACCGCGCCCACGACGCCGAGGAGCACCTCCTGGACGCCCTGGGGCAGTACCTCGACGCCCCGCACGACGCCCACGACCAGGCGCAGTGCCACGTCAACCTCGGCCGGGTCTACGAGCTCGGCGAGCGGCACACCCAGGCCATCACCGCCTACAACCGGGCCCTGGACTTCTACCAGGAGACCGAGGCCACCACCGCGGACCAGGCGGAGTGCTTCACCGCCCTGGGGCGGCTGTACGAGCGCGCGGGGCGGCTGAAGGAGTCCGGCGCGGCCTACGCGGCCGCGGCCCGGCTGCGCTGGGCCGCCGAGCAGCAACGACTGGAAAGTGCCGATCCCGCCCGGGACGCCGGCGTGCCCGACGGAGAGGACCGCACGTGAGCTCACGCCTGATCTACGGGTGCATGACCATCGGGGGCTCGTGGGACGACGTCCCGCACGACACCGCCACCGTGGACCGCGCCCGGGCGGCGGTGCACGCGGCCCTCGACGCCGGCATCACCGACTTCGACCACGCCGACATCTACGCCCACGGCAAGTCCGAGGCGGTCTTCGGGGAGCTCCTGGCCGAGGACCCGGCGCTGGCGGGCCGGGTGCGGCTGCAGACCAAGTGCGGGGTGCGCCTGCCCGGCAACACCGCCGCTCCCGGCGCCCCGGCCCACTACCGGCTGGACCGGGACACGATCCGCGCCGGGCTGGAGGGCTCCCTGCGCCGGCTCCGCGTGGACTCGGTGGAGCGGTTCATGCTGCACCGCCCCGATCCCCTCGCCGACCCCCACGAGGTGGCGGATGCCCTGGACGAGCTCCGCAAGGAAGGGCTCATCCGCTCGGTGGGCCTGTCCAACATGTCGACCCGCCAGGTGGCCCTCTACCAGCAGCTGCTCACCACGCCGGTGACGGCCCTGCAGCTCGAGCTGAGCCTGCGCCACCGCGGCTTCGTGGAGCAGCAGATCCTCGCCAACCACCCCGAGGGCGCCGAGCACTCGTTCCCGGAGGGGATCCTGGAGTACTGCGCGGCCGACGGCATCGAGGTGCAGGCGTGGGGCGCCCTGGCCCGGGGCCTGTACACCGGGGCGCCCATCCCGCCGGAGGACCAGCACGCCGCGGCCACGGCCGGGACGGTGCACCGGATCGCCGCCGCGCACGGGGTGTCCGGGGAGGCGGTGGTCCTCGCGTGGCTGATGCGCCACCCCGGCGGCATCCGCCCGGTCCTGGGCACCACCGACCCGCGCCGGATCGCCGCGTGCGCCGAGGCGGAGGCGCTGACGCCCCGGCTCGGCCACGAGGACTGGTACGCCCTGCTCACCGCGGCGCGCGGCAACCCGGTGCCCTGAGCCCGGTCAGCGGAACAGGGGCGGACCGGAGTAGGGGGCGAGGACCTCCTGCTGCTCCGGGGTGATCCGCAGGACCGTTCCGGTGGCGGGCACGAAGAACGCGAGCTGGGTCTCGGCGCGCACGCACGCCCGGCGGCTCACCACGTCCGTGATCTCGAAACCCAGGGTGAGTGCTCCGCCGCGGGCCGAGACGACCCACACGCGCACCTCCACCGGGGTGTTGCGGTACTCGAGGGAGCGCAGGTACTTGATCCGGTTCTCGGTGATCAGCGCCTGGGTGCCGGCGGGGAGCGCGGAGAAGAACGGGATGAGCGGGGCCTCCACCTCGTGACCGGTGCCCACGGGCACGCCGAGCGCCGCGATCCGCGCCTCCTCCAGCAGCCGCACGACCTCGACGTTGTTCACGTGGCCGTACGGGTCCATGTCGCCCCAGCGCATGGGCACCCGGCACAGCACCCCCGTCTCCTGCGTCACCGTCATGCGGTCGTCCTCCTCGGTCGTTCGGGCCCGGGGTCCGGCGGACGGACCGGCCGCGGCCGCCGCCCACGGGCGTCCCCATCGTAGGCCCCGGGCCCGGCCGGGCCGGACGCGCCCCGCGGCGACAGGGGCCGGGGTGCCAGAATGGGCGCGGACCCCGGGTCCTCCCGACGAGCGGCAAGGAGCAGCGGAATGACCGGACGCTCCCGCGCTGCCCGCCGGACGCGGCAATCGACACGGTCGGCACCGCGACGTCCGGCGCGGTGGGTGACGTGGGCCGCCGCCTCGCTGCTGGCCCTGGCGCTGGCCTGGCTGCTGGCGTGCTGGGCCGTGCTCCAGCACCCGCGCACGGACCAGCCGTCCCGGTCGGACGCCCTGTTCGTCCTCGGTCCCCCGGACCGGACCCGCATGGCGGAGGCGCAGCGGCTCATGGACGCCGGGGTGGCGCCGGTGCTCGTGATCGCCGTCCCCGGCGCCGGGGACCTCGGCGACGGCTCCGGACGCGTCCACTACCCGCGGGCCCAGCAGGTCTGCGCGGCGGAGCCGGCCTACGAGGTGATCTGCTTCCGGCCGGACCCGTCCACCACCCAGGGCGAGGCCCTGCGGCTGCGGGAGCTCAGCGAGCAGCGGGGCTGGGACCACGTCAGCGCGCTCACCTACCGCCAGCACGTCGGCCGGTCCCGGCTGATCCTCGAGCGCTGCTACGCCGGCGAGCTGGACGTGCTCTCCTTCGACTACCCGCAGGTGCCGCGGGGCCTGCTGCGGGAGTTCGCCTACCAGTCCGGCGGTTTCGCCAAGGCCTGGCTCACCCCCGGCTGCGACCAGCAGCTGCCCTGGCGGCCGAAGTCCCGGAGCTGAGCCGGGACGCCGGCCGGCTCAGCCGCCGCGGTCGGCGAGGTCGCGGGTCCACTCGACGGAGCGTCGGTCGCTGTCGGAGGAGACCGTGTGGGCGTCGTCGCGGCCGGAGAGGACGTCCGCCGCGGAGGTCCTCGGCGCCCCCGGACGGTGCGGCCCGCCGGACTCGGCGATCCCGGCGATCCAGGCCTCGCTCTCCACGCCGCGGTGCGCGTCCGCGGCCAGGCGGGCCCGGGCGGCGGCGACGGTGATGGGGTCCACGGGGTCGGCCATGGTCCCATTCTTCCCCCGCCGCCGCCCGGGAGGAAGACTGGGGCCATGACCGACCTGCAGTGCCCGGCCACCGCCGTCCTTCTCGACGACGCCGCCCCTCCCCCGCCGTGGACGGCCCGCCTGCGGGTGGCCGAGCGGTTCACGGCCCGCGACGAGGCGGAGCTGACGGCGCTCGTGGAGGACTCGGCCGACCTGTTCCGCGGGGAGACGTTCGTGGTCGCCGCCCCTGCCGGTGAGATCGAGGAGGCGCTGCGGCGGCGGGGCGTCGGCGGGCGGGCGCCGGCCGTCGTCGAGGTGGACTCCGCGGGGTGGCGGCCCCGGACCGCGCCCTGACGCGGACCGGTCAGGCGGAGCGCTCGATCTCGTCGGCCACCCAGCCGTGGACGATGCCCGCGAAGGTGTGCGGGTCGGTGAGCACACCCATGTGGGCGGTGTCCGTGACGATGCGGGTGACGTGGCGCTCCTGCGGGTCGAGGGCGCCGATCGCGGGGTCGTCGTCCCCCTGGACGAGCAGCACCGGCAGCTCGGAGTGCTCCAGGAGCAGCGGTGTCCGGTCGGGGCGGTCCCGCATGGCCTCGAGCGCACGGACCACGGCGGCCTCCGGCCAGTCCTGGGCCTGCCGGATCGCGGCCTCCACGTCCTCCCGGCGGGCGTCCTCCCGGAACGTCCGGGGCATCTGCCGGCGCGCGTAGGCCCCCACGCCCTGCTCCCGCACGGCGGCGATCCCCTTGTCCCGGCCGGCCCGTGCCCCCGCGTCGTCGGCCGCGGTGGTGCTGTAGGCCAGGACCGCGTGGCTGATCCGCGCGGCGTGACGCTCCAGGGCCGCGGCCAGCACGTAGCCGCCCAGTGAGTGCCCCACCCACACGCAGCGCTCGATCTCCTCGGCGTCGAGCACCTCGCACACCCGGTCCGCGTACGCGGCGAGGTCCGCGGGGCCCTCCGGGAGGCTGCCGCCGACCCCCGGCAGGTCCACCGTGAGGACGTCGTGGAAGGCCTCGAGCAGCGGCCGGGCCCGGCCCCAGAGCTGCTGGGTGCACAGCAGCCCCGGGAGCAGCAGCACGGTGGACGCCCCCGAACCGGAGCGGGTGAAGCGGAGCACGGCACTGTCCTTCCGTCGGCGGAGTCCTGGCCGTCAGCCTACGGACCCGGCGGTCCCGGTGTCGCCGGGCGCTCGCCGCGCAGCGGCCGGCACTGTGCTGTCCGGCCCGCCCTCTAGTGTTTCCGCAGGTGAGGTCGGCCTGACCTAACCGCACCGGGAATCCGAGGAGGACATCACTTCCATGATGGGACCGAGCCATGCGGCCTGCGGGGCAGCCGCATGGGTGGCACTGACCGCCGACTACCAGCTGCACCTGCAGGACCTCAGCATGCCGATCGGGTGGGGGCTGCTGGACGTCGGCGACGCCGGGGTGCTCACCGGCGCCCTGGTCACCGCCGGCGCGGCGCTGCTGCCGGACCTGGACCATCCGGGCGGCACCGTGGCCCGGTCCCTGCGGCCCCTGTCCACGTGGCTGTCCCGCGGGATCTGCCGGCTCTCGGGCGGGCACCGCCGCGGCACCCACTCGGTGCTGGGGGTGCTGGCGTTCACCGGTCTGGCGGCGGCCGCGCAGAAGATCGGCATCCCCGTCGGGGACCTGGGCCGGGTCTGGCCGCTGGCGGCGGTCATGTCCGTGCTGCTCATCGCGTTCGCCGTGCAGGTGCTCGCCTTCGTGCCGGAGCGGGTGGCGAAGCTCAACTGGGTCGTGGGGATCGGACTGGGCGTCGTCGTGGGCCTGTACCCGCCCGCCCACGAGTGGTGGTTCGCCGCCGCGGTGGGCACGGGCGTGGTGGCCCACCTGGCGGGGGACCTCGTGACCACGCGCGGGATCCACCTGCTCTACCCGCTGCGGATGCCGCTGCCCCTGCCGCGCGCCGTGTACAAGAACCGGTCGTTCCTCACCGTGCCGCTGATCGGCAACGCCGGGTCGGCCGCGGAGCTCGCGCTGCTCGCCCCGATCACGCTCTTCGCCCTCACGGGCCTGTGGGGCGCCTTCGCCCTGGCGACCGGGCTGGTGGTCGCCTGAACCGTCAGCCCGCCAGGCCCTGTGCCGCCAGCTTCTCGCCCTGCTTGGCGCGCTCCTTCTTGATCAGCTCGAGGGTGCGGATCAGTCGCGGCAGGGTGATGATGGCCAGCCCGCCGACCATGTTCAGCGGAATGACCCACAGGAACCACAGGAACCAGTCCGTGTAGGAGATCGCCGCGCCCATGTGCATGGCGCCGAAGATGACGATGGAGTTCAGGGCGCCGTGGAGCATGCCCAGTCCCACGACCAGCAGACCGCTGATCAGGGAGATCAGCGCGGTGACGACGTCGTTGGAGGTGCCCTGGCTCATCCGGGTGCTCAGCGTGATCGTGCTGCCGGCGAGGATCGCCAGCGCGGCCGTCTCCAGCGTGAGACCGCCCTCCATGTACTTCACCGAGGTCTCGAGCAGAAGCTGCTCGAACTGTGGGAAGGCCGCCCCCACCACCCACATGAACAGCCATCCGCCGGCGAGGTTGGCCACCAGGGTCACGGTCCACAGGCGGACCAGCTGCAGCCAGGTGCCGTGCTTGGCGACCACCGCGTTGATGGGGATCAGGAAGTCCTCGGTGAACAGCTCGGAGTGCGCCAGCCGCAGCGCGAACAGTCCGATCCCGAACGCCATGCCGGCCAGCAGGTCGGAGCCCGTCGCCTCCTTGACCGCGAGCATCGCCATGATGCCCAGGCCCACGTCGATGCCGCCGAACAGGCCCGTGATCACGAGCGCCCGCCAGGTCCGGTTGAGCCGGTCCGCGCCCTCCGCGACGGTGTTCTCGAACTCCTCGACGAGCTCGTCCTCGACCGGCTCGTCGCTGCGACCCAGCTCCTTGCGCTTGTCCTCGGTCTGCTGGTGATCGGGCTGCATGTGCACTCCCCTGCTCGGCGCCGGCGCCCCCTCCTGGAGGACGGTCCCAGCCTACCGACCGGGGCTCACGGCACGATTGGCCAACCGGGGGAAGTGTGGGTAGGATTGTCGTCGTTGCTCACGGCGGTCCGCCGCCGGGGGTCGACGAGCGCGAGTGGCGGAATAGGCAGACGCGCACGGTTCAGGTCCGTGTGCCCGAGAGGGCGTGGGGGTTCAACTCCCCCCTCGCGCACCGCAGGTTTCCCGCAGAACCCAACGGTTCTGTCCGTGAGACCCGATGTGGTGTCGAAGGCCGGTTGTTCGGAGGTTTCCGAGCAGCCGGCCTTCGGCGTTCCCGGCTCGTCGCCCCCGCACGACGCCTCCCGGAACGGCCGATCGCCCCCGGCCGGAGGGTCGAGCGCGGCCTGTTGCTCCGCTTCCGGATCGACCCGGCGGTCGACCGGCTCCACCCGGCACGGCGGACCGGTCGTCGGTCCCGGACGCAGCCGCCATGTCACACAGTGCATCGGACCGTCATGTTCCTGACGGCCTCCGGACTCCCCCGGGCGTGGGCCGCGCCTCACGGGCGGCGGCTCGTGCGCGCCGTCGTCGGGTGCGGCGACGGCCGTGACCGGGGGGCGCCCCCGGGTGTGAACACGCCGTGACCAGCGCAAACGCGGACTACTTACCGGTCAGGAACGGCCGCCGGCCGCGCGGGCACGAGTCGGCGCGGGCCACGGCGGACCAGGCGCCGCTCCGGGACGGCGGGTCACGACGCACGGCGCTTCACGATCGTTTGCCCTAGTGAAAGCCTTGAACCCCGCACGAGGACCTTCTTACGGTGATGCCACCCAGTTCACAGGGAAGATCTGTCTCACAGGTCTCGAAACATCCTTTCTCGCACGCATGACGGTGTATTCGTCATGCCCTTTTTTGGGGGACATCATGGACGATCTGCGTAAAACCCTTGCCGGCGCGGCCATTGCGACCGCTCTCCTCGGCGGATCGCTCGCCACGCCTGCTTTCGCTGGTGACGGCTCGCACGACGGGTCCAAGGACGATCACGGGAACCACCACGACGGCCACTACTGGTACGACGACAAGGACGACAACGGCAAGGACGACAACGGCAAGGACGAGGAGTCCGAGGACGAGAAGTACGTCCACGAGTACGACTGGAAGCACGACGGCAAGCACTGGTACCACGACGCCGACGACAACGGCGAGAAGAGCGACGACGAGAAGTACGACCACGAGCACAACTGGAAGCACGACGGCACGCACTGGTACCACGACGCCGACGACAACGGCGAGAAGAAGGACGACGAAGAGGACGACGAAGAGGACGAGAAGTACGTCCACGAGTACGACTGGAAGCACGACGGCAAGGACTGGTACCACGACGCCGACGACAACGGCGAGAAGAGCGACGACGAGAAGTACGACCACGAGCACAACTGGAAGCACGACGGCACGCACTGGTACCACGACGCCGACGACAACGGCGAGAAGGACGACAACGGCGAGAAGAAGGACGACGGCAAGGACGAGTACGCGTCCCACCACAAGAAGTGAGCCGACCGGTGCCGGGCCGATCGACGGCACCGGCACGATCCGCGCCGACAGGTCCTCGTCCCGGGTGCTGTGGCCGGCGTGAGCGGGTCGGGCGACCCGCCCGCTTTCTCCGGTCCGACCGCACGGGCGGGCCCTTGCCGGGGCAGATCTGAGCATGCAGGAGCACCCCATCCGGTCCGTGGACGGGGTGCTCCTGCATGCTCGGCCCCGTCTGCCGCCGGTCCCGGGGGTTCCGTCCGGCGCGGGCGCCCAGCGCCCCAGGGACCCTCCCCGGGGCGTCGACGGCGCCCGGTGCGAGCGGCGGGGCCGCAGGGCGGTGCCCGCCGGCAGGGCCGGAGCCGCTCGGTCACGAGCAGGAGGACGCCGACCGGGGTGGGCCGGCCGGTTTCTTGACCGAATCTCCATGTGCGCTCGACCCGACCGCCACTCGGGCGCCCCATGCTGGGGGCAGCGCCCCGGGAAGGCACAGGGCAAGGTGCAGGGGGAGGTGCAGGGCCTGCGGACGGGTTCCGGGCTCCTGCTGGTCCTCCTCATCGGGGCCCTGGTGCCGCCCGGGTCCGGGCACCAGCAGGAGGGATGAAGATGGGCAACGGCCGGGACTCCACTGTTCGTCCGCGGGACGGCCACGCCGTCGGTCGCACCGGACGAGGGGGCGGCACGCCGCGCCTGGTCGGTGTGGACGCGGCCCGCGGCCTGGCGCTGATCGGGTTGATCGCCGTGCACATCCTGCCGGAGGAGAACGACGCCACCGGTGACCCGACGTGGAGCTACCTGCTCTTCGCCGGGGACTCGGCCGCGTTGTTCGCGCTGCTCGCGGGGGTGGGCCTGGCACTGTCCACGGGCAGGACCCGGCCCCACCGGGGCCGGCAGCTGGTCGCCGATCGGGTCGGGCTGGCAGTGCGGGCGGTGCTGATCGCCTGCGTGGGCCTGCTGATCGGCTACACGATGACCGAGGACGCCTCGGCCAACGGGATCCTGGTGTTCTACGGGATGTTCTTCCTGCTGGCCATCCCGTTCCTGTCCCTGGGCCCGAGGTCCCTGTTCGCCGCCGCCGGTGTGTTCGCGGTGACCGCCCCGCTGCTGATCCTGGGCCTGCAGGACTCGCTGCCGGATTACTCCTCGTCCAATCCCACCTTTCAGCACCTGCTGACCGAGCCGACGGCGGTGCTGGCGCAGCTGTTGCTCTCGGGCGCCTATCCGGCGCTGGCGTACATGACGTACATCCTGGCCGGCATGGGCATCGGGCGGCTGGACCTGCGGGCGACGGAGGTGCAGGCGCGCCTGGCCGCGGTCGGGGCGGGGCTGGCGATCGCGGCCCAGTTCACCTCCTGGGTCCTGCTGTACGCGGCCGGCGGGTTCCAGCGCCTGGTCGGGTCCTCGCCCGAACTGGACGAGGAGGCTGTCATGAGGGCGTTGATCTTCGAACCGGACGTCGACCGGCTGGGCACGCCCTGGTGGCTGGCGGTGACCACCCCGCACATGAACACGCCGCTGTCCATCGCCTGGAGCCTCGGGGTCGGCATGACGGTCCTGGGCGTGTTCCTGCTGGCCTCGCGCCGGCTCCAGGCGTGGCTGCGGCCGTTGGCGGCGATGGGGGCGATGACGCTGACCCTGTACTCGGCGCACCTGGTGGTGCTGTCCTTCGAGCTCCACGAGGACGAGCCCTACCTGTGGTTCCTCGTGCACGTGGTGGCGGCCGCGCTGTTCGCCCTGGTGTGGCAGGCCCTGGTGGGGCAGGGTCCGCTGGAGAAGGTCGTGGGCACGGCCGTGAGGGCCGCCCGTCGGGCGGTGCTGCGCGGATCCCCCGCCCGCCGGACCTAGACCGCCCCGCACGGTGGTCGGGGCCCGTCGCACGCCCTCCGGTTCCGCGGTCCTGGTGCGTGCGCCGCTCAGCTGCCGGAACGGTGGGGCAGGAGCAGCCGGAAGCTGGCCCCCTGGCCGGGTCCGGGGCTGGCGGCCTCCAGGGTTCCGCCGTGGGCCTCCACGAGGGCCTTGCTGATGGCCAGGCCGAGTCCCGACCCGCTGCGGTCACGGTCGTGCTCGCGCCCCGGGGCGGCGCGGTAGAACCGCTGGAAGACGTGCGGCAGGTGTTCCGGCGCGATGCCCTCCCCGTCGTCGGCGACGGTGATGCCCAGGGCGTGGTCGGTGTGCTCGGTGTGCACCTGGACATGCCCGCCGGGCCCGGTGTGGCGCAGGGCGTTCTCCAGCAGGTTGGCGAGCACCTGCCCGATCCGCTCCGGATCCAGGAGCACCGGCCCGGCGCCCGATCCGGTGCTGGAGGTCGTCACGGCCACGTCCTTGGCGGCGGCGGCCGGCTGGATGCCGGCCACCGCCTGGGCCACGAGGTGCTGCGGGTCCACCGGGGACGGGTGCAGGCGGGTCATGCCTTCCTCGGCCACGGTGAGATCCCGGATGTCCCGGGCCAGGCGCTCCAGGCGAGCGATCTGGGCGGCCAGGATCGCCTGGGTGCGTTCGTCGAGATCCACGACCCCGTCCTCGACGCCCTCCAGATGGCCCTTGAGACTGGCCAGTGGAGTGCGCATCTCGTGGGCGAGATCGGCCAGCATCTGGCGGCGGGTGGTGTCGATGGCCGCGAGGCGGGCGGCCATGTCGTTGAAGGAGACGGCCAGGACGTCGAACTCCTTGCCCAGTCCGGTCGTGGGCACCTGCACGTCGTAGTGGCCGTCGGCGACCTCCCGGGCCGCGGAGGTGAAGGCCCGCAGGGAGCGGCCGACGGTGCGGTGGAGGTAGAAGCTGAGCAGCCCGGCGATGTAGAGGGCGGGGATCCCGCCCGTGGCCATCGCGGTGAGCCCGACCTCGCGGAAGGCGTCCTGCAGGTGGTCCAGCCCGGTGGCTTCGTCGGCGTGCCCGGCCAGGAGCAGCTCCCGGTAGAACATGGCCGGGCCGATCAGGGCGGCGGTGGCGATCACCGTGACCAGCCCGGCGGCCAGCACCGCGGTCTGGGCCAGCATCATCCGCGCGGTCAGGGTGCCCCAGTGCCGCGGCGCCCCCGCCGCGCCCGGCTGTGATCCCGTGGCCGGTGCTGCGGTGGTCATCGTCCGGAGCCCATCCGGTAGCCGATCCCGCGCACCGTGTGGATGAAGCGGGGAGCGGTGGCCTCGTCGTGCAGCTTCTTGCGGATCCGCCCGATGTGCACGTCCACCAGGTGCTCGTCCCCGGTCCAGTGGGCGTCCCAGACCAGGTCGACCAGCTGCCGGCGGCTGAGCACCGTCTGAGGGTTGGCGGCCAGGGCGGCCAGCAGGTCGAACTCGATGCGGGTCAGCGCCACCGGCTGCTCGTCCAGGTGCACCTCGCGCGCCATGTGGTCCACGACCAGGCTTCCGATCCTGTGCGAGCCCGGCGCGGCCTCCGCCGCCCCGGCGCCGTGCCCGAGGACGGGGTCGGAGCCGGCCTGGTGGACCCGGCGCATCATGACCTGCACGCGAGCCACCAGCTCGCGGGGACTGAACGGTTTGGTCATGTAGTCGTCAGCTCCCACCGACAGGCCCACGAGCTTGTCCACCTCGTCGTCGCGGGCGGTGAGCATGAGGATGTAGCAGTTCGAGAAGGTGCGCACCTGCCGGCACACCTCGACCCCGTCCATCCCCGGCAGCCCGAGGTCCAGCACCACGACCTGTGGGCCCTGCTCGCGCACGGCCTCCACGGCCTCGGTGCCGATGTGACGGACCGTGACCTCGAACCCGGCCTTGACCAGGTAGCCCTGGATCAGGTGCGCCAGATCCGCCTCGTCGTCGACGACCAGGACCCGGCCCGCCGGCGTCGTGGACATTGCCTTCTCCTTCGCAGGGGATGCAGGACCGCGCGGGGCGGTGCGGACGCAGGGCGGGCCCGGGCGGGTCCGCCCCTCGGTCGCCACCGGTGCCCCGTGGCTCTCATCCTCCCGTGGAACGGGAGCCTCCACCAGACCCGTCACGGGACAGCGCAGAAGAAGGAGCGGGACACCCGAGGGGCGTCCCGCTCCTTCCCGCCCGCGCCCGCCCGCGCCCGACGGCGCGGGCCCGGCCGGCCCGGCTCAGCCCACCGGGATGATCCCGGCGTAGTCGGTCTGGTAGCCGGTGACCGGGGCGTGCGGGATCTCGTCCCAGCGCTCCGGGTCCTCCTGCTGGACCTCGCCGGTGGCCAGGCCGAGCAGCAGCTCCTTGAGGGCGAGCACGTTCTGCTGCACGCTCTTGCCGCGGGCCTTCTGGCCGAGGCTGCCGTCCGAGGAGTTGCCCGAGGTCTCGAAGAACACCACCGGGTGGGAGTGCCCCTCGGGGTTGAGCCCGCCGTGGTCCAGGCCGAGCATCATCGCCGAGACGACACCGCCCTTGATGTCGATCTCGTAGCTGCCGCCCACCTGGTAGCGGTCGATGTTGATGAAGCCGTACTTCGAGAGCTCGTCGTAGACGTGCACGTTCATCTGCCGGGTGAGCCGGTCGTAGGCCCCGCCCTCGAGCCCCGGCAGGGTCGGGCCGCCGGGGGCGAGGGAGATGCCCAGGGACAGGGTGACGTCGTCGCCGGTCCCGTACTCCGTCTTGAGGCCCTGGTGGTGGATGTCCACGCCCCAGGCCGGGTCGACGGTCGTCCAGTACTCGTAGAAGGCGCGGGACTCGTCGGCCGCGAAGCCCTCGGCCGTCCAGTCGCGGTTGAGGTCGATGCGCTGCGGCGTCCCGCCCTCCGGCGCGCCGGAGACCTGGTCCCACAGGACGGTGTGCCGGATGTTCGCCTCGGCGCCGTCCGGGTTGTACATGGGGATGACGTGGAAGGTGAACTTCTCGCGCAGCAGCTCGTACTCGGCCGAGCCGTTGGTGCCCAGGTCCTTGAGCAGGGTCAGCAGGGAGTCGGTGCCGTAGGGCTCGTTGCCGTGGATGCGGCCCTGGAGCCACACGTGCTCCTCGCCGGAGCCCACGGTCGCGACCCACAGGTCCCGTCCCTGCTCGGAGGTGTTCACCTCCATCCCGGCCTCCGCGAGGGTGAAGGCGTCCACGCCGTAGCGGCTGGTCCGCTCGAGCTTCTGCAGCTCCTGCGCCACGTCGTCGGCGGTCAGGATGCTCGAGATGTTGGTCCTCCCCTCCGTGGAGGGGAAGTTCGCGTCCGCGGCGGCGGGTGCCGCCGCGCCGAGGGGCAGGGCGACGGCGAGCGCGAGCGCCGCCGCGGTCCGGCGGCGCGGGCGGTCCGAGGGGCGGGGGGTCGCGAGGTCGTGGTGCTGAGGGATCACGTGCTGGTCCTCCGGGGGTGAGCGGTGCGGCCGGCGCGTCCCTGGGGTGGTGGGCGCCGGCACGGGGTGCTGGTGATGCTAATCACGATCGCACACACCCGTCACCGTCCCGGGCGCAACAGCAGAAGTACTGCCCGGTAGCGCCGTGCCTGCGAGCGGATCGTCCACGGGCTCCGCCCGCGTCCGGGCACCGGGCCCGCGCACCGACCGCCCGGAGGACGCAGGGCACCCCGGAGTTTGCACACCGTGCAATGTTGCACTTAGTGTAAGGACGTGCTGCACTCCGACGACCGCCGGCGCCAGGTCAAGTCCGCCAACCGCCGCGCCATCCTGGACGCCGCCGCCGCCCTCGCCGAGGAGCACGGCCTCGGCCGCTTCACCGTCGAGGACCTCGCCGAGCGCGCCGGTGTCTCGCGGCGGACGATCTTCAACCACTTCGCCTCGGTCGACGACGCCGTCTACGCCCGGTGCAGCGAGCTGCTGGGCGTGATCGTCGACGACTTCGTCGAGCTCGCCGACGCCACCCCGCCGCCCGCCGCCCCGAGCACGGGCGCGGTCTTCGAGCAGCTGGCGGACGTCATCGAGCGCACCGACCTGGTCCGGCCCCTCTCCCGCATCGCCCGGCTTGTGGGCACCGGCGAGAACCACCCGGCCACCGTCATGTGGGGTCACGAGGTCCTGCAGAACGTCACGGCCCGGCTGACGGACGAGGTGGCCCGGCGCAACCCGCGCTCCGACCCCTTCACCGTGGCGCTCCTGGCCAGCTCCCTGATCAACGCCATGGAGGTGGCCTTCACGCAGTGGGCGGCGGAGACCGGCGCGGCCGACACGCCCGGCAGCCGGCTCGTCTGGCAGCGCCTCCTGCGCACCGCGGTGGAGCACCTGCGGCACGGCTTCGCCGGCTGACCCGCCGCAGCGTCCGCCCCGCACGCGTTCCCCGCCCGTTCCACCCCTCCCCGGGCCCGTCCCGGGACGACCGACAGAGAAGAGCCATGGCCCAATTCCTGTACCGACTCGGGCGCCTCGCCGCCCGCCGCGCCTGGACCGTGATCGCGGCCTGGGCGGCCGTGCTCGTCATCGCCGGCAGCACCTTCGCCGTGGCCGGCGGCCAGCTGACCACCGCGATCACGATCCCGGGCACCGAGACCCAGCGGCTGTCCGACCGCCTCCAGGACGAGCTGCCCGGCGCCGGGCACGGCACCGGGCGCATCGTGTTCCGCACGGAGACCGGTGAGCCGTTCACCGCCGGGCAGCGGGAGCAGATCGGCACGGCCCTGACGGCCGCCGGCGACTCCGCCGGGGTCGACGGCGTGCTCGACCCCTTCACCGCCCAGGCGGAGCGCGAGGACCAGCAGCAGCAGCTCGCCGACGGCCGCGAGCAGCTGGCCGACGGGCGGGACCGGCTCGAGGAGGGACGCGCCCGGCTCGACGACGCCGAGGCCACCCTGGAGGAGAACCAGGAGAAGCTCGACGCCGCCCGCGAGCAGGCCGAGCGGGCCGACGCCCCGGGCCCGGTGCGCGACGAGCTCGAGGAGCGCCAGGAGGACCTCGACGACGGGCGCGCGGACCTGGAGCGCAACCGGGCCGAGCTCGAGGCCGGCGCCGAGGAGCTCGAGGCCAGCGCCCCGGAGCTGGCCCGCGGCGAGCGGCTGCTGGCCCTGGCCGAGGACACCCGCACCGTCTCGGAGGACGGGACCGCGGCGATGGCCGTGGTGACCTTCACCGCCCAGCAGCAGGCGGTGACCGCCGAGGACAAGGAGGCGCTGCAGGCGGCCGTGGACGGGGTGGCGATCGACGGCGTCCAGGTCGAGTACTCGAGCGAGATCGCCCAGGACATCTCCCAGCTGTTCGGTCCCGCCGAGGTGATCGGCGTCCTGATCGCGGCCGTGGTGCTGCTGGTGATGCTCGGCACCCTGGTCGCGGCCGGCCTGCCCATCCTCACGGCCCTCACCGGCGTGGGCATCGGCGCCCTGGCGACCCTCTCCTTCTCCGGGGTCGTGCAGATGACCTCGGTGACCCCCATGCTCGGGCTCATGCTCGGGCTGGCCGTGGGCATCGACTACTCGCTGTTCATCCTCAACCGGCACCGCCAGCAGCTGCTGCGGGGCGTGGGGCTGCACGAGTCGATCGGCCTGGCCACCGGCACCTCGGGCAACGCGGTGGTCTTCGCCGGGCTCACCGTGATCATCGCCCTGGCCGCCCTGAACGTCACGGGCATCGGGTTCCTGGGGATGATGGGCACCGCGGCGGCGGTGTGCGTGGCCGTGGCCGTGCTGATCGCCGTCACCCTCACCCCCGCGCTGCTGTCGCTGGCCGGGCACCGGCTGCTCTCGGCCCGGGCCCGGGAGCAGGCCGCCCGCACCCCGGCGCACCGCGGCGAGCGGCGCGAGGGCCTGGCCACCCGCCGCCCGGTGCCGACCCTGCTGGCCGGGGTCACGGCCCTCGTGCTGATCGCCCTCCCGGCGGCCTCGATGCGGCTGGGCCTGCCGGACGCCTCCTCGGAGCCGGCCGACTCCACCCAGTACCGGGCCTACCGGATCATCGACGAGAAGTTCGGCGCCGGCGCCAACGGGCCGGTGCTGGTGGTCGCGGACCTGCCCGAGGGCACCGACGCGACCGAGGCCGCGGACCTGCAGGTGGCCGTCGGCGAGGAGCTCATGGAGCGGGAGAACGTCGTCTCGGTCGTCCCGGCCGGGCTCTCCGAGGACCGGCGCACCGCGGTCTTCCAGGTCACCCCCGCCGAGGGCCCGGCCGCCGCGTCCACCGAGGAGCTCGTCGACGACCTCCGCGCCTTCTCCCCCGCCCTGGAGGAGGAGCACGGCGTCGGCATCGGCGTCACCGGCCTGACCGGCGGCAACATCGACGTCTCGCAGAAGCTCGCCGCCGCGCTGCCGCTGTACCTGACCGTGGTGCTGGGACTGTCCCTGCTGCTCATGGTGCTGGTGTTCCGCTCGGTCCTCGTGCCGGTGATCGCCACCGCCGGGTTCATGCTCTCGCTCTTCGCGGCCTTCGGCGCCGTGGTGGCCATCTACCAGTGGGGCTGGCTGGGCGCCGTGTTCGGCGTCCACGACCCGGGCCCGGTGCTCAGCTTCCTGCCCACGCTGCTCGTGGGCGTGCTGTTCGGGCTGGCCATGGACTACCAGCTGTTCCTCGTCTCCGGGATGCGGGAGGCCTACGTCCACGGCCGCTCCGCCCGCGCCGCCGTGCGGGAGGGCCTCGACGCGGGCCGGGCCGTGGTCACGGCCGCGGCGATCATCATGATCTCGGTGTTCGCCGGCTTCGTCTTCTCCCACATGGCCATGGTGCGGCCCCTCGGCTTCGGCCTGGCCTTCGGGGTGCTCGTCGACGCCTTCGTGGTGCGGATGATGCTGATCCCCGCGGCCATGCACCTGCTCGGGGACCGGGCGTGGTGGCTCCCCCGCTGGCTGGACCGGGTGCTGCCCGACGTCGACGTCGAGGGCCAGTCCCTGGAGCGCGACCCCGGGACGGCTCCGCAGGAGCCCGCCCCGGCGCGCACGGGTGCCGAGGAGGCCAGGGAGCCCGTCGCCGTGCCGTGACCTGCAGCACACCCGGCGCGGAGGTGACGGCCCACGTCGTCGTCCTCCGCGCCGGAGTCATAGACTGGACCATTGTGAAAGCACTTCTGCTGGAGAACGTCCACCCCGAGGCCGAGCGCATCCTCAACGAGAAGGGCATCGAGGTCGAGACCCGCAAGGGCGCCCTCGACACCGAAGAGCTCATCGACGCCCTCGACGGCGTCGAGCTGCTCGGCATCCGGTCGAAGACCCAGGTGACCCGGGAGGTGTTCGACGCCCACCCGGAGCTGCTCTCGGTGGGCGCGTTCTGCATCGGCACCAACCAGATCGACCTCACGGCCGCCACCGAGCACGCCGTGACGTGCTTCAACGCCCCGTACTCCAACACCCGGTCGGTGGTGGAGCTCGCGATCGCCGAGATCATCTCGATGGCCCGGCACCTGACCGACAAGAACCAGGCCATGCACGAGGGCGTGTGGGACAAGTCCGCCACGGGCGCCCACGAGGTCCGCGGCCGCACCCTGGGCATCGTGGGCTACGGCAACATCGGCTCCCAGCTCTCCGTGCTCGCCGAGACGCTCGGCATGCGCGTGTACTACTACGACATCGTGGACCGCCTGCCGCTGGGCAACGCCCAGCGCTGCGACACCCTCGAGGAGCTGCTGGAGCGGGTCGAGACCGTGTCGCTGCACGTGGACGGGCGGGCCGGCAACGACAGCCTGTTCGGCCGCGAGCAGTTCGAGCGGATGCGCCCCCGCTCCCTGTTCCTCAACCTGTGCCGCGGCATGGTGGTGGACTACAACGCCCTGCGGGACGCCCTCGTCAGCGGGCACATCGCC
Source organism: Kocuria turfanensis (assembly GCF_001580365.1). NCBI lineage: Bacteria > Bacillati > Actinomycetota > Actinomycetes > Micrococcales > Micrococcaceae > Kocuria > Kocuria turfanensis. The sequence goes on along the minus strand of NZ_CP014480.1, from coordinate 2,982,639 downwards.
GGGGCCTCCGTGGACGTCTTCCCGAACGAGCCCAAGTCCGCCGGCGACCCGTTCAGCTCGGTGCTGCAGGGCCTGCCCAACGTGATCCTCACCCCGCACATCGGCGGCTCCACGCAGGAGGCGCAGGTGGACATCGGCCGGTTCGTGGCGGGCAAGCTCTCGGCCTTCGTGACCTCCGGCTCCACGACCCTGTCGGTGAACATGCCGCAGGTCCAGCTCAACAGCGCCGTCAACGGCACCCGCATGCTCCACCTGCACCGCAACGTGCCGGGCGTGCTCGCGACCGTCAACAGCGTCCTGGGCAGCCACGGGATCAACATCGACCGCCAGCAGCTGTCCACCCGCGGGGACACCGGCTACCTGGTCACGGACGCCGCCAACGGCGTGACCCGCGAGGTGATCGAGCAGATCCTGGCCCTGCCGGAGACCATCCGCCTCAGCACCATCAACTGAAGGCCCGTCAGGCGCACGGCCCCGGTCGCGTGACGGGGGCAGGTGGCACAATGACGGCATGAGCGGCGTCCAGGAGCAGCCCGCCGGCCACGGCAGGAGCACCTACGGGGCGGTCGTGCTCGCCCTCGCTCCCGCGGGGGCGGCACCGGGCCCCGAGGACGGCGCCCGCCCGGGCGAGGACCCCGGGCCGGTCCCGATACGCGCGGGCGCCGGCGCCCTGCACCCCCGTCACCGGGCCGACGCGACCGCGCTCCTCGCCCGGCTGCGCGCCGAGGGGGTGCTCACCGCCCTGGTCACCGCCCACCCGGAGCTGCCGGCCGACCCGCCGGCGGACATCGTGGTCTCCGCCGATCCCCCCGCGGACCGGACCGCGGGGGCGGGCGGCCCCGACCGGCACCCGCCGGCGGCGTCCCTGCTGCTCGCCGCCCGCCGGCTGGCCGTCGAGCCGGAGCACACCGTGGTGGTCAGCGACAGCAACCGCCTGGTCCGCACCGCGGTGCGCCACGGCTTCGGGCTCGTGGTCGGCGTGGACGGCGCGGCCCGGCGGGGTCCGCTGCTCGCCGCGGGCGCCCACCTCGTGGTGGACAGCCTGGAGGACCTGGACATCCCGGTGCGCGCCGGGCCCGACGACCCCGGCTGGGGCGGCGGGTCGGGCGGGGAGAGCCCCTGGAACCTCACCTACTCGTGCCTGGACCCCCCGCAGGAGGACCTGCGGGAGGCGCTGTGCACCCTCGGCAACGGGTACCAGGCCGTGCGCGGGGCGGCGTGCGAGTTCCGCGCCGACGGCACCCACTACCCCGGCACCTACCTCGCGGGCGTCTACGACCGGCTGCGCCAGGCGGTCGAGGGCCGCACGGTGGAGCACGAGGACCTCGTCAACGCACCCAACTGGCTGCTGCTGCAGTACCGCGTCCAGGACGGGTACTGGTTCGCCCCCACGCCCGCGAACGTGCTGGAGCACCACCAGGACCTGGACCTGCGCATCGGGGTGCTGACCCGCACCCTGCGCTTCCGCGACGAGGCCGGGCGGACCACCCGCGTGACCACCCGCCGGTTCGTCTCCCAGGAGCAGCGCCACCTCGCCGGGCAGGAGAGCGTGTTCGAGGCCGAGGACTGGAGCGGGACACTGACCGTGCGCAGCCTGGTGGACGGCGACGTCGACAACCACAACGTCGCCGCGGACTCCCCGCTGACCGGGCACCACCTGGAGGAGCCGGAGCTGCGGGACCTGGGCCGCGGCACGGTCCTGGTCGACACCGCCACCGTCCAGTCCAGGATCCGCATCGCCGTGGCCGCCCGCACCCGGGTGCTGCGCAGCGGGGCCGAGGACCGGATGCACGCCCGCAGACCCTGCCGCCCGGCCCCCGGCGTGATCGGCCACGAGCTGACGCTGCAGATGGCCCCGGGCACGCGCGTGCGGGTCGAGAAGATCGCCGCGCTCGTGACCTCCCGGGACCGGGCCGTCTCCACCCCCGCGCTCGCGGCCGCCACCCTGCTGGAACGGGCCGGCGGCTTCGACGAGCTGCTGGGCGCCCACGTGGCCGCCTGGCAGGCCCTCTGGTCGGCCTTCGCGGTGGCCACCGACGCCGGCGGCCGCCAGGGCCTGGCCGTGAACCTCAACACCTTCCACGTCCTGCAGTCGGTGGCGGCCGCGCACCCGGACCTGGACGCCGGCGTCCCGCCCCGCGGCCTGCACGGCGAGGGCTACCGGGGCCACATCTTCTGGGACGAGATGTTCGTCTACCCCATGCTCACCCTCCGCCGCCCCGAGTGGACCCGGGCGCTGCTGGCCTACCGGTACCGGCGCCTGCCCGAGGCCCGGGCGGCGGCGCGCGCGGCCGGCCACGAGGGCGCCATGTTCCCCTGGCGGAGCGGCAGCGACGGCGGGGAGGAGACGCCACGGGCGCTGTTCAACCCGCGCACGGGCCGGTGGATCCCCGACCACTCCCGGCTCCAGCGCCACGTGGGGCTGGCGATCGCCCACAGCGTGTGGCAGTACTACCAGGCCACCGAGGACACCCGCTTCCTCGTGGAGCAGGGCGCCGAGCTGCTGGTGGAGATCGCCCGGTTCTTCGCGAGCCTGGCCGTGCACGACCCCGAGGACGACCGGTACGTGATCACCGGTGTGATGGGCCCCGACGAGTTCCACGACGGCCGCCCGGGCGCGCCCGGCTCGGGGCTGCGCAACAACGCCTACACCAACGTCATGACGGCGTGGCTGCTGACCCGGGCCGTGGAGATGGTCGAGCGCCTCGGCCGGGGCTACGGCGGGCCCCTGTGGCGGCGGCTGAACCTGCGCGAGGACGAGCTCGCCCACTGGGACCGGGTCCGCACCCGGCTGCGCGTGCCGTTCCTGGCCGGCGGCGTGATCGCGCAGTTCGAGGGCTACGGGGAGCTGCCGGAGTTCTCGTGGACGGACTACCGGGCCCGGTACGGCCGGATCGGGCGGCTGGACCTCATCCTCGACGCCGAGGGTCTGTCCACCAACGACTACCGGCTGGCCAAGCAGGCGGACGTGCTGATGCTCCTGTACCTCTTCTCCGCCGAGGAGCTGCGCGAGCTGCTGGGGCAGCTGGGCTACGACTTCCCCGCCGAGGCGGTGCGGGCCACGGTGGCCTTCTACGGCGACCGCTCCTCGCACGGGTCCACGCTCTCCAACGTGGTGCACGCCTGGGTGGAGGCCCGCCGGGACCGCGGCAGCTCCTGGTCCTTCCTGACCCGTGCCCTGGACAGCGACCTCCTCGACGCCCAGGGGGACACGACCCGGGAGGGCGTCCACCTGGGGGCGATGGCCGGTTCCGTGGACATCCTCACCCGCTGCTACACGGGCCTGGAGATCCGGGACGACATGCTGTGGCTGCACCCGGCCATCCCGCCGGAGCTGCCCCGGGTGTCCTTCTCGATCAGCTACCGGGACCAGCCGATCCAGGTGGAGCTGACCCGCACCCTGCTGCGGCTCTACCTGGCGCCCGGCACCGCGGCGCCGGTGCGGGTCAGCGTGGACGGCCAGGTGCACGAGCTGACCGCCGGGCAGATCCGGCAGTTCCCCCTGGCGGTGCGCGATGGCTGATCCCGGCACCGTGCGGTGCGGACCCCCCGCCCCGGACACCGGGATGTCGTTCCCCGGTCACCGCACGTTCCCCCGCGGTCCGGCCGTGAGCGGCCCGCCCGGCCCATTCTGGATCGACGACGCCCCCGACCGCCCCCACCCTGGAGCAGTGATGTCAGCAGAGCCCGTCCTCCTCGACCGCCGCACGACCCCCGGGGCACTGGACCCCGACGTGCCGCTCATCGGCCCGGCCACGGGCCGGGCGCTGCACGTGATGAGCTACAACATCCGCTTCCACCACGAGCGCACCCGGCCCGGGGACCCCGACCACTGGCCCGACCGCGCGCCCCGGCTGGCGCGGCTGCTGCAGCTGGAGCAGCCGACCCTGCTCGGCGTGCAGGAGGCCCTGTACCACCAGCTGCCGGCGGTGGCGCAGGCCCTGCCCGCCGGCTACGGGATGCTCGGCTACGGCCGCGCCGGCGGGAGCAAGGGCGAGTACTCCGCGATCTTCTACGACGCCCGCCGCCTGGAGGCCCTCGAGTGGGACCAGTTCTGGCTCTCCGACACCCCGGAGCTCATCGGCTCCACCAGCTGGGGCAACGACGTCCCCCGCATCGTGACCTGGGGCCGGTTCCTGGACCGTGGCACCGGATCCGAGCTCGTGCTCGTCAACACCCACTTCGACCACGACTCGGAGACCGCCCGCGAGCGCAGCGCGGAGGCCGTGGTGGAGCTCGTGCACAGCTTCCCGGCACGCACCCCCGTCCTGGTCACCGGGGACTTCAACGCCGACGCGGACGGCTCCGGGCCCTACGCCACGCTCGTGGGCTCCGGGGTGCTGGACGACACCTGGACCGCGGCCGAGCGGCGGCTCACCCCGGCGTGGGGCACGTTCCCGGACTACGGGGAGGCCGTGTGCGACGACGAGCGCATCGACTGGGTGCTCGCCACCCCCGGCATCCGGGTGCAGCGCAGCGCGATCAACCCCGCCCGCTTCGCCGGGGGCCACCCCAGCGACCACGCCCCGGTGCAGGTGCTCGTCTCCGTCGGGCCGGACTGAGCGCTACGGCCCGGCGGTGAGGGCCCGCCACGGGCGGGCGCCGTCGGCCGCCGCGCCCATGGACTCCACGGTCGCCGCCGTGCGGGCCAGGGACGCGGCGTCCTCCTCCGGGGAGCGGCACACCTGCTCGGCGGGCAGGGCGCACCACCGGACCGGGTCGAGGGTGAGGATGTGCGGGGTCCACACCGGGTTCCCGGCCACCCACCGTCCGTCCTCGCGGGTGAAGCTCATCCGGACCGTCAGGCCCTCGTTGTTGACCGGCACCCGCGTGGCGTGCTCGGAGAGGCTGTTGCCCAGGCCGTGGGCGATCCAGGTGTCCCCGTGCCGCTCGAGGGGCAGCGCCGAGTGCGTGTGGTGGCCGTAGACGAAGTCGAACGCGCCGCTGTCGGCCAGCGCGTGCGTGACCTCGAGCTGCTGACGGTCCGGGGCGGAGGAGTACTCCTGCCCGGCGTGCACGGCCGCCAGGACGATCTCGGCGCCGGCCGCCCGGGCCCGGCGGGCCTTCTCGACCATGTCCGGCACGTCCAGCAGGTCCACCCGCCACGGGGCGTCCGGGACGTTGCCGTTGAGGCCGTAGGTGCCCGCCACCAGCCCGACCCGCAGCCCGCCGGCGTCCAGGACCAGGGGGTCGGCGGCCTCCGCCGCCGACCGGTACGAGCCCGTCGAGGCGATCCCCGCCCCGTCCAGGACGTCGAGGGTCCGCTCCAGCCCCTCCTCGCCGGCGTCCAGGGCGTGGTTCGTGGCGGTGGTGCACGCGTCGTAGCCGATCCCTGCGAGGGCGGGCACGATCTGCGGCGGCACCTCGAACGCCGGGTAGCCGGAGTACGGCCCCCCGGCCTCGGCCAGGGGGGTCTCCATGTCGCAGATCGCCAGGTCGGCGTCCTGGGTGAACGGGCGCAGGCCCTCCACGAGCGGGCCGAAGTCGAGCTCCCCGCCGCCGTCGGCCTCCGCCTGCTCCCACAGCCCCGGGTGCAGCAGGACGTCCCCGGTGACCACGATCTCCACCTCGTCCGGCGCCGCCGCCCCGGACGGGTCCGCCGCGGAGGGCCCGCCGGCGCCGTCCCCCGACGGGTCGACCGCGGCGGCGCCCGGGCCGGCGCCCGGGTCCTCGGGGGCGGCGCAGCCGGCGAGGCCCGGTCCGGCGCCGAGCAGTGCGGCGAGCAGCGCCGCGGCGGCAGCGCGGCGCCCCGGCCGGTCGGGGGGTCGAGGGGTCATGGACCGAGGGTAGGCCACCGGCGGCCGGGGCACCCACCGGCGGCCCCGCCGGTCAGGACAGCACCGTGGACCAGAGCTTCTCGTCCTCGGGGCGGTGCGGCACCTCGGTGCTGGGCACCAGCTCGGCGGGCGCCGCGTGGGCCCGGTCCTTGAGCGCCAGCATCTCCACCAGGTCCTCCAGCGGGGTGGCCGAGTTGTCCGCCCGGAGGTCGACGTCGAGCAGCACCGGGTACTGGAACCCCGCCAGGGTGTCGGCCACGACCACGGCGGCGCTCTGCTGGCCGCGGCTGTCCCCGCCGGCGTCCTGGCCCGCGCGCAGGCAGGCCACGAGCGCGTGGGCCATGTCCATGATGCTCAGCCCGGGCACGGCGAGGGCCTCGTCCACCGAGGCGCGCATGGCCTCGACGACCTCCGGGCCGGCCAGGAAGTTGCCGACGACCACGAAGTCGGTGCCGGCCACCCCGCCGGCCCAGGGCGTGCACAGGCTGCCCGTCAGGTGCGCCCCGGGGCCCGCCACGGGCAGCGCCGCGACCTGGCGCAGCGCCAGGTCCCGGTCGGCGTCGGAGAGGCCCGCGATCGCCTCCTCGGCCGTGCCGCCGTGGTGCAGGGTGCGCAGCATCTCGTAGCGCAGCCGCCGGTTGGTCCACGCCTGGGAGGCGACCACCCCGGCGGTGGGCACGAGGGCGGGCACGGCGTTGCCCACGGCGAGCGAGCAGCTCGCCGTGGCGGCGCCGAGGAGACGGGAGTCCGCGCTCCTGGCGATCACGGTGTAGGTCACGAGCACCTCCTGGCCGTCGGGACGGCCGTTTCGTCGTTCGGGGTCGTTGTCCCGCCGGCCGGGCCGGGTGCTCCCGGCGCGCCCGGGGCGGCAGATGTGGTCGGGGGCCGTCCCGCCTGCATAGGGTGGGAGGACACCGACGACCAGGTGTGCACCGGCAGGGCGGCCGGACCCGGCCTGCCGGAGCCCACGGGGCGGACGGCTCATTCCTACCACCGGGAGGCGGCCCATGGCACGCGGAGCACGGATCGTCGGGCTGGCCGCCGCCGCGGGGCTGGCCCTGAGCGCCTGTTCGGTGGGCGAGGGCGTGGACCTCGCGGGGGCCGGGGAGCTGGACACCGACGACTACCTCCGGGTCGCCATCGCCGGGGAGCCCGACCAGCTGGACCCCCACAACACCAGCGCCTACTTCTCCTTCCAGATCCTGGAGAACGTCTACGACACCCTGGTGGAGCCGGACGAGAACCTCGAGATGCAGCCGGCCCTCGCCGAGTCCTGGGAGGTCAGCGAGGACCAGCTGTCCTGGACGTTCCGCCTGCGCGAGGACGTCGTCTTCCACGACGGCTCCCCGTTCACCGCCGAGGACGTCGTCTACTCCTACGACCGGATCATCGACGAGCAGCTGGCCAACGCCTACCGGCTGTCCGCCGTCGAGGACGTCGTGGCGGTGGACGAGCACACCGTGCGCATCGACGTGTCCCAGCCGACGCCCGCCCTGCTCGCCGCGATCGGCGGGTACAAGGGCATGGCCATCGTCGAGCAGCAGAACGTGGAGAGCGGGGACGTCCAGCTCGACCCGGTGGGCACCGGCCCGTTCGAGGTGGCGGGCAACACCGCCGGCACGGCCGTGACCCTGCGGGCCAACGACGACTACTGGGGCGAGGGACCCCACGTGCCCGGGGTCGTCTACCGGTTCATCTCGGAGGGCAGCACCGCGCTCGCCGACCTCACCGCCGGCGAGGTGCACTGGACCGACTCCATCCCGCCGCAGCGGGTGAACTCTCTGCGGCAGAACCCCGACGTCGAGGTCGCCGGGGTCCCCTCGACGGACTACTGGTACGTCACCATGAACCAGGCCCGCCCGCCCTTCGACTCCCCCGAGGCGCGCCTGGCCGTGGCCCGGGCCATCGACCGGGAGGCCATCGCCCAGGTCACCTGGTACGGCAACGCCACGATCAACCAGACCGCGGTCCCGGAGACCTCGGTCTGGTACCACGAGTACGCGCCCTTCGAGCAGGACCCGGAGCGGGCCCGGCAGCTCGCCGAGAGCTCCGGGCTCGCCGGGGAGACCATCGACCTCATGGTCACCAACGAGTACCCGGAGACGGTCACGGCCGCCCAGGTGATCGCGGCGAACCTCTCCGACATCGGGGTGTCCACGAACATCCGGACCCTGGACTTCGCCACCTGGCTCGACGAGCAGGCGCAGGGCAACTTCGACATGCTGCTGCTGGGCTGGCTCGGCAACGTGGACGTGAACGACTACTACTACAACCAGCACCACTCGGAGGGCTCCAACAACGCCCAGGGCTACAGCAACCCCGAGGTCGACCGGCTGCTGGAGGCGGGGCGCACCGAGACCGACCCGGACGCCCGCAAGGAGCTCTACGACCGGGCGGCGGAGCAGATCGTGGACGACGCCAGCTACGTCTACCTCTACAACCCCGACGTGGTCCAGGCCTGGGCCCCCGAGCTGCAGGGCTACGAGGCCCGCCCGGACCGGGCGATCCGGTTCAAGGACGTCCGGCTCGAGGAGGACACGGAATGACCAGCCCGCTCCTGAGATTTCTCGCCAAGCGCCTGCTGCACACCGCGGTGGTGCTCCTCGGGGTGCTGGTGGTGGTCTTCGCCCTCCTGCAGCTCGTCCCCGGCGACCCGGTGCGGGTGGCCCTGGGCACCCGGTTCACGCAGGAGTCCTACGACGCGCTGCGCGAGGCCTCCGGGCTGGACCGGCCGCTGCTGGTGCAGTTCTTCGCCTACATCGGCAACGCCCTGACGGGGAACCTGGGCGTGAGCTTCCGCAGCGGGGAGCCGGTGACGCTCATCCTCCTGGACCGGCTGCCGGCCACGGTGTCCCTGGCCCTGGCCGGGATCGCGATCGCGCTGCTCATCGCCTTCCCGCTCGGCACCTGGGCCGCCCTGCGCCGGGGCTCCGCGGCGGACGGCGGGATCCGCGCCGTGAGCCAGTTCGGCGTCTCGGTCCCCGACTTCTGGCTGGGGCTGCTGCTGATCATCGTGTTCTCCACGATGCTCGGGCTGCTGCCGCCCTCCGGCTACGTGCCCTTCACCGAGGACCCGTGGGGCTGGCTCCAACGGGTGATCCTGCCGGGCCTGGCCGTGGGGGTGGTCTCCGGGTCGATCATGACCCGCTACGTGCGCTCGGCGGTGCTCGACGTCGTCGGCTCCAACTACGTCCGCACCGCCCGCTCCAAGGGACTGCCCCGCCGGACGGTCGTGGGCCGGCACGTGCTGCGCAACGCCCTCGTGCCGATCCTGACCGTGGCGGGCGTGCAGGCCGCGACGATGCTGGGCGGGCTCATCGTGATCGAGGTGGTCTTCGCGTGGCCGGGGCTGGGGCGGCTGGTGTTCGACGCCGTCGCGGCCCGCGACTACCCGGTGGTCCAGGGCACGGTGCTGCTGATCGCCCTGATGTTCCTGCTCATCAACCTGCTGGTGGACATCCTGTACGCCGTCGTCGACCCGAGGATCCGTGTGTCATGAGCAACGACCGGACGCCCCCGCCCGAGCCCCGCGTTCCGGGCCCCGGACCCGCGGAGATCCCCGAGGAGGCCGGGCGCACCGGCACCGTGCGGATGCTGGTCTCCAACAAGGTCACGGCGGCGGGACTGGTGATCCTGCTGCTGGTGGTGCTGCTGGCGCTGTTCGGGCGCTGGATCGCGCCCTACGGCGCCAACGACATCGACGTGGTCAACGCCCTGCGCCCGCCCTCGGGCGCGCACCTGTTCGGCACCGACGAACTGGGCCGGGACGTGTTCTCCCGGGTGGTGCTCTCGGCCCGCGTCTCGCTGACCGTGGGGCTCGTGGCGGTGGGCATCGCCCTGGTGGTGGGGGTGGCCGTGGGGCTGGTGGCCGGCTTCTTCGGGGGCTGGCTGGACACGGTGATCATGCGCAGCGCCGACGTGCTCTTCGCGTTCCCCATCCTGCTGCTGGCCATGGCGATCGTGGCCGTGCTCGGGCCCGGGCTGACCACGGCGATGATCGCGATCGGGGTGGTCTACACCCCCATCTTCGCCCGGATCACCCGCGCCTCCACGCTCGCCGTCCGCGAGGAGCTCTACGTCAAGGCCTCGGTGTCCGTCGGGGCGTCCAACGGGCTGATCCTGCGCCGGCACGTGCTGCCGAACATCATGGGCCCGATCACCGTCCAGACCTCCCTCTCGCTGGCCTTCGCGATCCTCTCCGAGGCCGCGCTGTCCTTCCTGGGCCTGGGCGTCCAGCCCCCGGATCCGTCCTGGGGCCGGATGCTCTACGACGCGCAGGCCTTCATCTACGACGCCTGGTGGATGAGCGTGTTCCCGGGCCTGGCGATCTTCCTCACCGTGCTGGCGTTCAACCTCGTGGGCGACGGCATGCGCGACGTCCTGGACCCGCGCCAGCGCACCGCCGACGAGATCCGCAGGAGCGCCTGATGAGCACGACCGAGCACCGCCGGCCCGCCCGGCCGACGCCCACCGGAGGGGACGTGCTGCTGGACGTGCGCGACCTCTCCGTGCGCATCGGCCCGGCCGAGATCGTCAACGGCGTGTCCTTCTCCGTCCCCCGCGGGGGCACCCTGGGCATCGTGGGCGAGTCCGGCTCCGGGAAGTCCATGACGGTGCTCGCCGCCACCGGGCTGATCGACTCCCCGCCCGCACGGGTGAGCGGGCAGTCCCTGCTGGACGGCCAGGACATCGTGGCCATGGACCCCCGGCGGCTGCGCGGCGTCCACGGCAAGCGGGTCGGCTTCGTCTTCCAGGACCCGTCCACGTCCCTGAACCCCGTGCTGACGGTCGAGCAGCAGCTCACCGAGGCCCCGCGCTTCCACCTGGGCCTGACCCGCCGCGAGGCCCGCCGCCGCGCCCTCGAGCTGCTCGAGGCCGTGGGCATCCCCGACCCGCAGTCCCGCCTCGCCTCCTACCCGCACCAGCTCTCCGGCGGGATGAAGCAGCGCGTGATGATCGCGCTGGCCCTGGCCTGCGACCCCGAGCTGCTCGTGGCGGACGAGCCGACCACCGCCCTCGACGTCACCACCCAGGCCCAGATCCTCGAGCAGGTCAAGCAGCTGCAGGCGTCCCGCGGCATGAGCGTGATCTGGATCAGCCACGACCTCGGGGTGGTCGCCGGGATCGCGGACCGGGTGGCCGTGCTCTACGGCGGGCAGGTGGTGGAGTCCGCGCCGCTCGAGGAGCTCTTCACCGACCCCCACCACCCCTACACGCGGGGGCTGATGGCCTCCCGGCCGCAGACCGCCGGCCGCAAGGGCGAGCTCGCCGTGATCCCCGGCAGCCCCCCGGACCCCAAGCGCCTGCCGCCGGGCTGCCTGTTCTGGGACCGCTGCCCGGTCCGCGGGGACCCCCGCTGCGAGACCGAGCGCCCGCCGGAGACCGCCGTGGGCCCGGAGCACACGGTGCGCAGCTTCTACGGCGCGGAGCGCACCGACCGGACAGGAGGAGCCCGATGACCGACGACGAGCGCCCGCTGCTGAGCGTGCGGGACCTGCAGGTCCGCTTCCCCGTCACCACCGACCGCGGCAAGGGCGTGGTGCACGCGGTGGCGGGGATCGACTTCGACATCCACCGGGGCCGCACTGTGTCCCTGGTGGGCGAGTCCGGCTCCGGGAAGTCCACGGTGGCCAACGCGCTGATGCATCTCGTGGAGCCCAGCGCGGGGACCGTGCTGCTCGACGGCCGGGACATCACCTCGGTGCGGGGCAAGGAGCTCAAGGCCCTGCGCCGGCGGATCGCCATGGTGTTCCAGGACCCGTTCGCCTCCCTGGACCCGCGCCAGCACGTCTTTCGCGCCGTCGAGGAGCCGCTGGAGGTGCACGGCCTCGGCGGGGACCGGGCCGGCCGCCGCCGCCGGGTGGCGGAGCTGTTCGAGCTCGTGGGGCTGTCCGGCCGGTTCCTGGACCGGTACCCCCACGAGCTCTCCGGCGGGCAGCGCCAGCGGGTGTCCATCGCCCGGGCCCTGGCGGGCGAGCCGGACCTGATCATCCTCGACGAGGTCACCGCCTCGCTGGACGTCTCGGTGCAGGCCCAGATCATGAACCTGCTCAACCGGCTGCAGGGCGAGCTCGGGCTCACCTACCTGTTCATCGCCCACGACCTCGCCGTGGTGGAGCACATGAGCGACCACGTGCTGGTGATGTACCTGGGGCGGCTGATGGAGGACGGGGACGTGCAGGACGTCTTCGACGCCCCCGCCCACCCCTACACGAAGGCCCTGCTCGCCTCGGCCCCCGCCGCGGACCCCGTGGCGGAGCGGCGGCGGCGGACCGCACCGCTCGAGGGCGAGGTACCCTCCCCCCTGCACCCGCCCTCCGGCTGCGTCTTCCGCACCCGCTGCCCGTGGGCCGCCGACGAGTGCGCCCGCACCGTGCCCGTCCCGGTGCCGCCCCCGCCGCCCCGGGGCGCCTCGCCGCAGCTGCGGCACGGGAACCGCGGGCCCACCGCCCGCGAGCACGTCGCCGCCTGCATCCGGCTGCCGGAGGTCCAGGCGTCGTCGCGCACGGGCGTCCCGGCGGGGGTGCCGTCCACGACGACCTCCGCGGGCTCGGGTGCGACGCGCACCGCCCCGTGGGACGCCGGCGCCCCCGATCCCTGATCCGGAACACGACCGACCCGACCACTTTGGAGCACAGATGAGCGACCGACCCCCCATTCCCGGAGCGCACCTGAAGGACCATCACGGCACCTCGCGGGGCGGCGGGGGCGCCGACCTGCTGTCCCCCGGGGAGCAGGCCCCCGCGGAGCGCCGGAAGACGCACCGGGTCCGGTGGACGGGCCTGGTCGCCGGCCTGGCCCTCTCCCTGTCGGTCTACGCCGTGCTGCCCGCGGACCTGGCCCACCCCGCCAAGCTCACCGCCGCCACGGCCGTCCTGATGGGCGTGTGGTGGATGACCGAGGCCATCCCGATCCCGGCCACCGCGCTGCTGCCGCTGATCATCTTCCCCGTGCTCGGGGAGGACGTCGCGGTCGACGACGTCGGGGCCTCCTACGGCAGCAACATCATCTTCCTGTTCATGGGCGGGTTCCTGCTCGCCCTGGCGATGCAGCGCTGGAACCTGCACCGCCGGATCGCCCTGCGCACGGTCCGGGTGATGGGGACCAAGCCGACCCGGATGGTGGCCGGCTTCATGGTCGCCACGGCCTTCCTCAGCATGTGGGTCTCCAACACCGCCACCGCGGTCATGATGCTGCCCATCGGCGTGTCCGTGCTGCTGCTGCTGCCGAACCTGCTGGGGGCCTCCGGGCCGGGCTCCGACAGCGCGGAGGAGGGCGCCCTGCACGACGCCGAGCTGGAGGGCGCGGACCCGCAGAGCGCCGAGGCGAAGGAAGCCGTCATCGCGTCGGACTTCGGGACCGCGCTGATGCTGGGCATCGCCTACGCCGCTTCGATCGGCTCGCTGAGCACGATCATCGGCACTCCGCCCAACACGCTGATGGTCGGCTATCTGCAGGAGGCCCACGGCATCACCGTGGGCTTCGGCCAGTGGATGCTCGTGGGCGTCCCGCTGTCCGTCGTCATGCTCGGCATCGCCTGGTTCCTGCTCACCAAGGTGCTGTTCAGGCCCGAGATCGACGAGATCCCCGGCGGCCGGAAGCTGATCGACGGCGAGCTGCGCAAGCTCGGTCCCATGTCCACCGGCGAGAAGCTGGTGCTCGCCGTGTTCGTGCTGGCCGCGCTCAGCTGGGTCCTCGTGCCCGTCCTCTTCGAGGACCCGCCGATCAGCGACGCCGGCATCGCCATGGTCGTGGGGCTTCTGCTGTTCCTGCTTCCCGCCGGCGCCCGGCGCGGGGTCCGGCTGCTGGACTGGGAGACCGCCGTCAAGCTGCCCTGGGGCGTGCTCCTGCTCTTCGGAGGAGGGCTGGCCCTGTCCTCCCAGTTCTCCTCCTCCGGGCTGACCGACTGGATCGGGGAGGGCGCCACCGCCCTGGGCACGGTGCCGGTGGTCCTCCTCGTGGCGATCCTCGCCGCCGGCATCCTGTTCCTGACCGAGCTCACCAGCAACACGGCCACGGCCGCCACGTTCCTGCCGGTCTCCGGCGGAGTGGCCCTCGGCCTCGGGCTGGACCCGATGCTGCTGGCCGTTCCGGTGGCCCTCGCGGCCACCTGTGCGTTCATGCTGCCGGTCGCCACGCCGCCGAACGCGATCGCCTTCGGCTCCGGCTACGTGACCATCGGGCAGATGCTGCGCGGCGGGCTGTGGCTCAACCTCATCGGCATCGCCCTGATCACGCTCGTCACGACGACCCTGGCCACCTGGGTGTTCAGCATCGTCTACTGACGGGCCCCGGGCTCAGCGGGCGGTCCCGCCGTCGTGCTCCAGCTCGGCCAGCACCGGGAAGTGGTCCGAGGCCCACACCCCGCCCGGGCGCTCGGCCAGGACCTGGGAGCCCAGGACGCGGACGGGGCCGCCGTGCAGGATCCAGTCCAGCCGCGGCGTCCGCGCCCCCGGCCGGCGGTAGCGGTGGAAGGTGCCGGGGGCGTCCGGGGGGAGGGTGTCGCGCAGCCCGCCGGCCACGGCGGCGTCCCACGTCCGGGACCGCCCGGCGGCCGCGTTCCAGTCCCCGAGCAGCAGCAGCGGCCCCTCCCACCCGAGGAGCAGGCCCTGCAGGGCGGCCAGCTGCCGCAGCCGGGCGCGCTCCGGCCACGGGTCCAGGTGGGTGGCGACCGCCCGCCAGGCCACCCCGGTGCGCCGGTCCGTGAGGTCCGCGAGGACCGCGGTGCGCGGAAAGACGTCCCCGGCCCCCCGGGAGCCGGGGACCTCCGGGGTGCGGGACAGCCACCGCTGCCGCCACCGGTCCACCGTGAAGCGGGTGGTGTCCACGGCCAGCAGGCAGCGCTCGCCGCGCCCGCCGGCGTCCCGGCCCGTGCCCAGGAGCACGTGCCCCGGGCCCAGCGCCTCGCGCAGCGGGTGCAGCTGCTCCGGGTGGACCTCCTGGAGGGCGGCCAGCTGCGGCCGGTGGGCGCGCAGCACCGCCTGCACCGCCGGCGCACGGGTGAACCACGCGTCCGGGGCGCCGCGGCGGTACCGCGGCAGGGGGCGGCGGACGTTGAAGGTCATGACCGTGAACGCGCCCCGGCCCCGCGGACCGCGGGGGTCGGCGGGGCCGGGGCGACCGGTGGCTGCCACGGTGGCGGCAGGTTCCGCTGGGCGAACGACAGAGAGGACGACGGCGCGGACTACTGCGCGGCGGACTCCGCCGCGTCCTGCTCCGTGCGGGCGCCGCCGTGCTGCAGGACACCGCCGCTGTTCTCCAGGTGGGCGCGCATGAACCACTGGAAGAGCTCGAGCTCCTTGACCTGGCCGATGAGCATGTCCTCGGTGATGGGATCGAGCTCCCCCACCTTCTGGATGGCGTCCCGGTGGTCCTCGATGATCCCGTTGTAGACGAGGTCCAGGGCCGCGAGGTGCTCCACGGCGGTGGCGCGGTGGACCGAGTAGTCGTCCCACGTGCGGGCCTGCACGAGATCCCCGGGCAGGCCGCTGGGGCCCACGCCCATGGTGGCCATCCGCTCGGCCAGCTCGTCGACGAAGCCGCGCACGAGCTCGATCTGCGGGTCCAGCATCTCGTGCACGGAGATGAAGTTGGGCCCGACCACGTTCCAGTGGGCGTGCTTGAGGGTCAGCTGGAGGTCGTTGAGCGCGTGTAGGCGCTGCTGCAGGGTCTGGGCGACCTCGTGACCGTTCTCCGTGGACAGGCCGGGCACGGTGTAGGGGGCGGCGCTCTGGTTCGTGGTGGCCATGGGATCGTCTCCTGGTTCCGGCCGCCGCCGGGCGGCGGCCTCGATCGACAACGGTGGGCGGCCCGCCGGAGCGGGCCCTCCCGACCCACTATCCCACGGCCCCCGTGGACTGTCAGCACCCTGTCCATTCGCTGAGCGCGATATCCGCCGCCGGCCTTCCCGCTGCGCACCCCTTGCCAGGGCCCCGGAGCCGCTGATGGGATGGGGCCATGACGACTCCCGGCAACCAGCTCCCCGACGACCCGCACCTGGCCGACGACGTCGGCGTGCCCGACACCCCGGCGCGCGACCTCGAGACCGCCCAGGATCCGCTGGGCCAGACCAACGCCGGCCAGCGCGTCCCGAGCGCGGGCGACGCCGAGGACCCCGCCGACCCGGACTTCGGCGCCGGCGCGGACGGGCCCGGTCCCACGGCCGGGGACTGAGCCGCACCGGCCGCGCTCCGCGCCCGGCCGCCGCTACCCTGGAGCCCATGAGCACCCGGGGCACCAGCACGCGCGGCATCGCCGAGGCCACGGGCACCCCGTGGGAGACCTGGACGGCCCGGCTCGACGCCCACGGCGCCCGCCGGATGAGCCATGCCCGGATCGCCCGGCACCTGACCGAGCAGCTCGACGGCGTCGTCGCGAACCCCGGGTGGTGGGCCCAGCAGATCACGGTGGCCTACGAGCAGCACATCGGCACCCGGCGCCCCGGCCAGGCCGGGGACGGGAGCTGGGCCGTCAGCGCCGGCCGGACCGTGCCCGGCACGGCGGACGAGGTGCTGGCCCGCTGGGACACCCTCATGGGCCGAGCCCCCGAGGTCGCCGGAGCGGCCCCCGAGGGCCGGCCCGGCACGAGCGCCACCGAGGCGTGGCGGTACTGGCGGGTGCGCCTGGTCGACGGCTCCCGGGTCACGGTGCACATCAGGGCCAAGGACGCCGGGCGGTGCACGGTCGGGGTGAGCCACTCGGGGCTGGCCTCCCCCGAGGACGTCGAGCACCGGCGGGCGTTCTGGAAGGAGCGGCTGCGCGAGCTCTGACACCCCTCCGCACCGACTTGTGGCGCACATCACTTCTCGCCTACGGTGACCCAGGTACCTGAGACGAGGAGTATCGGATGACCCTGCCCTATCCGCACCTGCTGTCGCCCCTGCAGCTGGGCGGCACGACCCTGCCGAACCGGGTGCTCATGGGCTCGATGCACACCGGGCTCGAGGAGCAGCCCGGTGGGTTCGAGCGGCTCGCGGCGTTCTACGCGGAGCGGGTGCGCGGCGGCGTCGGGCTCATCGTCACGGGCGGCGTCGGGCCCAACCCCGAGGGCGCCACCCGCGCCGGTGGCGCCCTCCTGCGCACCCCCGAGGAGGTGGCCCGGCACCGCCTGGTGACCGGGGCCGTGCACGCCGAGGGCGGGCGGATCGCGCTGCAGATCCTGCACTCCGGCCGCTACGCCAAGGCCCCGGCCGCGGTGGCCCCCAGTCCGCTGCGCGCCCCCATCAGCCCGGTGGTCCCGCACGAGCTCACCGGCGAGGAGATCGAGCGGACCATCGAGGACTTCGCCCGCACCGCGGCCCGGGCCCGGGAGGCCGGCTACGACGGCGTGGAGATCATGGGCTCCGAGGGCTACCTCATCAACGAGTTCGTCGCCGCCGAGACCAACCACCGCACCGACGAGTGGGGCGGGTGCTGGGCGAACCGGATGCGCCTGCCCGTCGAGATCGTCCGCCGCGTCCGCGAGCGCACGGGCCCGGAGTTCCTCCTGATCTACCGGCTGTCGATGCTGGACCTGGTCCCGGGCGGCTCCACGGTCGAGGAGGTCGTGGAGCTGGCGCGGGCGGTCGAGGCCGCCGGGGCCACGCTGCTCAACACGGGCATCGGCTGGCACGAGGCCCGCATCCCCACCATCGCCACGGTCGTCCCCCGCGGCGGCTTCTCCTGGGTGACCCGCCGGCTGAAGGGCGAGGTCGGGATCCCGCTGGTCGCGGTGAACCGCATCAACACCCCGGAGACGGCGGAGCGGATCCTGGCCGACGGCGACGCGGACATGGTCTCCCTCGCCCGGCCGCTGCTCGCGGACCCGGACTTCGTGGCCAAGGCCGCGCGGGGCCGCGCCGACGCCATCAACACCTGCATCGCCTGCAACCAGGCCTGCCTGGACCACACCTTCGCCGGGCGCACCGCCTCCTGCCTGGTCAATCCGCGGGCGGGAGCGGATCGGGGTGGTCGGGGCGGGCCCCGCCGGGCTCGCCTTCGCGGTCGGCGCCGCGGAGGCCGGCCACGCCGTGACGCTGTTCGAGGCCGAGGAGCACATCGGCGGGCAGTTCTGCATGGCCCTGCGCGTCCCCGGCAAGGAGGAGTACGCCGAGACCCTGCGCTACTACGGCGTGCGGCTGGCGGAGCTCGGGGTGGACGTGCGGCTGGGGACCCCCGCCACGCCCGCGCACCTGGGCGGCTTCGACCGCGTGGTGCTCGCCACCGGCGTGGTGCCGCGCGTGCCCGCGATCGAGGGCGTGGACCACCCCTCGGTCGTGGGCTACCGGGACGTCCTGCAGCACGGCGCCCCCGTCGGGCGGCGGGTCGCCGTCCTGGGCGCCGGGGGGATCGGCTTCGACGTCGCCGAGTACCTGCTGCACTCCCCCGGCACCGGGACCGACTTCTACCGGGCGTGGGGCGTGGACACCACGCTCACCGCCCGCGGGGGCCTGGTCCCGCCCGCGCCGCCGCGCCCGGCCCGCGAGGTGACGCTGCTGCAGCGCTCCCCCGGCAAGCCCGGGGCCGGCCTGGGCCGCACCACCGGGTGGATCCACCGTGCCTCGCTCAAGGCCGGGGGCGTGCGCGCCCTCAGCGGCGTGGGCTACCGGCGGATCGACGACGACGGGCTGCACCTCACCGTTCCCGGCCCGGACGGCGCCGGGGCCGTCGAGCAGGTGCTCGCCGTGGACACCGTGGTGCTGTGCACCGGCCAGGAACCCCTGCGGCAGCTGCACGACGCGCTGCTCGCCGCCGGCCACGACGCCGACGCCGTGCCGGTGCACCTCATCGGCGGGGCGGACGTGGCGGCCGAGCTGGACGCCAAGCGGGCCATCCGCCAGGCAACGGAGCTCGTCGCCGCCATCGGCTGACCGGATCCTCCTCCCGCGGGTCCCGGACGGGGGGCCGCACCGGGGCGGCGCCGGGGCGGCAGCGGTGCCGTGCGGGACCGGGCCCGGGGTGCCACGATGGGACCAGCCCCGCGGAAAGGACCTCCATGCAGCTCGATCTCCTGCTCGTCAACGCCACGGTCCGCACGATGGACCCCGCCCGGCCGCGGGCGTCGAGCCTGGGGGTGCACGGAGGGCGGATCGTGGTCCTCGACGACCCCGGCGTCCCGGCGGCCGAGACCGTGGACCTGGGCGGGGCCACGGTGCTGCCCGGGTTCGTGGACGCGCACTGCCACACCACGTGGTTCGGGCTGGGCCTCGCCGAGGTGGACCTGTCCGGGTGCACCTCCCTGGACCGGCTCTACGAGGCGCTGGAGCAGGGCATGGCCGCCAAGCCGCGGGACGAGGAGTGGCTCATGGCCACCGGCTTCTACCCGGCCACCGTGGGCGGGGCCCTGCCCGACATCGACGTCCTGGACCGCATCACCGGCAGCACGCCGCTGTTCGTCCGGCACACGTCCGGCCACGCCGCGGTGGTGAACTCGGAGGCGCTGCGCCGGGCCGGGGTGCTCACCCCCGGCACCCCGGACCCGGTGGGCGGGCGGGTGGTGCGCGACGCCGCCGGGCGTGCCACCGGCCTGGTCGAGGAGACGGCCCAGGCGATGGTCCAGGAGCTGTTCCGCCCGTACCCGCTGGGCAAGATCGTGGCGGCCCTCGAGCGCGCCACCGCCCGCTACGCCGCCGAGGGCATCACCACGTTCGCGGAGGCCGGGATCGGCGGCGGCTGGATCGGGCACAACCCGGCCGAGCTGCAGGCCTACCAGCGGGCGCGCGAGGAGGGCGCCCTGCACGCCCGTGCCCAGGTGATGCCCGTGCTGGACGTCCTGCACGAGATCGGCGGGCTCGGGGACGGCTCCGCCCGCGGGCTGGACCTCGGGCTGCGCACCGGGTTCGGCGACGACGAGCTCGTGCTGGGGCCGGTGAAGGTCTTCGTCGACGGCTCGCTGCTCGGGGAGACCGCCGCGGTGACCGAGGCCTTCTGCGGCGGCGGGCACTCCACCGGGTACTTCCAGGAGAATTCCGAGCAGATGGCGGCGGCGATCCGGGAGGCCTACCGGGCGGGCTGGTCGGTGGCCGCCCACGCGATCGGGGACCGGGCCATCGACTTCGCGATCGACGTGATCACCGGGTGCCAGGACGCGCACGGACGCCGCCGCTTCCCCAACCGGATCGAGCACGCGAGCATCACCCGCCCCGACCAGCTCCCGCGGCTCGCCGCCGCGGGGATCTGCGTCACCCCGCAGATCGGCTTCCTGCGCCCCATGGCCGTGCAGTTCCGCCGGCTGCTGGGCCCGCAGCGCACGGACTGGACCTACCGGGGCCGCAGCTTCCTCGACGCGGGCGTGCGGATCGCGGGCAGCTCCGACCGCCCCGTCGCCGACGGCGACGTGCTGCGCTCCGTCCAGGCCTGGACCGACCGCCTCGACGGGGACGGTCGCCGCTTCGGCCCCGCCGCCGAGCGGCTGGACGTCATGGAGGCGCTGGCCGCCTACACCTCCGAGGCCGCGGCCGCCCTGGGCATGTCCGACCGGATCGGGTCCCTCGCCGTCGGCAAGCAGGCGGACCTGGTGGTGCTCGAGCAGGACCCGGTGGAGGTGCACCGGCGCGGGGAGTCGGTGGAGCACATCGGCGTGCGCGCCACGTGGCGCGGCGGCCGGCTCACCCACCGGGCCGGTTGAGCCGGTAGCCTGCTGCTCCGTGGACGACTCCGTGAACGATCCCGCGAACGATTCCGTGGCGGGCTCCGGCACCGATGCCCTGGCCGATCGCGTGGCCGATGCCGGGGCAGCCCCCGTGCCCGGGCGGCCGGGTCCCGGGTCCCCGCCCGGGCGGCCGGGTCCCGGGTCCCCGCCCGTGCGCTGGGCGACGGCGGCCGAGCTGTCCTCCGCCCAGCTGTACGGCCTCCTGCGGCTGCGCACCGACGTGTTCGTCGTGGAGCAGGCCTGCCCCTACCCCGAGCTCGACGGCCGGGACTTCGAGCCCGGCTGCCGGCACGGCTGGATCGAGCGGGACGGGCGGGTGCTCTCGACGCTGCGGCTGCTCGTGGAGGACACCCCGGACGGGTCCGCGCTGCTCCGGATCGGCCGCGTGGTCACCGCCGCGGACGCGCGCGGGCGGGGCCTCTCGGCCGCCCTGCTGCGCTCGGCGCTGGCCCGCTGCGGTCCGGCCCCGGTCGTCCTCGACGCCCAGGCCCACCTGGAGGGCTGGTACGGGCGGTTCGGCTTCGCCCGGACCGGGAAGACGTTCCTGGAGGACGGCATCCCGCACGTGCCCATGCGCCGGTAGGCCGCTCAGCTCTCGACCAGGATCCCGTCCTCGTCCGCCCACACGGTGCGGCCGGGGCGGAAGGTCACGCCCTCGATGACGACCGGCACGTCCTGCTCCCCGACGCCGTCCTTGGCGGACTTGCGCGGGTTCGAGCCCAGCGCCTTGACCCCCAGGGGCAGCCCGGCGAGGGCGACCCGGTCCCGGACCGGCCCGTTGACGATGACACCGGCCCAGCCGTTGCGCACGGCGGACTCCGCGATCATGTCCCCCATCAGGGCGGTGCCCATCGAGCCGTGCCCGTCCACCACCAGGACCGCCCCCTCTCCCGGGGAGTTGAGCACCGCCTTGACGAGGCCGTTGTCCTGGAAGCAGCGCACCGTGCGCACCGGGCCGGTGAAGGCCCGCACCCCGCCCAGGTCGAGGAACTGGCGCGGGCAGGACATCAGCTGCTCCCCGCGCTCGTCGTAGAGGTCGGCGGTGGTGAACGGGCGCGGATCGGTCATCTGCTGCTCCTCGGCATGCGGTGGCGGTCTCGGGGCCAGCCTAGTCAGCGGCGCCCGGCGGTTCAGCCCCGGCCCGCTCCCCGGAGCGCTCCTCCGTCCCCGCGGCGGCCGGGCCGGCGGCCGTGCCCAGCGGGAGCTCCTCGATGAGCAGGGACAGCACCAGGCACGCCGCGGCCACCGGCAGCCCCCACAGGTAGAGCGGGGGCAGCGCCTGGGCGAAGGCCTGGGCCACCGCCTCCTGCGCCGGGGCGGGCAGGGAGGCGAGCACCTGCGGGCTCAGCGCGTTGACGTCGGACCCGGCCCCGGCCGGGGGCAGTACGTCCCCGAGGACGCCGTCGAGCCGGGCGACGAACACCGAGCCGAACACCGCGATCCCGAAGGAGGCGCCGGTCTGCCGGAAGTAGTTCGAGGCGGACGTCGCGGCCCCCACGTCCTCCGGCGGCACGGCGTTCTGCACGATCAGCACGAGGTTCTGCATGAGACAGCCGATCCCGAGGCCGATCACGACCATGCCGGTGGCCGTCAGGGCGTAGGGGGTGCTCTCGTCGATCGTGGAGAGCAGCACGAGGCCCGCGGCCATCACCGCCGAGCCCAGGACCGGCCAGAGCCGGTAGCGACCGGTGCGCGCGATCCGGCGCCCCGTGCCGATGGTGCCGACGAGCATCCCGGCCGTCACGGGGATCATCATCAGACCGGCCGCCGTGGCCGAGGCGCCCTCCACCATCTGCAGGTACGTGGGCAGGTAGGTGATCGTGGCGAACATGACCACGCCCATCCCGACGGCCGCCGCCGTGGGCACCACGAAGTTGCGCACCCGGAACAGGTGCAGCGGGATGATGGGCTCCGCGGCGCGTCGCTCGACCAGCACGAACAGCCCCGTCAGCACGGCCACCGCCGCGGCCAGCCCGAGGATCGGCGGGCTCGCCCAGGGGTGGGCGGTGCCGGCCCAGGTGGTCAGCAGCACGAACGCGGTGCTGCCCGCGGCCAGCACCGCGGTCCCGAGCACGTCCAGCCGCACCCGTCCGCGCGGGACGTGCGGCAGGTGCAGGAAGCGGGGGATGAACACGAGCGTGACCAGGCCCAGCGGCAGGTTGATGCAGAACACCCAGCGCCAGCTCACGAGGTCGGTGAGGAACCCGCCCAGCAGCGGCCCGCTCACCGAGGCGAGGCCGAAGGCCGCCCCGATCACGCCCATGTACTTCCCGCGCTCGCGCGCCGGGACGAGGTCCGCGATGATCGCCTGCGCCCCGATCAGCAGACCTCCGCCGCCGAGGCCCTGCAGGGCGCGGAACACGATGAGCTGCGTCATGTCCTGGGCGGCGCCGGCCAGGACCGAGCCCAGGAGGAAGACCACCACGGCCACGAGGAAGATCCGCTTGCGCCCGTAGAGGTCGCCCAGCTTCCCGTAGACCGGCAGGCCCACCGTGGCCGCCAGCACGTACGCCGTGACCACCCACGAGATGCGGTCCAGCCCGTCGAGGTCCCCGACGATCGCGGGCAGGGCGGTGGCCACGATGGTCTGGTCGAGGGCGGCCAGCAGCACGGCCATCAGCAGGCCGAGGAACGTGAGCCGCAGCTGCCGCTGCCCGGAGCGCCCCGGGGCCCCTGTCACCGGGTCAGCGATCGACCTTGACGACGGAGCCGTTGGCCACGTTGACGTACACGTCCACGGACGTCCCGTCGGGGTCGTCGACGTCGACCTCCCAGACGGTGGTGCCGTCCTCCGTGTCGAGCTGGGCGCCGTCGAGCGTGCCGTCCACCTCGTCCAGCGCGGTCCGGACGGCGTCCTCCAGCGGGACCTGCACCTGGGCGACCCGCTCGCGGTCCTCCTGGTCCAGCTGGTCGTCGCCCTCCTGCGGGGTGACCTCGGAGCCGTCCCGGGAGACGTCGACCTCCTTCTCCCGGTCGCCGACGGCGAGCTTGACCTCCCAGCCCTCCTCGCCGTCCTTGCGGTCGATCTCGAACACCTGGCCTCCCGTCACGGCCTCCTCGGCCGCGACGACCGCGCCCACCACGGCGGCGGCCTCGCCCCCGGCCTCCGGCGAGGAGGTCGAGGTGGCGGTGCCCGAGGGTGTCGCGGAGGGGCTCCCGTCGGCGGTGGCCGTGCCCGAGGGCGTCGCGGAGGGGCTCCCGTCGCCGGTCGCCGTGCCCGACGGCGTGGCCGAGGGGCTCCCGGCACCGGTCGGCGAGCCCTCGGTGCCGGTCGGCTCGGCGGGGGCGCTGGTCCCGGCTCCGCCCGTGGTCTGCTCCCCGCCACCGCCGTCGCCGTCGCCGTCGCCGTCGCCGCCACCGCCGCCGTCACCGCATCCGGCCAGCAGCAGCGCCGAGACCGCGAGCGCGGCCAGGGACAGGACCCGTTGATCAGTGTGCTTCATACCAGAATTGTTCCCCCGGCCCGGCGTCCTGGCAAGGGGTCCGCCGCCGCGCCTGCCGCCCTCGACGCGGCTCACAGGCACCACGTCTACTATCCTGGAGAGCGCCTGACCCGAGACCGGGGGCATGCGCACCGCGATCGACGCCAGGAAGGAGGCGGCATGGGATTCCTCGAGAGCCTCGAGAAGAACATCGAGAAGGCCGTCCGCGCCGCCTTCTCCACGGGCTCCCGCAAGCGGGTGGAGGCGGTCGAGATCGCCAGCGCCCTGCGCCGCGAGCTCGACCAGGAGGCGTTCACGATCTCCGCCGGGCGGACCATGGCCCCCAACGTGTTCGTCGTGGAGTTCTCCGACGAGGACTTCCCCCGCGCCCAGGACTGGGGCACGCCGCTGGCCGAGGAGCTGTGCGACGTCGTGATCAAGCACGCGCGCAGCCAGGCCTACACGCTGCAGGGAGCGGTGAAGGTCTCCTTCACCCACAACCCCGAGGTCGAGGCCGGCGAGTTCCGCGTGCACTCCTCGGCGCAGCGCACCGCCGAGTCCCCGAACACGCCGGCCACCCCGAGCGGGCACCGGATCGCCCGCGGCCACCGCGACCCGGAGGACGAGCCCACCCAGGCCGCGCCCGTCCAGGCCGCGCCCGTCCAGGCCGCGCCCGCGCAGCGCTGGATCCCGGTGCTCGACGTCGAGGGCGAACGGTTCTCCATCAACGCGGACTCGATCGTGCTGGGCCGGTCCGCCGAGGCGGACATCACCGTGGAGGACACCGGGGTGTCCCGCAAGCACCTCGAGATCCGCCGGCAGGGCGAGCACTTCCTGGCCGTGGACCTCGGCTCGACCAACGGTTCCTACGTGGACGGGGAGCGGGTGATCGGCCGTTCCGAGCTGGTCAACGGTTCCGTGATCACCATGGGACGGACCCGGATCACGTTCCGCCTCCTGACCCCGAAGGGGAACCGCTGAATGTCCGAGCTGACCGTCACCCTCCTCCGCTTCGGCTTCCTGGCCCTCCTCTGGATCTTCATCTTCAGCATCGTGGCCAGCCAGGGCCGTGACCTGGCGGTCGGCGGGAAGCTCCCGGCCGTCCTGGGCCGGTCCCGCGGGGAGCGGCGCGCCGCGGCCGCGCCGCCGGCCCCCGAGCCGGCCGCGCCGCCCGCCGCCGGCCCCGGCACGGGCCAGCAGCGCTCCCGCCCGCAGACCCTCGCGGTGCTGGAGGGCCCGCTGCAGGGCCGCAGCTACGCCCTGGGCAACGCCCCGGTCCTCCTGGGCCGCTCCCCCGAGGCCACCGTCCCCCTCGGCGACGACTACGCCTCGGGGCGCCACGCCCGGCTCTTCCCCCAGGGCTCCCGCTGGTTCCTCGAGGACCTCGGCTCCACCAACGGCACCTTCGTGGGCCAGCAGCGCCTCTCCCGGGCCGTGCCCCTCGACGCCGGGACCCCGTTCCGGGTGGGCAAGACCGTCCTGGAACTGAGGTCCTGACGCATGGCGATCGCCTTCCGCTACGCCGCGCGCTCCGACGTGGGCAGGGTCCGTTCGAAGAACGACGACTCCGCCTACGCGGGCCGGCACCTCGCGGTGGTCGCCGACGGCATGGGCGGGCACGTGGGCGGGGACGTCGCCTCCGCGTCCGCGGTCATGGACCTCACCTCCCTGGACCGCCCCGACCACCACGGCGACGGCGCCACCGTGCTCGCGGACGAGATCCAGAACGCCAACCAGAACCTGGCCCGGCTGGTCCTGGGCAACCCCCGCCTGGGCGGGATGGGGACCACCGTCACGGCGCTGCTGGCCGACGAGGACGAGATCGTCGTCGCCCACATCGGCGACTCGCGGGCCTACCGGCTGCGGGGCGACGAGTTCCACCAGGTCACCCGGGACCACACGTTCGTGCAGCGGCTCATCGACGAGGGACGGCTGCGCCCGGAGGAGGCGGAGTCCCACCCGCACAAGAACGTCCTGATGCGCGTGCTCGGGGACGTGGACGCCTCCCCCGAGATCGAGGTGGAGACCGTCCGCCCCGAGATCGGCGAGCGGTGGCTGCTGTGCTCGGACGGGCTCAACGCCGTGGTCCGGCCCGAGACCATCGAGTCCGTGCTGCGCTCCGGGGACGACCTCAACCAGATCGTGGACACCCTCGTGGAGCTGACCCTGGACCGCGGGGCCCCGGACAACGTCACCGTGGTCGTGGTGCAGGTCTTCGCGACCGACGACGACGCCCCGGTCGCGCCGCAGACCGGCGAGGCGCGCGGGGCGGTCCCGGATCCCGGCTTCGCCCGGACCTCCGACGAGATCACCGGGGACGCCGCCGCCGGCACGGAGGCCGCGGAGTCCTCCGCCGCGGTGCTGCGCCGCGACCTCGCGGCCCGTCCGCACCTGCTGGTGGGCGCCGCCGCCAACGCCACCCAGACCGGGCGCATCCCCACCGTGAGCGACAGCATCCTGCAGCGCCGCGCGACCCTGCTGCAGACCTCCGCGCCGGACACCCTGGCCGATCCCCAGGAGGTCGAGTCGGCGCTGCACCGGGCGGAGGCCGCTGCCCCGTCCGCACGCCGGCGCCGGAACCGGCGCGCGTTCACCGTCCTCGCCCTGGCCACGGTCGGGCTGCTGCTGGTGGCCGGCGGGTGGCTGACCACCAACTGGATCAACTCCCAGTACTACGTGGGCGAGCAGCAGGGCAACGTGGCCATCTACAACGGGGTCTCCCAGTCCCTCGGCCCCGTGAGCCTCAGCGACCTGGAGCGGACCACCGACCTGCGGGTCGAGGACCTGCCCGGCTACACCCAGGAGCGGGTCCGCAACGCCATCCCGGCCGGGAGCCTGGAGGAGGCCGAGCGGATCGTGCAGGAGCTGCGCGAGTCCGCGCCGGACGCCGGCCCCGGGCCGGAGCCGCGCCCCACCGGCACCGTCCGCCGGGCCACCTCCTCCCCCACCACGGCCCCGGACGCGTCCCCCACGGCCTCGCCCGCCGCGAGCCCCGGAGGTGACCGATGAGCGCCACCGCCGGAACCCGCTCCCCCGAGGAGCTCGCCGAGGCCCGGCAGAAGCCGCGGCGGCTCACCGAGCTGCTGCTGCTGGTCGTGGCCGTGGCCATCGGCGTGGGCGCCAACATCCTCGTGGACCCGGACCAGCTCGGCACCGGGGACCCGCACATCCTGGTCTCCGGCCTGGTCCTGGGCATCGGCGCGCTGCTCCTGCACCTGGTGCTCCGGCTGCGGGCCAAGTACGCGGACCCCTACGTGCTGCCCATCGTGGTGGCCCTCAACGGCCTCGGCATCGCCATGATCCACCGCATCGACCTCACCACGGACCAGTCCGCGGCGCAGTCCCAGGTGCTGTGGACGGCGCTGGCGATGAGCGCCGCCGGCCTGGTGCTCTGGTTCCTCAAGGACCACCGGGTGCTGCGCCGGATCACCTACATCTCCCTGGTGCTCAGCGGCCTGCTCCTGCTCCTGCCCCTGCTGCCGGGGCTCGGGGTGGAGCTCAACGGCGCGCGGATCTGGATCTCCGTGGGCGGGCGCACCTTCCAGCCGGGCGAGGTCGCGAAGATCACCCTGGCCGTCTTCTTCGCCGGGTACCTCTCGACCAACCGCGATCTCATCCTCCTGGCCGGCAAGAAGATCGGTCCCGTGCGGCTGCCGCGCTTCCGGGACATGGCCCCCATGTTCGCCGCCTGGCTGGTGGCCATCGGCGTGCTGGTCTTCCAGCGCGACCTCGGCTCCGCGATCCTGTTCTTCGGGCTGTTCCTGGCCATGATCTACCTCGCCACGAGCCGGCTGAGCTGGATCGTGATCGGCCTGCTGCTCGTGGCCGTCGGCGGCTTCTTCGCCAGCCGGATCTTCGGCCACGTGGCGGCGCGCCTGGACTCCTGGCTCAACGCCTTCGACCCGGAGGTCTTCAACCGGGCCCCCGGGGGGTCCGCCCAGATCGTCCAGGGCCTGTTCGGGCTCTCCTCGGGCGGGCTGTTCGGGCAGGGCCTGGGCCAGGGCCGGCCGGACCTCGTCTCCTACGCCAACTCGGACATGATCATCACCGCGTTCGGCGAGGAGCTGGGCCTGATCGGGCTCGGCGCGATCCTGATGCTCTTCTTCCTCTTCGTCAGCCGCGGCTTCCGCGCCGCCCTGGGCACCCGGGACGCCTTCGGCAAGCTGCTCGCCGCGGGGCTGTCGGCGGTCATCGTCCTGCAGCTGTTCGTGGTCGTGGGCGGCGTCACCCGGCTCATTCCCCTGACCGGCCTCACGACCCCGTTCATGTCCGCCGGGGGCTCCTCGCTGCTGTCCAACTGGATCATCGCGGCGATCATCCTGGCCATCTCGCACACGGCCCGCCGGCCCGTGGTCACCGGTCCGGCCACCGAGGCGGACCTCGCCGAGATCGCCGCCTACGAGGCCGCCCTGCGGGAGGCCTCGCGGCGGGACGAGCAGGAGCGCGCCGAGCGCCGGGAGCGCCGGCGCGGAGCGGGCCGGGAGACGGACGGGTCCGGCCGCGGCCGGCCCGCCGACGACCGCACCGCCGAGCGGCCGGCCGCGCGCCCGGACACAGCGCGCCAGCAGGCGGTGCCCGACGACACCGGGGCGACCGAGCCGATCGCGGCCGCCGGCCCGGGCGGGCGCCGCGGCCCCGAGGACGGGCCGGCCGACGACGGCACCCCCACCGAGGCCATGTCCCGCCTCACCGACCAGGACCGCCGCACCCCGGGCGGTCCCCGGCGCACCGAGAACGGAGGAGCATCGTGAACCGGGCGATCCGACACACCTGGGTGGCCGGCGTGGCGATCTTCACCGTGCTGCTCCTGGCGCTGACCTACGTGCAGTTCTTCGCGGCGCGGACCCTCGAGGCCCACCCGTGGAACAACCGCAGCCTCTACGACCAGTTCGGCGCGGACCGCGGGGCGATCCTCGTGGACGGCGACGCGAAGGCCTCCTCCACGCCCTCGGACGACGACTTCGAGTACCAGCGCGTCTACACGGACCCGCTGCTGTACGGGCACCTGACGGGCTACTTCTCGCTGGTCTACGGAGCCACCGGCCTCGAGGCGGCCCTGGGCGAGGAGCTCTCCGGCGCGTCCGACGAACAGTTCTACGACCGCGTGGTCTCGATGTTCTCCGGGGACCAGCCCACCGGCGCGTCGGTCGAGCTGACCATCGACCCGGAGCTGCAGCGGACCGCCGCCGAGCTGCTGGAGGGACGCCAGGGCTCCATCGTGGCCCTCGACCCGGAGACCGGCGCGATCCTCGCCATGGTCTCCAGCCCCGGCTACGACCCCAACGAGCTCGCCTCCCACGACTCCGGCTCCGTGATCGCCGCCGCCGAGCGGCTCAACGCGGACCCGGCCGAGCCGCTCGTCAACCGCGCGATCTCCGGGGACCTCTACGCCCCGGCCTCGACGTTCAAGATCATCGACACCGTGGCGGCCCTGGAGTCGGGCGAGTACACCACGGAGTCCTCGATCCCCAACCCGCAGGAGCTGCCCCTGCCCGGCACCGACGTGACCCTGCCCAACTACGTGGGCGGGGGGTGCACCGCCCGCACCGAGGCGGACCTGGAGTTCGCGCTCGAGCAGTCCTGCAACACCCCCTTCGCCTCGATCGCCCTGGACCTCGGGGACGAGACGATCCGGCGGACCGCCCAGAACTTCGGCTACGGGGAGCCGCTGTCCGTGCCGCTGAAGGTGACGCCGTCGCTCTTCCCGGAGGAGCTCAACGAGTCGCAGCTCGCGCTGTCCGCCATCGGCCAGTACGACGTGCGCACCACGCCCCTGCAGGTCGCGATGATGAGCGCTGCCATCGCGAACGACGGGGTGCAGATGAAGCCCCAGCTCGTGGAGACGGTCCGCTCCTCGGACCTGTCCGTGATCGACGAGTTCGCACCGGAGCAGCTGCGCCGCTCCACGAGCGCGGACGTCGCCCGGACCGTCACGGACCTCATGGTCCAGGTGGTCGACGACGGCATCGCCCGCGGGGCGGCCGTGCCCGGGGTCGAGGTCGCCGGGAAGACGGGCACCGCCGAGATCGGCTCGGACGAGGGCCTGAACGACGCCTGGTTCACGGGCTTCGCGCCGGCCGACGACCCCCAGGTGGCCCTCGCCGTCGTCTTCGAGGACGTGGACGTGGCGACGGGCGCCTCTCTGACCAGTCCGAGCGCCAAGCAACTCTTCGAGGCGGTGTTGAACAAGTGAGACCTTCGTCGAGCACCGTCCTGGGCGGGCGCTACGCACTGACCGATCGGATCGCGATCGGCGGCATGGGTGAGGTCTGGAAGGCCAAGGACCGGGTCCTGGGCCGCATCGTCGCCGTGAAGATCCTCAAGGAGGAGTACAACGGGGACCCCAACTTCCTGCAGCGCTTCCGCGCCGAGGCGCGGCACACCGCCCTGCTGAACCACCCCGGTGTCGCGAACGTCTTCGACTACGGCGAGGAGGAGGGCTCGGCCTTCCTCGTCATGGAGCTCGTCCCGGGCGAGCCGCTGTCCAACATCATCGAGCGGCGGAAGACCCTGGACCCGGACACGGTCCTGAACTACATCGGGCAGACGGCGCGGGCGCTCGCGGCCGCGCACGCGCAGGGCCTGGTGCACCGCGACGTGAAGCCCGGGAACCTGATCATCACCCCGGACAACCGGGTGAAGGTCACGGACTTCGGGATCGCCCGCCTCGCGGACCAGGTGCCCCTCACGGCCACCGGCCAGGTGATGGGCACCGCCCAGTACCTCGCCCCGGAACAGGCCACGGGCCAGACCGCCACGGGCTCCTCGGACATCTACTCCCTGGGCATCATCGGCTACGAGTGCCTGGCCGGGCGACGGCCCTTCACCGGGGAGTCGCAGATCGCGATCGCCCTCGCCCAGGTCAACGACCCGCCGCCCGCACTGCCCGAGGACGTGCCGGACCCGGTGCAGGCCCTCGTGATGTCGATGCTCGCCAAGGACCCCAAGGACCGCCCGGCCACGGCAGGGGCCCTCGCCACCGCCGTGGACGCGCTCCGGCGCGGGGACGAGGCCGCCGCGGTCTCCGCCGTGCCCGGGATGCGGGCCTTCCTCGACCTGCCCGACGACGAGGCCACCCAGGCCTTCGAGCCCGTCGCCGACGCGCCGACCCGGCTGCTGGAGCGCAACGGCACCGCCCGGGCGGCGGGGGCCGCGGCGGCCGGGGCCGGGGCGGCCGGGGCCGGGGCGGCCGGGGCCGGGGTGGCCGCCGCGGCCGGTCCGGCGCGGCCCATCACGGCCGAGCTGGACGTCGTCGAGCCGGCCCGCGGGCCGGGGGACGGCGGCGGGCGCGACGGCGCGGATCCGGGTCCGCCGGAGGGTCCCCGCCGCGAGCGGCGCTCGGTGTGGGCCTGGCTGCTGCCGGTGCTGCTGACGCTGGCCCTGCTCGCCGGGCTGCTGTGGTTCTTCCTCCTCCGGCAGCCCGCGCCCGTGGCCCCGGAGCCGACCCCCACGGGCACGGTCTCCACCACGGTCGTGCCGGAGGAGACGACCGCCCCGCCCGCCGACGCGGCGGAGACCGTGGAGGTCCTCGCGGCCCGGTACGAGGGCCGCCCGGTCGACGACGTGGTGCAGGAGCTCTCCGACCTCGGCTTCCGGGTCGAGCGGCAGGGCCAGACCTCGGACCAGGAGGAGAACACGGTCCTGTCCGTGAGCCCCGTCGGCCAGGTGCAGCGGGGGGCCACCGTCACGGTCGCCTTCTCCACCGGCCCCGACACCGTGGAGCTGCCCTCCGGGATGGTCGGGCAGCAGGCGGACCCGCTGATCGACCAGATCCGGCTGCTCGGGGTGAACATCATCCGGTACGACGAGCCCACCGAGGACGCCGCGCCGGGCACGGTGCTGCGCACCCAGCCGCTGGGCGGCTCGACCGTCCGCCCCGGCGACACCATCGAGATGTGGGTGGCCGTGGCGCCGGAGAGCGCCCCGACCGCCGAGCCGACCGCGACTCCCACTGCGACTCCCACCGGGACGCCGACCGGACCCGGCCGGGAGGGCTGAGCCGTGCCGGCCCGGAACGCGGTTCCCCCCCTGATCAACGACCGCTACGAGGTGGGCGAGACGATCGGGCGCGGCGGGATGGCCACGGTCCACGTGGGTCGGGACCTGCGGCTCGGCCGGCGCGTGGCGATCAAGGTGCTCCGTCCCGAGCTGGCCCGGGACGCGACCTTCCACGAGCGCTTCAAGCGGGAGGCGCAGTCCGTGGCGGCTCTCAACCACCACTCGATCGTCTCCGTGTACGACACCGGGGAGATCCTCGCCCGGACCGACGAGGGCGTGGACCGGCCGTTCATCGTGATGGAGTACGTGCCCGGCCGGACCCTGCGGGAGCTGATCCACGAGGACGCCGTCACGCCGCGGGACGCCGTGGACATCACCCTGGGGATCCTCGACGCCCTCGAGTACAGCCACCGGGCCGGGATCGTCCACCGGGACATCAAGCCGGCCAACGTGATCGTCACCCCGGAGCGCCAGGTGAAGGTCATGGACTTCGGGATCGCCCGGGCGGTGGAGGACACCTCGCCGGCGCTCACGCAGGCCCAGGCCGTCCTGGGGACGGCGCAGTACCTGTCCCCGGAGCAGGCGCGGGGCGAGTCGGTGGACGCCCGCTCCGACCTCTACTCCGCCGCGTGCGTGCTCTTCGAGATGCTCACGGGGCGCGCTCCGTTCGTGGGCGAGTCCTCCGTGGACATCGCCGCCCAGCACGTGCGGGACCATCCGCCCGCCCCGTCGGAGCTCGACCCCCGGATCGGGCACCGGGTGGACGAGTTCATGGCCCAGGCCCTGGACAAGGACCGCGAGGCCCGCTTCCAGGACGCCGGGCAGATGCGCCGGGCCCTGCGCGAGCTGCGCCCGGCCGTGCCGGAGGACCTCGAGGCCACGCAGTCCCTGCGGGCGGTGCCGGAGCCGGAGGAGGACACGAAGACGCTGCCGCCCGTGCCCGTCCCGGTCCCCGCGGCAGCGCCCCCGGCCGTCGCCCCGGGCACCGCCGCCGGCATCGCCGCGGCGACGCCGGGCGGTGCCGGCCGCGGCTCGGTCCCGGTGCGGCGGCGACGCCCCCTGCGCACGGCGCTGCTCGCCCTGCTCGTCGTCGCGCTGCTCGCCGTCCTCGGCGTCGTGGCCCTGCAGTGGGTCCAGGGACAGCGCGGCGGGCCCGCTCTCGTGGCGGTGCCCTACGTCGCGGGCATGGACGCCTCGGTGGCGGAGACGGCGCTGCGCAGCGCCGACCTGGTGCCCGAGCGCGAGGAGGTCTACGACGACGAGGTGCCCGAGGGCGACGTGGTGGGCACCGACCCCGCGGCCGACACCCAGGTCGAGGAGGGCACCACGGTCGTCCTCGAGGTCTCCCGGGGACCTGCCGAGGTGGAGGTGCCGGACGACCTCGCCGGCCGTTCCGAGGAGGAGGCCCGGGAGGCCCTGGAGTCGGCGGGGCTCGAGGTCGGGTCCACCCGCACGGCGAACAGCTCGTGGGTGCCTGAGGGCGCGGTGGTCGCCACCGCCCCCGCCGGCGGGACCACCGTCCCGAGCGGGTCCGAGGTGGAGCTCGTCGTGTCCACGGGGCGGGTGACCGTGCCGCAGCTCGTGGGACTGAGCCGCCAGGAGGCCGTCGCCGCCCTGGGCGCCGACGAGGTCCGGCTCTCGGCGGAGATCGTCACCACCCCCCGGTCCGGGGTGCCGGCCGGACAGGTGGTGGACCAGAGCGTGGACGCCGGCCAGTCCGCGCCGCAGGGCGCCACCGTGACGCTCACCGTGGCGGTCGCCCCGGCCCCCGAGCCGGCCCCGGAGCCGACCGTCCCGCCCACCCCGACGCCGTCCCCCGAGGAGACCGAGGAGCCCACCGAGGAGCCCACGGAGGAGCCCACGGAGGACCCGGCCGAGGAGCCCACCGAGGACCCCGGGGCGGACAGCGCCGAGGAGGACCGGTCCGAGGCCGAGGAGCGGGCGGACGAGCGCGCCCGGGAAGAGGAGGAACGCGCGGACGAGCGCGCCCGGGAAGAGGAAGAACGCGCGGACGAGCGCGCCCGCGACGACGGATGACCCGGGCCCGGGCCGCGCTCAGACGGTGATCAGCGGGGACAGCGAGCCTGCCGCGCGCGCCGCGCCCTTGAGTCCCACGAGCTCGAGCCAGTTGCCGAGCATGAGGTAGCCGCCCTCCGTGAGGACCGACTCGGGGTGGAACTGCAGCCCGTGCAGCGGCGCGCTGCGGTGCCGCAGGCCCATGATGACCCCGTTCGGGGTGCGCGCCGTGACCTCCAGGACCTCGGGGACCGACTGGTCGACCACGGCCAGGGAGTGGTAGCGCGTCGCGGTGAACGGACTGGGCACCCCGCCGAAGACGCTGGACCCGTTGTGCTCCACGCGGGACGTCTTCCCGTGCATGAGCTCCTCCGCGTGGGTGACGGTCCCGCCGTAGGCCTCCGCGAGCGCCTGGTGGCCGAGGCAGACGCCCAGCAGCGGCTGCCCGGTCCGCTCGGCGTTGCGGATCAGCGGGGTGCACACCCCTGCGTCGGCGGGGGCGCCGGGGCCCGGGGAGAGCAGGACGCCGTGGTGCTCGCCGGCGAGGGCGCACGCGGCGGCCTCGTCCAGGTCGTCGTTGCGGATCACCGTGGTGCGGGCGCCGAGCTGCTCGAGGTAGCCGACCAGGGTGTAGACGAAGCTGTCGTAGTTGTCCACGACGAGGATCTTGACGGTCACGGGATCTCCTGGGAGTGGGGTGCCGGGTCGGCACGTGCGCCCGTCCAGCTTACGCGTCCGCCGAAGGGTGCGCACCGGACGGCTAGACTGGGCAACCGGACCCCCCGCCGTGAACACGGCCCGCTTGGTGACCAGGAGGATCAGTGCCCGAGTCGAAGAACCGCCGCAAGAAGCCCGCCCGCCGCCCGGGAGGGTCCGGCCGGACGGCACCGGCCGCCGGCCCGCAGGTCGACGAGGAGCTCGCACGGCTGGCGGCGGAGGGACTGCCCGGAGGGTCCACCGCCTACGACCCGGACGCGACCGCCGCCGCGGTGGCGCAGGAGCTGACCGAACGCTCCCGGCACGGCTCTCCGGAGAGCCACGCCCCCACCCCCACCTGGTACAAGGCCGTCATGCTGGGGCTGCTCGTCGTCGGGCTGCTGTGGCTGATCGTCTACTACCTCTTCCAGGGCGCCTACCCCGTGCCGGGGATCGGCACCTGGAACATCGCCGTGGGGCTGGGCCTGATGATGGCCGGTCTGATCATGACCACGAAGTGGCGATGACGGCGGACCGGACCGCCTGACCGGCCGTGCGCGGTGGACCGCTCCTGCTGAGAGAATGGGGGCGGATCCCGACGACCACGGAGGAAACGTGTCCCATTCCAGCACCGACCCTGAGGAGCCGCGCGACAGGCCGCCGCGACCGCTCGAGGACGAGATCGCCGCGTCCCGGCCCCGGCGCGGCGGGCGGATCAACCCCGCCACGTTCGAGGTGCGGCTGCGCCGGTGGGCGCTGCTGCTGCTGATCACCGTCCCCGCCGTCTGGTTCGTGGTGCAGCGGCTCACCTGACGCGCGCCGACGACGACCGACGGCCGGCGGCCCGCCCCCTCGGGGGTGCGGGCCGCCGGCCGTCGGTGGTGCGGAACGGGGGGTCCCGCGGCTACCGGGATCAGGCGCCGGCCGTGATGGCCTCCTGGCCCTCCACGGTCTCCTCGGGGTCGTCCTGCGGGGCGGTGAAGGCGACGTCGAGGGTGATCGCCACCTTGTCGGAGACGAGCACCCCGCCGGCCTCCATGGCGGCGTTCCAGGTGATGCCGAAGTCCTTGCGGGAGATGGTGGTCCCGGCGGAGAAGCCGGCCCGGGTCACGCCGAAGGCGTCGACGACCACGCCGTTGAACTCGGCGGCGAGCTCCACCGTGCGGGTGACGTCCTTGATGGTCAGCTCGCCGGTGATGGTGCCCTCCTCGTCCTCGAAGGCCACGGCCGTCGACCGGAAGGTCATCGTGGGGTACTGCTCGACGTCGAAGAAGTCGGCGCTGCGGACGTGACCGTCCCGGTCGGCGTTCTTGGTGTCGATGGAGGCCATCTGCACGGTGGCCGTCAGCGTCGAGGCCTCGACCGGGTCGGCGACCCGGAGCTGGGCGTCGACCTCGCCGAAGGTGCCGCGGACCTTCGAGATGCCGGCGTGGCGGACCGTGAAGGCGACCTCCGAGTGGGCGGGGTCGAAGGTCCAGGAGCCGGGGACGAGAGCGGTGAGCTGGGACATGGGGTTCTCCTCGGATTGCGGATCGAGCAGGTGGTTGCTTCGTCAACTACTCTACGAACCCGTTGGTGATGTGTCAACAACCCGGGTGGTTTCTTTTCCGGCACGGGGATCCGGCTCGTCCGGGGGGCCTGGGGTCCGAACCCCCGGGCTCGGTGCCCGGAGTCGGTCCCCGGAGCCAGTCTTCGGAGTCAGTCGTCGGGGTCGAGCGCGGAGCGGTCGCTGAGCCCGTGGAAGCGGCGGCGGTGGTACACCAGCGGGGCGCCCGTGCCCTCGTCGCCGAGGACGTCGACCACCGCGGCGTTGAAGACGAGGGCGGGGCCGGCCTTGATCCGGGCCAGCGGGACCGCGCGCAGGACGCGGCCCACGCCGAGCAGCCGGGGCTCCCCGGTCGCCAGGTACTCCCACGGCATGTCCGGTCCGAAGCGCGGGGCCCCCGAGACGGCGAAGGACCGGGCGAGACCCAGGTTCTCGGCGTCCAGCAGGTGCACCAGGAAGGAGTCGGCCTCGGCCAGCAGAGCCGCCGAGCCCTGCCGGGCCTGCAGCGAGAAGCCGAGGATGGGCGGGACGGCCGACACGGAGGACACCGAGGACGCGGTCAGCCCCACGGGCCCGTCGGGGCCCCGGGCGGTGATGATGGCCACCCCTGCGGGGTGGTCGGCGAACACCGCCTTGAACGCGTCCCCCACGTGGTCCAGGTCCGGGAGGTGGTCGGCGGGGACCTCCAGGTCGGCGACCACCGCCGCCGCGTGCTCGGCCGCCGCCCCCGAGGGCGGGACCGCACTGAGCCGGGACTCCTCCGCGGACGAGCCCGGGCTCGTCCCGGTCGGCGCGGAGCCGCCGGACGCCCCGCCGGGTCCGCGTTCGTGGTGCTGGGCCGCCATGAGGATCCTTCCGTGGAGTGCGGTGGGAACGGTGCCGCCGGACACGGCGCCACCCGTCCACGCTAAGACCTCAACCGGAGCGAGCGTCGAAGCATTCCGCCGGTGACCGCCCGAGAACTTCTGGCGTCACAGACTTGCGCGGACGCCGATCCTGTGCTTCGACTGGGTGGTCACCGGGTCAGCCCCCGGTAGCCGCGGGCGAAGTGCACCAGCGGGTCGTCCGCCTGGGCCTCGCGCACCCCCCGGCCCATCGCCGTGACCTCCCCCACCACGAGCTGGTGCGTCGCCGCGGTGTGCACCGCCACGGTGGCGAGCTCGAACCACGCGAGGGCTCCGTCCAGCACCGCCGCTCCCGAGCCGGGA
The DNA here is from genome assembly GCF_001580365.1 of Kocuria turfanensis. Classification (NCBI taxonomy): domain Bacteria; kingdom Bacillati; phylum Actinomycetota; class Actinomycetes; order Micrococcales; family Micrococcaceae; genus Kocuria; species Kocuria turfanensis. The sequence continues at coordinate 2,945,347 of NZ_CP014480.1, read as the reverse complement.
GCGCGGCGGAAGGGCACCCGGTCCAGCAGGCCCTCCACGGGGTTGCCCGGGCTCGCGAGCCAGTTCGCCACGCCCTCCTGGTCCCGGCGCAGCACGGAGAGGGTCCACGCCCCGGCCGACTCCACCGCGTCGCAGATCCGGCCCTCCTCGAACAGGCTCACCAGCATGGTGGGCGGGTCGTAGGACACGTCGAGGAAGCCGGTCACGGTCGCGGCGACATCGCGTCGCCGGTGCCGGGCGGCCACGACGGCGACCCCGGAGGCGATGTCCGCGGCGAGCAGCCGGTAGGCGCCGGCGTCCTCCTCGTCCACGGCCGCCGGGTCGATCAGGTGGGCCGGTGCGGCGTCGGGGAGCTCCATCCCGTCAGTGTGGCACGGCGCTCACCGTCCGGGGGCGGCCCGCCCCGTCATCCGCAGGGTGAGGTTCAGCCGCCCGCCCTTCATGCCCAGCTCCGGGGCGGCCGTGCCCGGGAGGATCCGCGGCACCCCGTGGAACGCGTAGCGGGAGGGCCCGCCGAAGACGAACAGGTCGCCGCTGCGGAGCTCCACGTCCTGGTACGGGGCCGCGCGGGTCTGCGTGTTGCCGAACCGGAAGACGCAGGCGTCTCCGAGGGACAGGGACACGATCGGGGCGGCGGAGAACTCGTCCCTGTCCTGGTGCATGCCCATCCGCGCCGAGGCGTCGTAGAAGTTGAGCAGGGCCGTGTCCGGCAGGTAGTCCCGGGCCTCCGCGCTGTCCTCGCCGCAGGCCTCCGCCACGGCGCGGCGACCCAGCTCCGCCAGCCACCCCGGCATGTCCGGGGCCCGCTTGTGCTCGCCGGTGCGCAGGTACCGGTAGGGCGCCCAGTCCCAGCCCAGCGTGGTCGAGCGCACCGACATCCGGCCGCCCCCGGGCAGGACCACGTGGCGCAGGGGCACCGGGCCGGTGGCCCACTCCCGGCACCGCAGCACCAGCTCCCGCTGCTGGGCGAGGTCCAGCCAGCCCGGCACGTGCACGGCTCCCGGCGCGATCTCGGCGCGCTCCCGCGGCAGCTCGAAGAGCTCCGGCACCCCGAAGGGGGTCGAGGGATCGGTCATGGTGCCGAGCGTAGCCCGGGCCGCCGACAGCTCCGGCGGCGGCGCCCGCGGCGGCGCCGGGTGCCCGCCCGCACGCCGCGGCCTGTGCTCCCCGCCACGGCGGCGCCCGGCGGACAGGAGTAGCGTGGAGGGCCTCCCCGACTCCCGTGAAAGGTCCGCCGTGCCCCTGCCGCTGTCCGTCATCGACTTCGCCACCGTCCGCCCGGGCGCCTCCGTCGGTGAGAGCTTCGCCGACTCCGTCCGCCTCGCCCAGCACGCCGAACGGCTGGGCTACCGGCGTGTCTGGTACTCCGAGCACCACAACATGCCCACGATCGCGTCCTCGGCCCCGGCCGTGCTGATCGCCCACGTCGCGGCGCACACGTCCACGATCCGCCTCGGGTCGGGCGGGGTGATGCTCCCCAACCACTCCCCCCTGGTCGTCGCCGAGCAGTTCGGCACCCTCGCCGAGCTGCACCCCGGGCGGATCGACCTGGGCCTGGGCCGTGCGCCCGGCACCGACCTGCGCACGGTGCGGGCCATGCGCCGGGACCCCTCCGCCGCCGAGCAGTTCCCGCAGGACGTGCGCGAGCTGCAGGGCTACCTGAGCGGCCGCTCCCTCGTGCCGGGGGTCAGTGCCGTCCCCGGGGCCGGGACGAACGTTCCGCTGACGATCCTCGGCTCCTCGCTGTTCGGCGCGCAGCTCGCCGCGGCGTACGGGCTGCCCTATGCGTTCGCCTCGCACTTCGCCCCGGACTCCCTCGCGGACGCGGTGGCCGCCTACCGGGCACGGTTCCAGCCCTCGGAGCAGCTCGCCGAGCCGTACGCCATCGCGGCCGTGAACGTCATCGCCTCGGACAGCGCCGACGACGCCGCCGCGCAGCTGGAGACCGCTCGGCGCGAGCGGGTGCGGGCCATGGTGGGCCGTGATCGCGCGCTGAGCGAGGCGGAGCTGGACATGGTGATGGACAGCCCTGCCGGCCAGCAGATCCTGCACATGCTCCACTGGTCCGTCGCCGGCACCGGCCCCGAGGTGAGGAGCTACCTCGAGCGCTTCGCGGAGACGGCCGACGCCGACGAGCTGATGATCGCTCCCGCCTCTCCCGGCCGGGGAGAAGCGCTGCGCTCGCTGGAGATCCTCGCGGAGGCCTGGCACGGCGGGGTCCGTCACAATGCGGACGAGCGGCCGGGCACGGGCGTGCGACGGTAAATTGAGGGAGCGGCCCGGCCCCAGGGCCGGGCCCGGCACCGTGCCGCTCCTCCTCGAAAGGTCCCCGCATGCGCGCATTCCCCGCCCGACGCACCGCCCGCACCCTGGCCGCGGCCCTCGCCCTCGCCCTCGCCGGCGTCGGCGTCTCCCCCGCCGCGGCGGCTCCGCGCACGGTCGACGTCGTCAATCTCGGCGACTCCTACTCCGCGGCCTTCGGCACGGGCGGCCTGCAGGAGGTCGAGGGCCTGCCCGGGTGCTACCAGGGCACCGGAGAGGACCACGTCGACAAGCTGGCGAGCCGGCCGCGCGTGGACGTGGCCCTGGACGCGGCGTGCGCGGGGTTCACCACCACGCAGGTGCGGGGGCTCGTCTCCGTGCCGCTGGTGACGGACGCCCTCGCCGAGGCGGAGCTGGTCACGCTCACCATGGGCGGCAACGACATCCGCTGGGGCGACTTCATCCGGGCCTGCAGCGCCCCGGCCGAGGCGGCCGCCGGGCCGGTCGCGTGCGACGCCATGCTCGCCCGGGCCCCGCAGCTGATCGCCTCCGCCGCGGCCTCCGCGGCCGCCACCGTGGAGGCGATCGACGAGGTGACGGACGGCCGCGTGGTCGTGCTGGGCTATCCGCACCTGCTCGACGAGCGGCAGGACAGCGCGCTCGTCTCCGCGGAGCGCGCCGCCCAGCTCAACGCCTGGACGGACGAGCTCAACGCCGCCCTCGCCGCGCAGGTCGAGGCCGAGGGCGCCGTGTTCGTGGACGTCACCGACCGCTTCCGCGGCCACGGGGTCGGGTCGGCGGACCCGTGGATCCTCGTCGACCCCGGGAGCTCCCACAACCTGCACCCGACCGAGCAGGGGTACCTGTCGGGCTACTACCCCGGCCTGATGAGCCAGGTGGCCCGGGCCCGCTGACGGTCGGCCGACCACGACGAGGGCCCCGGATCGTCGATCCGGGGCCCTCGTCGTGGTGCCGGGGCACCACACCGGCCGCGGGGCGGCCGGTCGCGCGTCAGGCGTTCTTCGTCTCGTCCTTGACGGACTGCGCCGAGCCCTGGGCGGAGGACTTCAGCTGCTGGGCCTCGTCCTGGCCCTGCGACTTGACCTCCTGGGCGCCGGACCGGGCGGTCTCCTTGACGGACTGCGCCGCGTCCTTGGCCGGCTCCTTGAGGTCCTGGGCGACCTCCTGGGCCGCGTCCTTGGCCGACTCGACCGCGTGCTGGGCGTGGGGCTGGACCCGGTCCGCCGCACCGGCGACGAGCTCCTGCTCCTTCTGCGTGGAGGGCAGCAGGGAGCCGACGAGCCAGCCCGCGCCGAGGGCGATCAGACCGGCGGCGAGCGGGTTGCCGCGGGTCTTCGCCTTGGCGGCGGCGGGGGCGTGCTGCACTCCCTCCCGGAGGTCACCGGCGCGCTCCTGCACACCGTCCCGGAGGTCGCCCGCACGGCCCTGCACACCCTCCTTGAGGTGGCGGCCGTGGTCGGAGGCGTCGTCGGAGGCTCCCATGACGCGCTCGCGCACGTCCTGCATCTTGCCGCGGACCTTGTCCTTCTGGCGGTCCACGACGCGCTCGGGGGTCACCTTCTCGGCGACGGCGTCGACGTCGGAGCCGAGTCGAGCGCGCGTGGCCTCGATGTCGGCGCGGATCTGTTCGGGGTTCTGCTGGCTCATCGGGTCTCCTTCTTGGAAGGCTTCACGGTCTCCGGGATCTCGGTGACGGTCTCGCGGGTCAGGGGCAGGGGATCCTGGGTGGCCTCGGCCATCTCCTGCTTGCCCTCGTTGAGGTTCTTCTTGCCCAGGGCGGCGAGGATGCCGGCGATGACGGCCCAGACGACCGCCACGATGACGGCGGACCAGGCCAGGCCGACCAGGTTGCCCAGGCCCCACATGAGGGCGATGGACAGGAACAGCAGGACGAAGTGACCGGCCACGCCGGCCCCGGCGAGCATGCCGGCGCCCTTGCCCGTGTCCTTGGCGGACTGCTTGGCCTCCTGCACGGCCTGGGCCGTCTCAGCCTTCGCGAGGGCGATCTCCTGCTGGATGAGGGTGGAGAGGTTGGTGCTCAGCGACTTGAACATCTCGCCGAGCGACTCGTGCTCCGCCCTGTTCTCGGCGTCGGAAGGGGGAATGGGATGGCTCATCGACGGTCGCCCTCCTGGTCCGGGTAGACGGTGCCCGGCACGCGGTCGGTGTAGGTGCGGGCGGCCTCGCCCTGCTCGTCGGAGCGGTAGGCGTAGGGGTCGCCCGGGGTGTAGCCCGAGGTCTCGGTGGCGGTGAGGTTCCGGTCGTAGCCCTGGTCGTAGACGGCCCCGGTCCCGACGCCGGCCGTGGCGCCCTGGGTGGTGCCACCGCCCTGCTGCCCGCCGACGCCGAAGTACTCCTTGGCGCCCTGGCGGTCGGTGGGGATCTCGTCGCTGTCCTTCACGCCGCGGGTCGTGCGGCCGGCGAGGAGGCCGATGCCGGCCGCCACGGCCAGGAAGGTGCCGGGACGGCGGGCCGCGAAGCGCCGGACGTCCTCGAGCAGGTCCTTGGCGTCCTTGTGCTCCAGGGAGGAGGCGAAGGAGTCGACCCGGCCGGACACGCTGCCCAGCAGGCCGGTCACGTAGTCGGACTCGGGCTTCTCGCCGCGGGAGAGCGCGGTGATCTCGTTGCTGACGGAGCGCACGGTGGAGGCGATGCGGTCCTGCTGGGGCTTCACCTGGTCCTTGAGCTCGCTCCGGAGCTGGCCGATCAGGTCCTGGGCCTGGTGGGTGGCCTCCTGCTTGACGGCTGCGGCCTGGTCCTTGGCCGTCTCCTTGACGCGCTGGCCGGAGCCGGCCGCCTCGTTCTTGAGCTGCTGCGCCTCGGCCTTGCTCTGCTCCGCGGCGACGTCCTTCTTGGACGTGGTGCCGGTGTCGGCCGCGTGGCTCGCCGAACGGTCATAGGGGTTCGTGGTCATGATTCCGCCTTTCTACAGCACTTGATAAGTTCGCTGAGTATGCGAGCTGTGCCCAGAGTATGTCGTGGGCCCGGTCTCGCCAAGCACTTCCCCCGGGCGGCGCGGCGTCCGCCGCAGCCCGTCCCGCGGGAACGGGGCTCACGGCGACGGGCTGCCGCCGTTGACGTTGAGCGTCTCGCCGATCACGTAGCTGGACTCGGGGGAGGCCAGGAACACGTAGGCCGGGGCCAGTTCGGTCGGCTGGCCGGCGCGGCCGAGGGGGGTCGACTGCCCGAACTCCGGGAGGGCCTCCTTCGGCTGCCCGTCGGAGACCTGCAGGGGCGTCCAGAACGGGCCGGGCGCCACGGCGTTGACCCGGATGCCCTTGGGCGCCAGCTGCTGGCCGAGGCCCTTCGTGAAGTTGTTGATCGCCGCCTTCGTCGAGGCGTAGTCGAGCAGGTCGGGCGAGGGCTGGTAGGCCTGGATCGACGTCGTGTTGATGATCGAGGCCCCGGCGGGCAGGTGCCGCAGCGCGGCCTTGGTGATCCGGAACATCGCCAGGATGTTCACCGTGAAGGTGTCGGTCAGCTGGTCGTCGCTCAGGTCCTCGAGGTCCTCGACGGCGACCTGCTTGCCGGCGTTGTTCACGAGGATGTCCAGTCCGCCGAGTCCGTTCACGGCGTTCTCGACGAGAACCTCGCAGAAGGCCTTGTCCGTCAGGTCGCCGGGCAGGAGCACGGCCGTGCGGCCGGCCTTCTCGATGATGCCCTTCACGACCTGCGCGTCGGGCTCCTCGTCGGGCAGATAGTTCAGGGCGACGTCGGCGCCCTCCTTCGCGAAGGCGATGGCCACCGCCGCTCCGATGCCGGAGTCCGCGCCGGTGATCAGGGCCTTGCGGCCCACGAGCCGGCCGGTGCCGCGGTAGGAGAACTCGCCGCGATCCGTCTTCGGCTCGAGCTCCACGTCCAGGCCCGGCTCGGGCTGGTCCTGCTCGGGCGGCGAGAGAACGGGGTAGCGGGTCACCGGGTTCTGCAGGGTGAGCTGATCCGTCGACTCGTGGTGGGCGTCCTCGGAACCGCCGTTGCTGGTCTCAGTCATGTCCACTCCTTTCGTCGTGCACTCGGGTTACATCAGCATACTGAGCAATCGGGCACAAAGACAGCAGTTCACTCTCCGAGAACACGCCGGACCGGCGCGCGAGGCGGACGCTCGTGCGGTCGTCGGCCGGTCGTTCAGTGGGTGAAGCGCTGCAGGAAGGCGCGCAGGGCGTCGTCGAACGCGGCGGGCTGCTCGAGGCTCGGGGTGTGGCCGGCCTCGTCGATGACCACGAGCTGGGCGTCCGGGGCCAGGTCCGCCATCCGACGGCCCGCTCCGCCGTCGAAGACGTCGTCCGCGCCCACCACCACGAGCACCGGGACCCGGAGACCACGCAGCACGTCGCTGAGGTCCCGGCGCTCGGCACGCCCGCGCATCGCCGCGGCCGCCCCCTTGGCCGGCGCGCTCCGGAGCATGGCGAGCACCTCCGCCGCCACCCCGGGGCACGACTCCACCGTGGCGTCGGCGACCATCCGGCCGAGCACGCTGCGCCCGTAGGTCTCCATGCCGCCGGCCAGGATGGCGTCCGCCGTGGTGTGCCGGCGCCGCCTGCCGGCACGGTCCTCCCCCTCGGGGACGGTGTCGACGACGACGAGCCCGCGGACCCGCCCCGGATGCCGCCGGGCCAGTTCCATGGCGATCTGCCCGGACATCGAGAAGCCGACCACCACCGCGGCGGGCACACCGAGGTGGTCGAGCAGCCCGGCGACGTCGTCGGCGAACTCCTCCGTGTAGACGATCCCCTCGGTGATCCCGGACGCCCCGAAACCGCGCAGGTCCGGGGCCAGCACCCGCCAGCCGAGCTCGGCGAACACCTCGATCTGGCGCGCCCACATGCTCCGGTCGTAGGCGTGCCCGTGCAGCAGGAGCAGCACGGGGCCCTCGCCCCGGTCGGTGTAGGCCAGGGTGACGTCGTCGATCCTGGCGGTGAACGAACAGACATCGGACACGGCGGGGAACTCCTTCCACGGACCGGCTGCTACGGCCCCTCCAGCGTAGCCACTTCTCCCCCGCCGACCGAGGGCGACGACGCCCCGGGAGCCGCCCTCACTCGACCGCCCCGCAGGCCTGCCGGGACCCGGCGTCGCCCGTGCGGAGCGTGCTCTCGTCCGGTCCCTCGGGCGCGTAGCGTTCCGGCACGTTGGCGAAGTTGTCGGGGCCGGAGTGCAGGATCACCGCGCTGCCGTCCTCGTCGGCCGCGAGGTCCTCCACCCGGAAGCGGTCCGTGACGGTCGTGAGGAAGCCCAGGCCGTCCTGGGTGACGTAGACGCTCGTGAGGTCCCCCGTGTGGCCCGGGTGGTCCGCGGAGTCGCCGCCGAGGTGCCCGCCCGCGGACAGGAAGTCCCCGGTGGTCCCGGGGTCCCCCGGAGCGGCGCTGTCCGTCTCGCACAGCCCCGTCCCGTGGACGTGCAGGCCGTAGAAGCCCGGGTCGAGACCCTCCACCTGGGCCACGACCTCCGTGCCGGCGGAGACCTCCGAGAACTGCACGGTGCCCACCTCGGTGCCCTCCGCGTCCCGCAGCACCGCCTGCGAGGCCGCGCCGGCCTCCGCGGCGGCCGTGCTCTCCTCGACGACGGCGCCTCCGCTCCCGTCGCCGCAGCCCGCCAGGAGCAGGACAGCCGGCACCGCTGCCGCCGCCAGAACACTTCGCCGCATGGCTCCCCCTCGAGACCGTCGGATCCGCGTTCTCCGACGATAGGCCGAAGCCGGGCATGAGGAAAGGCCCCGCACCGGTGGGTGCGGGGCCTGGGGGGTGCCGGGGCTGCCGGCGGGGGGATGTGGGGAGCCCCCGCACCTGGTGGTGCGGGGGCTCGACCCTTGTGGGTGTGGTCCGGCGGTGTCCTACTCTCCCACACCCTGGCGGGTGCAGTACCATCGGCGCTGTGGGTCTTAGCTTCCGGGTTCGGGATGGGACCGGGCGTTTCCCCCACGCTATGACCGCCGTAACTCGTGTGCCGCACCCCGTGCGGCGTGTGGCCGGTGGGGTGGGTAAGTCAGGGGTCCGCCCGTGGTGGGCGGTATGCAATTGTGGCTGCTGCGGTGGTGCAACCGTGGCCCCGGGGGCGGGGTTGTTGGTTGGGAGCCGTATAGTGGACGCGGTGTTCTGTGGTGTCCCACCGGTGTCCCCACGCTTCGGTGGGGGGCGGGTGTGGGGTAAGTTGTCGGCGTATTAGTACCGGTCGGCTGCACACGTCGTTGGTTCGTGCTTCCACCTCCGGCCTATCAACCCAGTGGTCTCGCTGGGGGCCTCTCACACCAAGTGGTGTCTGGAAATCTCATCTCGAAGCGAGCTTCCCGCTTAGATGCTTTCAGCGGTTATCTCTTCCGAACGTAGCGAAGCAGCGGTGCACCTGGCGGTACAACTGCCATACCAGAGGTTCGTCCGTCCCGGTCCTCTCGTACTAAGGACAGGTCTTCTCAAATTTCCTGCGCGCGCAGCGGATAGGGACCGAACTGTCTCACGACGTTCTGAACCCAGCTCGCGTACCGCTTTAATGGGCGAACAGCCCAACCCTTGGGACCAACTCCAGCCCCAGGATGCGACGAGCCGACATCGAGGTGCCAAACCATGCCGTCGATATGGACTCTTGGGCAAGATCAGCCTGTTATCCCCGAGGTACCTTTTATCCGTTGAGCGACGGCCATTCCACAATGTACCGCCGGATCACTAGTCCCGACTTTCGTCCCTGCTCGAGCTGTCGCTCTCACAGTCAAGCTCCCTTGTGCACTTACACTCGACACCTGATTGCCAACCAGGCTGAGGGAACCTTTGGGCGCCTCCGTTACTCTTTAGGAGGCAACCGCCCCAGTTAAACTACCCATCAGGCACTGTCCCTGACCCGGATCACGGGCCGAAGTTAGATGTCCAGAGTGACCAGAGTGGTATTTCAACGTTGACTCCACGTGCACTGGCGTGCCCGCTTCACCGTCTCCCACCTATCCTACACAAGCCACACCGAACACCAATACCAAACTATAGTAAAGGTCTCGGGGTCTTTCCGTCCTGCTGCGCGTAACGAGCATCTTTACTCGTACTGCAATTTCGCCGAGTTCATGGTTGAGACAGCGGGGAAGTCGTTACTCCATTCGTGCAGGTCGGAACTTACCCGACAAGGAATTTCGCTACCTTAGGATGGTTATAGTTACCACCGCCGTTTACTGGGGCTTGAATTCTCCGCTTCGCCGTGAGGCTAACGGGTCCTCTTAACCTTCCAGCACCGGGCAGGAGTCAGTCCGTATACCTCGTCTTGCGACTTCGCACGGACCTGTGTTTTTGATAAACAGTCGCTTCCCCCTGGTCTCTGCGGCCCTTACCCGCTCGCACCAGCTAGTGGTGTCCACGGTCCGGGCCCCCCTTCTCCCGAAGTTACGGGGGCATTTTGCCGAGTTCCTTAACCATGATTCTCTCGATCGCCTTAGTATTCTCTACCTGATCACCTGTGTCGGTTTGGGGTACGGGCGGCTGGAACCTCGCGTCGATGCTTTTCTCGGCAGCATAGGATCACCGAATCCCCCCACGGATGGGGGTCCCGTCACGTCTCAGGCACGTGATCCGCGGATTTGCCAACGGATCGCCCTACACGCTTAGACCGGGTCTACCATCGCCCGGCTCGGCTACCTTCCTGCGTCACACCTGTTAATACGCTTACCTCCCCGGTTCAGGTCCCACGCTCCCCGACACCGGCGACCGGCCAATGGCCGGCACCTGGTGCGGTTCGGGTGGTTAGTGTCCCCGGTTCGATAGGGGCGGTTCTTCGCCGGTACGGGAATATCAACCCGTTGTCCATCGACTACGCCTGTCGGCCTCGCCTTAGGTCCCGACTGACCCAGGGCAGATTAGCTTGACCCTGGAACCCTTGATCATCCGGCGGACGGGTTTCTCACCCGTCATTCGCTACTCATGCCTGCATTCTCACTCGTGTGGGCTCCACCACTGGGTCACCCCGCAGCTTCACTGCCCACACGACGCTCCCCTACCCATCGCACCACCTGAACCACCCCCACGAAAGGGACGGCTGGGTATCGTTGGTGCAATGCCACAACTTCGGCGGTGTACTTGAGCCCCGCTACATTGTCGGCGCGGAATCACTTGACCAGTGAGCTATTACGCACTCTTTCAAGGGTGGCTGCTTCTAAGCCAACCTCCTGGTTGTCTGAGCAACTCCACATCCTTTCCCACTTAGCACACGCTTAGGGGCCTTAGTTGGTGGTCTGGGCTGTTTCCCTCTCGACTATGAAGCTTATCCCCCACAGTCTCACTGCTACGCTCTCACTTACCGGCATTCGGAGTTTGGCTGACGTCAGTAACCTTGTAGGGCCCATCGGCCATCCAGTAGCTCTACCTCCGGCAAGAAACACGTAACGCTGCACCTAAATGCATTTCGGGGAGAACCAGCTATCACGAAGTTTGATTGGCCTTTCACCCCTACCCACAGCTCATCCCCTCCATTTTCAACTGAAGTGGGTTCGGTCCTCCACGCGCTCTTACACGCGCTTCAACCTGGCCATGGGTAGATCACTTCGCTTCGGGTCTAGATCACGCCACTCACTCGCCCTGTTCAGACTCGCTTTCGCTACGGATACCCCTCACGGGTTAACCTCGCGACGTAACACTAACTCGCAGGCTCATTCTTCAAAAGGCACGCCGTCACCTTGTAGGGCTCCGACGGATTGTAGGCACACGGTTTCAGGTACTATTTCACTCCCCTCCCGGGGTACTTTTCACCTTTCCCTCACGGTACTGGTCCGCTATCGGTCATCAGGTAGTATTTAGGCTTACCAGGTGGTCCTGGCAGATTCACACGGGATTTCTCGGGCCCCGTGCTACTTGGGTACATGCTCCGCGCGGCAGCGGCGATTTCGTCTACGGGACTCCCACCCTCTACGGCCCGGCACTCACACCGGTTCGACTATCGCCCTGCACTCACACGCCCGGGCCGGCAGACCCGGGACGACACGCCCCACGACCCCGATGATGCAACCCCTGCCGGGTCTCACACACCATCGGTTTGGCCTCTTCCGCGTTCGCTCGCCACTACTGACGGAATCACTGTTGTTTTCTCTTCCTGTGGGTACTGAGATGTTTCACTTCCCCACGTTCCCTCCACGCACCCTATGCATTCAGGTACGGGTCACCACGCATAACACGTGGCGGGGTTTCCCCATTCGGAGACCCTCGGATCACAGCTCGTTTATCAGCTCCCCGAGGCTTATCGCAGATTACCGCGTCCTTCATCGGCTCCTGATGCCAAGGCATCCACCGTGCGCCCTTAAAAACTTGCCACATGATCACAGAACACACCGACCAACAACCACAACCAGCACCCGTCCACCGGCACCCCCACCCCGAAAGGCAGCAGCACCAGCACGAACACGCGCTCTCGCAGTCGTCGGCGGCGATCAATCACGAACTCTCCCGCACCACCACCCACCCCGCACGCAGCGGAAGCAGGAGAGGGCACGGGCGTTCTTAAGATGCTCGCGTCCACTATACAGTTCTCAAACAACAACCCACACACCCCACACCATGGTGCTTCGGGGGGCGGCACCGGACCCCCGCAAGGAGGACCGCACCGACCCACCGCACCGGTGGGGCGCCGGGACAACCAGAGCCAACACACCCCCACGACCCCGGCCCCCCGCACCACCACCCCCCTGAGGGGACAGCAGCACCGGAAGACCCGGAAACCACGAGGGCCCTGTTGTCTCAGGACCCAACAGTGCGCCATGGACCACACCCCCACCACCCGGGTATCAGCCGTTCCACCACCCCACCGACCCCCCGGCCCGCAAGGACCAGAGAACACAGCGGAGCGGGTACTGAAGAAGAACCCGGCCGGCACACGAGGTGCGGCCGCTTGCTCGTTGACATTCCACCCATGAGCTCACCCCACCAGCACCACGCACGGGCACTAGGGCGGGGGCGACCACCACACGGCGGTCAACGGCTCCTTAGAAAGGAGGTGATCCAGCCGCACCTTCCGGTACGGCTACCTTGTTACGACTTAGTCCCAATCGCCAGTCCCACCTTCGACGGCTCCCTCCCACAAGGGGTTAGGCCACCGGCTTCGGGTGTTACCAACTTTCGTGACTTGACGGGCGGTGTGTACAAGGCCCGGGAACGTATTCACCGCAGCGTTGCTGATCTGCGATTACTAGCGACTCCGACTTCATGAGGTCGAGTTGCAGACCTCAATCCGAACTGAGACCGGCTTTTTGGGATTAGCTCCACCTCACAGTATCGCAACCCTTTGTACCGGCCATTGTAGCATGCGTGAAGCCCAAGACATAAGGGGCATGATGATTTGACGTCATCCCCACCTTCCTCCGAGTTGACCCCGGCAGTCTCCTATGAGTCCCCACCATCACGTGCTGGCAACATAGAACGAGGGTTGCGCTCGTTGCGGGACTTAACCCAACATCTCACGACACGAGCTGACGACAACCATGCACCACCTGTCCACCGACCCCGAAGGGAAACCCCATCTCTGGGGTAGTCCGGTGAATGTCAAGCCTTGGTAAGGTTCTTCGCGTTGCATCGAATTAATCCGCATGCTCCGCCGCTTGTGCGGGCCCCCGTCAATTCCTTTGAGTTTTAGCCTTGCGGCCGTACTCCCCAGGCGGGGCACTTAATGCGTTAGCTACGGCGCGGAGAACGTGGAATGTCCCCCACACCTAGTGCCCAACGTTTACGGCATGGACTACCAGGGTATCTAATCCTGTTCGCTCCCCATGCTTTCGCTCCTCAGCGTCAGTAACAGCCCAGAGACCTGCCTTCGCCATCGGTGTTCCTCCTGATATCTGCGCATTTCACCGCTACACCAGGAATTCCAGTCTCCCCTACTGCACTCTAGTCTGCCCGTACCCACTGCAGACCCGGGGTTGAGCCCCGGGCTTTCACAGCAGACGCGACAAACCGCCTACGAGCTCTTTACGCCCAATAATTCCGGACAACGCTTGCGCCCTACGTATTACCGCGGCTGCTGGCACGTAGTTAGCCGGCGCTTCTTCTGCAGGTACCGTCACTTGTGGCTTCTTCCCTGCTGAAAGAGGTTTACAACCCGAAGGCCGTCATCCCTCACGCGGCGTCGCTGCATCAGGCTTCCGCCCATTGTGCAATATTCCCCACTGCTGCCTCCCGTAGGAGTCTGGGCCGTGTCTCAGTCCCAGTGTGGCCGGTCACCCTCTCAGGCCGGCTACCCGTCGTCGCCTTGGTGAGCCATTACCCCACCAACAAGCTGATAGGCCGTGAGCCCATCCAAAACCAGTCAAACCCTTTCCACCCCCCACCATGCGATGGAGGAGTCGTATCCAGTATTAGACCCGGTTTCCCAGGCTTATCCCAGAGTCAGGGGCAGGTTACTCACGTATTACTCACCCGTTCGCCACTAATCACCCCCGCAAGCGGGAGATCATCGTTCGACTTGCATGTGTTAAGCACGCCGCCAGCGTTCGTCCTGAGCCAGGATCAAACTCTCCGTCAAAAAACAGAAAAACAAACCCACCCACCCCGCAACAGAAGCAGGACGAGCGAGCGATCCAGGCCGAAAAAGACCACCCACACCCCACGGAGGCGGGACACAGGCGATCCATCAACCAAACAAAACATTTGGTATCAACAAACATGGCACACTATTGAGTTCTCAAACAACAGACCAAGAACCAGGACCCCAAAGGCCCCGAAACTCGTGAGTGGTATCTTCGCCGCCTCCCGGCCCCGGACAACCCGTCCCGGCCGCAGCGACTCAGCTAATTTACCTCCCCGACCCGCCCCACGCAACTCCCGCACCCCGCCCAGCAGGACACGACAGCACCAGAACGACTCCGGAGAAGAACCAACCACCGGAAAACCGGCCACCACCACGGGGCCAGAACCTCGCCCACCCGCGGCAACTCGGAAGACACTACACCCACCCCCCGACACCGTCAAAACACCTTCCAGGACCACTCGGAGGGCCGTGGATCGCCTGCCGTGGGGCCCTCGGGGGCACACCGAGGACCGGCCCGGGTCGGCCCCCGGGCCGGGGCCGTGCACGCGGTCCGCGAACGTCCGCCCCGACCCCTCGGACCGGGCGGGTTCGTGCGTAGGCTGATGACACATCCGTGACCGTCAACCGAAAGGACAGCAGATGAGCACCTCACCGGAAGAACTGCCGGAGACCCCCGACACCTACGAGGGCGCGGCGGAGGTCGACCCCGAGCACTGGCGTGACGACCCGCTCATCGAGGGAGCCGAGGTGGACGCGGCGGACGAGCGCGTCGATCCCGCCCACCCGGTGGTCCCGTCCGAGCAGCAGCTGCGGGACGAGACGGCCGAGGCCCGCTTCGAGGCCGGCGACGAGCAGATCCCGCCCGAGGAGCCGGGCATGGGCGAGGCCCTCGACGACCTCGACGTGCCCGAGAACTCGGGTTTCGAGGACGAGGTCGACGCGAGCAACGACTCGTTCCACGCCGGCGGCGACCCGCTCTCCTGAGCGCGGTCCCCGGACACGAGGACGCCCCGGCCGTGACGGCCGGGGCGTCCTCGTGTCCGGGGGTGCCGGCTGTCCGGGGGCGCCCGCTGCTCGGGGGTGCAGGTGCGCGGCTCAGGCGAACGCGGAGAGCCCCGTGATGCTCCGCCCGATGATCAGGGCCTGCATCGTCTCGGTCCCCTCGTAGGTGTGCAGGGCCTCGATGTCCGCGAAGTGACGGGCCACGCGGTGCTCGATCAGGATGCCGTTGCCGCCCATGAGGTCGCGGGCGTTCGCCGCGATCGAGCGCGCCGTCCGGGTCGAGGTGTACTTCGCCAGGGACGCCTGCTCGCCCGTGAGCGTCCCGGACTCCTCCCGCTCGGTCATCCGCGCCACGAGCAGCTGGATCTGGGTGAGCTCGCTGAGCATCCGGGCCAGGCGCTCCTGGACGATCTGGGACGCGGCGAGCGGCCGGCCGAACTGCACGCGCTGGGCGGCGTACTGGACCGCGGTCTCGTAGCAGGCCTGGGCGTGCCCCACGGCGCCCCACGCCACGCTGACCCGCGTGGCGAAGAGCACCGCGGCCGTGTCCTTGAAGGACCGGGCCGCCGGCAGCGCGTTCTCCTCAGGGACGAAGACGTCCTCGAAGCGCAGGTGCGCCTGGTGGATGGCGCGCAGGGCGAGCTTCCCGCGGATGGTCGTGCCGGTGTAGCCCTCGCTCTCCTGCGGGACCACGAAGCCGCGGACCTGGCCGTCCTCGTCGGAGCGGGCCCACACCACGGTGATCCCGCCCATGGAACCGTTGCCGATCCACTTCTTCTCGCCGTTGAGCAGCCAGCCGCCGTCCACCCGGGTGGCGCGGGTCTCCAGGCTCACGGAGTCCGAGCCGTGCGTGGGCTCGGTGAGCGCGAAGGCGCCGAGCAGCTCGCCGGTGGCCATGCGCGGCAGCCAGCGCTGCCGCTGCTCCTCGGAGCCGCACATCGCGATCGAGCGCATGGCGAGCCCGCCCTGGACGCCCGAGACGGTGGCGATGGACCCGTCGCCCCGGGAGAGCTCCATGCTGATCAGCCCGGCGGCGGTCTTGGACATCTCGGGGTAGCCGTCGACCGCCACGCCGTCGCGCAGCAGGTCGAGCTCCCCCAGGCGTCGGACGAGGTCGAGGGAGTACTCGGAGTTGTCCCAGTGCCCGGCGATCACCGGCAGCAGGTCCTCCTGGACGAAGGCCCGCGCCCGCATCCAGTGCTCGCGGTCGGCCTCGGAGACGGACTCGAACGCGCCGGCCGCGTCCGTGCCGAGGGCCTCGTCGAGGACGTAGTCGGGTTCCACGGTGCCGGCGGGGAACAGGTTCGCGCCGGTCTCAGGGGTGGCGGTCATCGGAGCATCCTTCGGTCGTTCGGCGGTCGGGTGGAGGGCGGTGCCCGGTCAGTCCTGGTGGAAGCGGCGGCCGAGGACGCGTTCGGCGGCGCCCGTGCGGTCGAGGTACGGGGTGATCCCGCCCAGGTGGAAGGGGTAGTTGGCGCCCAGGATCATGCACAGGTCCACGTCCTCGGGTCCGGCGACGACGCCCTCGGTCAGCATCGCGCCGATCTCCTCGGCCAGGGCGTCCTGGATGCGGACGAGCAGCTCCTCGGCGGAGGCCGGGGCGTGCGCGGCGAGCTCGGGGTGCTCGGCGCGGGTGCGCTCGAGCAGCCGGGCGGCCTCGGCGGCGAGGTAGCCGTCCGCCCCGGTCTCCGGGTCCCGCTCGGTCGGCAGGACGTGGGTGAGCCCCGCCTCGACCACCGCGTCCATCCACGGGGACCGGGCGAAGCGCTCGGGGTAGGCCTGCTGCATGGTGGCGCCGACGTGGTGCAGCACCGCCGGCCCCACGAAGTCGAGCAGCCGCAGCGGCGTCATCGGCAGCCCCAGCGGGTCGGGGGCGTGGTCGGCGGCGGCCACGTCGGTGCCCGCGTCGACCGCGCGCACCACCACGTCGAACAGGCGGGTGAGCACGCGGTTGACCACGAAGCCCGGGGCGTCCTGGACCCGCACGGCCGTGCGGCGCAGCGTGGCGGCGAGGTCGAAGGCGGTGGCCAGCGCCACGTCACCGGTCCGCTCCCCCGCGACGATCTCGAGCAGCGGGGTGACCTCCACGGGGTTGAACACGTGGAAGCCGACGACCCGCTCGGGGTGGCGCAGGTCCTCGGCCATGGCGGTGACGGACAGGGAGCTCGTGTTCGTCGCGAGGATCGTGTCCGGCCGGACGACCTCCTCCCACTGGGCGAAGACGGCCTTCTTGACGTCGAGGTCCT
Source organism: Kocuria turfanensis (assembly GCF_001580365.1). Taxonomy (NCBI): domain Bacteria; kingdom Bacillati; phylum Actinomycetota; class Actinomycetes; order Micrococcales; family Micrococcaceae; genus Kocuria; species Kocuria turfanensis. The sequence continues at coordinate 2,928,338 of NZ_CP014480.1, read as the reverse complement.
CGAAGACGGCCTCGATCACGAGATCGGCGTCGGCGAGGTCCTCCGGCCCGCTCGCGCCGGTGATCAGGCCGCCGAGCTGCTCGGCCTGCTCCGGGGTGATCCGGCCCTTGGCGGCCTGGGCGGTGAAGCGCTCGCGGGTCCGGGCCACGCCGGCGGCCAGCCGCTCGTCGTCGAGGTCGGTCATGACCACGGGGATCCGGGCGCCCCCGGCGATGAGGGAGGCGAGCTGTCCGGCCATCAGCCCGGCACCGATGACGGCGGCCTTGCGCAGGGGCTTCGGGGCCGCCTCGGGCACGTCGGCGGGCCGCCGGGAGCGGGAGGAGACCAGTTCGAAGGCGTAGAGGGAGGCCTTGGCGACGTCACCGCGGACGAGCTCCGCGAAGGCCGCGACGGCCTTCGCCCCGTTCTCGGTGCGGCTCTCGGTGCGGGCGTCGGCGACGAGGTCGATCGCCACCAGCGGGGCGGGGGCCGCGCCGTGCCAGGTGCGCTCGGCGCGGACGCGGGCCTGGTCGACGGCCTCCTGCCACTCCGGGTCCTCCGCCCGGCCCGGTGCGCCGGGACGTCGGCGGGGCTCCCCGGCGTCGATCGCGTCGAGCCGGCCGGCCACCCACTGCTGCCAGGCGGGGTCCCACTGCTCGGTCCCCGGCGCGGCGTCGAGCACGACGTCCACGAGGCCGAGCTCGTGCGCCTCCTGCGCCTTCACGTGGCGGCCGCGCAGGGAGTCGAACACGATGATGCGCAGGGCCGCGGCCGGGCCGACGAGGTGCGGGAGCAGGTGGACGCCGCCCCAGCCCGGGAAGAAGCCCAGCCGGCACTCCGGCAGGCCGAGCGGGCCGGTGCGCGGGTGGGCCACGCGGTGGTCGGTGTGCAGGGCCAGCTCGAGCCCGCCGCCCAGCGCCTGCCCCGTGAGCAGGGAGAAGGTCGGCACCTCCGCGTCGGCCAGGATGCCGAAGGCCTCGTGCCCGAGGCCGACGTAGGAGTCGGAGACGCCGCTGAGCTGGGCGTGCCGGATCTCCTTGAGGTCGGCCCCCGCGCCGAAGGACCGCGCGTTGCCGGTGACCACGATCGCCTCGACGGCCGACTGGTCCACGGAGCGCAGGGCGTCGCGCAGCTGCCCCAGGGCCTCGGAGCCCCAGATGATCAGCCCGCCGGGCTGCGTCGAGTCCAGCCGCACGAGGGCGACCGGGAGGTGCCGGCCGGGCAGCACGAGCTGCTCCAGGGCGACCGTGACGGTGGAGGGGAAGGACGGGGCGTGCGGGGCGGGTGCCATGGACGGACTCCTGGGACGGGACGTGATCGGCACCACTCTGACTGATACGGAGTATCACGTCAAGGTATTGAGTCTCAGTGTCGTCGTCGGACGCCGCTCCTGGCGCCCGGAGGCATTAGTATCGCTACTGATGATCGATGTGCTGCCTCCAGAGACCGAACGCCTCGTGTTCCGCCGCTTCGACACCGCGGACCTCGAGCCCATGTACTCGTACCAGCGCCGCGAGGACTACGCGCAGTACGCGTGGCGGGGCCCGCGCACCCGCGAGGAGTGCGAGCGCGCCCTCGCCGAGAACAGCGGGCTGCGCCCCTGGAGCCGGGACGGCGACCACGTCCGCTTCGCCGTCTCCCCCAAGGGCTCGCGGGAGCTCGTGGGCGAGATCGTGCTGACGCTCACCGAGGCGGAGGCCGACCAGGTCGAGATCGGCTGGGTGGTCCACCCCGACCACGCCGGGAAGGGCATCGCCTCCGAGGCCGCGCGTGCCGCCATCGAGTTCGCCTTCGCCTCGCTGGGCGCCCACCGCGTCTGCGCGAGCCTGGACGCGCTCAACGTGAGCTCCGCCAAGGTCTGCGAGCGCATCGGCATGCGCCTGGAGGCGACGCTGCGCCAGAGCCACCGCCAGCTGGGCGAGTGGCGTGACGAGCTGATCTACGCGATCCTCGCCGACGAGCTCTGAGCCCTCACCGGAGGGCGTCCCGCACGGAGGCCAGGACCTGTTCCGTGTCCGCCGCCGGGTCCAGCACGGTGACGACGACGGCCGGCCGCGCGCGGGCCGCCGTCGGCTCGCCGGCCGGCGCGGCCCCGGGGTGGCCGAACCCGGCGACGAGGGCGCGGGCCAGCCGCTCGGTCTGCGCGGCCAGCTCCGCCGAGGGGTCGGTGTCCGGGGCGCGCAGCCAGCCCCGCAGATAGGCGTTGTGCACCGCGACCGCGGCCGCCGACAGCGCCGTGGCGAGGGTGGCCCGGGCCGGGGTCTCGGGCAGCGCGGAGCGCAGGTAGCGCTGCAGGACCCGCTCGTAGCGGTGCGAGGTGATCAGCTCCCGGTCCCGCAGCTGCGGCACCTGCCGGAGCAGGGCGTTGCGCGCGAGCGCGCGCTCGCGGTGGTCGAGGTGGTGGCGGAAGACCAGCAGCACGCCCTCGCGCAGCGCCACGGCGGGATCCGCGCCCGGGGCGGCCCCGGACCGGGCCAGCAGCTGCTCGAGCCGTTCGAGGTTGGCGGCGTGGTCCGCGAAGACGATGTCCTCCTTGGACCCGTACTTGCGGAAGAACGTGGCGCGGCTGATCCCGGCCGCCTGCGCCAGCCGGTCCACGGTCGTGGCCTCCCAGCCCTGCTCGGCCAGCAGGCGGATCGAGCCGGTGACGACGTCCGGGGTCGCCCGGGGGGTCTCGGTCATGGTTCCTCCTCCGCTCGATCGTAGACCGGCGGCCTTCCCGGCCCGCACGTCGTGCTCCTGACCGCCGAGCCCCCGGAGCCGGGGCCTGCAGGCCGCCGCGTCCTCCGGGTCGGTGCCCGGAGGACGCGGCGGGACGAGCGGCGCGGTCCTCAGTCCCCTGCGCGGTCGGCGTTGGCCTGGATCGCGTCCCGGACGTACTGCGCCAGTCCGGGCGCCAGGTCCTCGTAGGTCCTCGTGGACCGCGGGTCCGCCACGTACATGTCCCCCAGCGCCCGGTGGGACTCCGGCGAGAGGTCGTAGAAGCGGTCGTGGATCTGGCGCCGCGCGGCCTCCGCGGCGTCCATCGCCTCGGCCGAGGTCGCGGGGAGCCCGGCCAGCCTCGACAGGACGGACTCGCGCTGCCGGCGCAGGTGGGCCAGCACGGCCCCGGGCTCCTCCGCGGCCAGCAGCTCCTCGATGCGCTCGAGGGGGAGGCCGAGCCGGCGGTAGACCACGACGTGCCGCAGCCGGAGCAGGTCCTCCTCCGTGTACAGGCGGTAGCCGCCCGCCGAGCGTTCGCTCGGGCGCAGCAGGCCGACGTCGTCGTAGTGGTGGAGCGTGCGGACGGTGACGCCGAAGCGCTCCGCCACCTGTCCCGCCGTGAGCCGCTCGCCCGTTCTCGCGGGCTGCTGTCCGTCCATGTCCACCACCCTGGGCCCTCCCGTCGCGTGAGGGTCAAGCCCGTCGGCGCCGGGGGTTCCGCACGGTGCTCAGCCGGCGAAGGGGAGGACGGGCAGGCCGGGGACGTCCACCCGGACCGAGAACAGGGATCCGGCGGCGGGGTCCTCGCCCGCCTCCAGGTTCTCCCGGGACGTGGTGATGTACAGGGTGCGCAGGTCGGGTCCGCCCAGGCAGCACGCGGTCGTCTGCCGGGCGCCCACCTCCACGACGACGTCGAGCTCGCCCTGGGCGGTGTAGCGGTGGACCTGGCCGGCGCCGTGCAGGGCCACCCAGACCGCTCCCGCGGAGTCGACGGTCAGCCCGTCGGGGTGCACGTCCTGCCCCTCCTCCAGCTGCGGCACCACGAAGGTCCGCCGGCGGTGCAGCCCCTGGTCCGGCGACCAGTCGAGCACGTCGACCTTCCCGGTGGGCGTGTCGTTGTAGTAGGCGCGCGTGCCGTCCGGGGACCAGGCGATGCCGTTGGAGACCGTGACGCCCTCCAGGACGGGTTCCCACCGGAGGTCGGGGTGCACCCGGTAGAGGGTGGCCGCGCCCTCGGCCTGGTCGTAGGCCATGGAGCCGGTGTAGAAGCAGCCGTCCGGGCCCGCGCCGCCCTCGTTCATCCGCACGGTGCCGGGCTGCCAGAACAGCTCGGGCGGGTGGACGGTGCCGTCCGGGTCCTCGAGCGCGACCCCCGTCTCGACCGCCAGGACCGCGCCGCCGGTGGCGCGCGGTCGCACGCAGGCCACCACGTCCCCCACGTGCCGGCGCAGGACCTCGCCGTCCTCGCCGAAGGACAGGACGTCCCCGGCGAGCATGTCCACCCAGCGCAGCCCGCCCCACCGGTCGGACCAGCACGGGCCCTCCCCGTGGTAGGTCACGGAGTCGGTGATCCGCTCGGCGCTCAGCCGCCGCGGCGCCATCTCAGCGGCTCCGCTCGGCCGCGGGGGGCCGCGCCGCGGCGGGAACCGGGCCCCGGGCGGTCCTGCGGCGTGCCCGGACGCGCCGGGCCGGACGGGCGGAGCCGGCCGGGGCCGGCTCGGCGGTGCCCTGCGGCGCGGCCGGCCGGCGGGTGCGGACGAGAATTCCCTGGGTGCTCATGGCCCCACGATACTGAGCCGGCCCGCGGCGGGCCTACAGCTCCACCGTGCCGCGCACCACCGGGCTCACGTGGCCGCCGATCCAGATCGTGTCCGCCTCCCGCCGCGCGTACACCCGGCCCGTGCGCCCGAGCACGGTGCCCTGGGCGGCGACGTAGGCCTCCGGGGCCCAGCCGCTGTCGGTGAGCCAGCGGGCCAGGCCCGCGTTGAGGCTGCCGGTGACCGGGTCCTCCACCACCCAGTCCCCCACGAAGGCGCGCACCTCGACGTCGCACTCCGCACCCGCCGGGTGCGCCCCGACCACCCCGAGCTTGAGCCCGGCCATGGCGGACCAGTCGGCCCGCAGCCCCAGCACGGTCGCGGCGTCGGCCACGCGCACCCCGATCCAGCCGGGGCCGTTGTCCAGCCAGGAGACGTCGAGCAGGGCCGAGGGATCCAGGCGCAGGGACCGTGCCACCCGGTCCAGCAGCTCCGGCTCCGCCACCGGCTCGTAGCGCAGCAGGGGCGGCGCGGCGAAGGACAGCTCGTCCCCGCGGCGCCGGACGGGCACCAGGCCCACCCCGCACTCCTGCACGACGTCCTCCCCGGCGGGCCGGCCGCCGAGGGCGAGCCAGGCGGCCGCGGTCCCCAGTGTGGGGTGCCCGGCGAACGGCAGCTCGCCGCCGGGGGTGAAGATCCGCACCCGGTAGTCCGCCTCCGGCACGGTGGGCTCGAGCAGGTAGGTCGTCTCGGACAGGTTGGTCCAGCGGGCGAAGCGGGCCATCGTGTCCTCGTCCAGGGCGTCGGCCCCGTGCACGACGGCGAGGGCGTTGCCGCCCAGGGGCGTGGACGAGAAGACGTCCACCCAGCTGATCGCGTGGCTCGTCACGGTCTCAGAGCACCGGTCCGCGTCGGCGGGCGCGGGCCGCGCGCTCGCCGCGGGTGGGCACGGCGCCGCGGGCCGCGGCGCGGTCCCGGCGCAGCCGCTGCACCACCATGCCGACCAGGACGGAGCCGACGGTGCTCAGGATCAGGGGCAGCACCGCGCTGGGCTGCCGGCTGTTGTCGTACATGGTCTCTGGCCTCCTGCCGGGAGGCGGCGCGCGGCGCCGCCGGGATCGGTGCTGACGATCCTACGCACGTCCCTCCGGCTCCGGCCACACCCCGGAGCTGCCCCGCCGGTGGCTGCCCATCAGGTGGGTGTCCACGATCCCGACGGCCTCCATCAGCGCGTACATCGTGGTCGGCCCCACGAAGCGGAAGCCCCGGGCCCGCAGCGCCCGGGAGAGGGCCTCGGACTCGGCGGAGCGGGTGGGCACCTCGGCGGCCGTGCGCGGGCGCGGGGTGGCCGCGGGCCGGAAGGACCACACGAGCCCGGGCAGTCCGCCCTCGGCGCGCAGGGCCACGGTGGCCCGGGCGTTGCCGACGGCGGCCTCGATCTTGCCGCGGTGGCGCACGATGCCGGCGTCGGCCAGGAGCCGGTCGACGTCGGAGCCGCCGAAGCCGGCCACGACGTCCGGGTCGAAGTCCGCGAAGGCGGCGCGGAACGCAGGGCGCTTGCGCAGGATGGTGGCCCAGGACAGCCCGGCCTGGAACCCCTCCAGGCAGATGCGCTCGTAGAGGCCCCGCTCGTCGCGCACCGGCATGCCCCACTCCGTGTCGTAGTACGCCCGCAGCAGCGGGTCCGTCGCGGCTCAGACCGGGCGGGCCAGCCCGTCGGCGCCGGGGACGAGGTCAGGTCGAGGGTCCATGTCCAGCATGGAAGCACACCGCCGGTCCGCCACGCACCCGGGACCCTTACCCCCAGGGGTATAGGATGGCGGCCATGCACCCGACGGACCCGGCGGCGCAGCGCCGCGCCCTGCAGCGGAGGGTCGTGCGCGTCCTCGCCCTGGGCCAGGTCCTGGGCGGGGTGGGGGTGGGCGCGACCCTGGCCCTGGGCGCCCTGCTCGTGACCGAGGTCTCCGGCTCCCCGGCGTGGTCCGGGATGGCCGCGACCATGAACACGCTCGGCGCGGCCCTGCTCGCCGTGCCGCTGGCCCGCCTGGCCCGGGCGCGCGGGCGCCGGATCTCCCTGAGCACCGGCGCGGTCACCGCGATGGCCGGGGCGAGCGTCACGATCGGCGCCGCCGTCCTCACCAGTTTTCCCGTGCTGCTGCTGGGCCTGGCCCTGCTGGGCGCCGGGTCGGCCCTGAACCTGCAGTCCCGCTTCGCGGCGACCGACCTCGCCGCCGACGACACCCGCGCCCGGGACCTGTCCCTCGTCGTGTGGTCCACGACGATCGGCGCGGTGCTGGGCCCCAACCTCTTCGTGCCGGGCGAGCTCCTCGGCCGGGCCCTGGGGCTGCCGGAGCTCACCGGCGGGTTCGTCATCGCACTGGCGGCCCAGGCCGCGGGGGCGCTCGTGTACCTCACCGCGCTGCGCCCCGACCCCCTGCTGCTGGCCGTGGCCGAGGGCGAGGCCGCGGGGACGGGCAGGCCCTCGCCCGCCGGCGGGCTCGCGGTGCTGCGCTCCTCCGCGCCCGCCCGCCGCGCCGTGCTCACCGTGGCGCTGAGCCACGCGGTCATGGTCGCGCTGATGTCCATGACGCCCGTGCACCTGACCGGCCACGGCGCGTCGCTGGGCCTCGTGGGCCTGACCATCAGCCTGCACGTGGCCGGGATGTACGCCCTCGCCCCCGTCTTCGGCTGGCTCGCGGACCGGTTCGGCCGGCGCCCGGTGGTCCTGCTGGGCCAGACCGCGTTCACGGCCTCGCTGGTGCTGGCCTGGCTGGCCTCGGCCGCCCCGGCGCTCGTGGCGGTCAGCCTGGTCCTGCTGGGGCTCGGCTGGTCGGCCTCCACCGTGGCCGGCTCGGCGCTCGTGGCGGAGGCCGTCCCGCCGGCCGAGCGGCCGCAGCTGCAGGGCGTCTCGGACCTGTTCATGAACCTCGCCGGGGCGGCCGGCGGCGCGCTGGCCGGGCCCGTGCTGGCCATCGTCGGCTTCGACGGGCTCAGCGCGGCGCTGCTGGTGCTCGTGGCGGCCGTGGTGCTCCTCCACCGGGGCCGGCAGCCGGCCCCGGTGGCCTGAGCACCCGGCTCAGCGCAGCACCGGCAGCTGCAGCGGGTAGCGGTAGACCTCGCCCTTGTTGGCCTTGAGCACGGCCAGGACGTGGCAGACCACGAGCAGCACCCCGGCCACGAGCCACAGCACGATCGCCACCGGGAAGAGGATCACCGTGAACAGGCAGACCCAGGCGGCCGCGTTGAGCAGCCACATCGACAGGTTGAAGTTGAAGGAGCCGGCCGCGGTGGCCCGCAGGAACGCGTTGCGGTCCTTGTGGACGAGCCACACCACGAGCGGGCCCACGAAGCCGAGCCAGCCGACGGAGATCAGCGCCCCGACCAGCCCGGAGAGGTGGGTGAGGATCGCGATCGTGCGGTCGTCGCCCTGCGCCCGGTACTGCGGCGCCGGCCCGCCGGTCCCGTAGCCGTAGCCGGGTCCCTGGCCGGCCCCGTGGCCGTAGCCGGGACCGGTGCCGTGGCCGGACGGGCCGGGGCCGCCCTCGCCCGGGCGGGAGGCGGACGGAGGAAGGTAGGACATCGCGTGCTCCTGGTCGGTGCGGTGGGATGCGGTGCTGCCAGCGTAGACCGCCGCCCCCCGGGGGCGGTATGGGGGTTGACCGCAGTCCTGCGGGGCAGCACGACCGGGCACGACGCCCGGGCACGACGCCCGGGCACCACGTCCGGGCGCCGGGCGGGCGGTCAGCGCGCCGCGCCGCGGCGCCCCGCCCGGCGGTCGTAGACCGCCCCCACGGCCAGGGCCAGGGCGACGGAGCCCACCAGGAGCGCCCCCAGGGCCGGCGGGCCGGTCCGCAGGCCGGCGTCCGGGACGGCGTCGAAGTAGAGCACCGCGCGCACGCTCGTGGCCATGTGGTGCAGCGGCTCCGCGGCGGCGATCGCCCGGAAGAACTCCGGCAGCGCCTCCAGCGGGACCACGGCTCCGGCGGAGGGCAGGCCCATGAGCACGAGGTAGACCATGGCCAGCACCAGCCCCGCGCTGCCGAGCACGGTGACGAGGGCGAGGGTCACGGCGGAGACGGTGGCGATCGACAGCCAGCTCAGCAGGAAGAGGAGGAACCCGTGCGGCAGCGGCACCCCGAGCCCGGCGCACACCGCCATCATCGAGCCCGCGGCGGGGGCGCCGGCCACCACGACCACGCCCCACTTCATGAGGAAGGTCGCCCGGCGGGACGGCCGCGCCCGCAGCCGCTGACGGAAGACGGGACCGAGCTCCAGGGGCGCCACCCCGAGCCGCCCGTCGATCAGGATGCTCGCCCCGATCGATCCGCTCAGCCCCAGCACGAGGAGCAGCACGGCGTAGTAGAACGCCCCCATGCCCAGGGCCGTGCCGTCCTGCGGCTCGTGGAAGGCCTCGACGACCACGTCGACCGGGTCCGCGAGCACCGCGGCGGAGGCGGAGCTGACCCGCGGGGCGAGCTCCGCGGCGAGACTGCCGGGCGTGCCCTCCTGGGCGACGGCGATCTGCCGGGCGAAGGCCTGCGCGCCGGACCCGGCCTGGGCGGCGGCCGCGGCGAGCTCCCGCGACTGCTCCGCCTGGGCGTCCGCGAGCCGGCGCTCGACCGCCGCGGACGCCTGCTCCTCGGCCTCCTCGGCCGCCGCGGCGAGCTGCTCGCCGAGGCGCACGCTCGCCTCCTGCAGCGCCGGCTCCACCGCTCCGGCAGCCAGCCGGGTGCCCAGCGTCCCCGCCTGCGGGTCGGTGAGGACCGTGATCCGCGGCCGGCGGGAGTCCTCGCTCGTCAGGGCGCCCTGCACGAGGCCGGTCGCGTCGGCCGAGAAGGTCTCGGGGACCACCACGGCGGCGTAGACGCGGCCGGAGTCCAGCTGCTGCTGGGCCGTGGCCCAGTCGAGGACCCGCAGGTCGAGCTCGTCCGATCCCTCGACCCCGTCCACGAAGCCGTCGACGACCTCCCGGCCCAGGTTCCGGTGCTCACCCCCGGCGGTGTCCACCCCGGTGTCCCGGTTGACGAGCGCCACCGGGAAGTCCCGGAGATGGGCCGTGGGGTCGGAGAGCCCGCCCATGTACAGGGCCGTCCCCGCGACCGCCAGGGCCAGGACGGTGAGCAGGGGCGCGGCCCAGAAGCTGACGGAGCGCCAGGGCGGGCGCTCCCGGGGCTCCGCCAGGTGCCGGGGAGCGGACGGGGCGGGGACGGTGGGCATGGGCACGGGCACGGCCTTCCAGCACGAGATTGGATACACTAATGTATCGAACAAGACGACCGTCAGGATACACCGCTGTATCGAGTGCCCGGTGCGAGCCGGGGAAGGAGCCACCCCATGAGCACCGGACCGGGCCGGGACGAGGGCGCGAAGCGCTCCCGGACGGCCACCCGCCGGCGCCTGCTCGAGACCGCCGCCGGCGTCTTCGCCGAGCGGGGCATCGAGGGCGCGAGCGTCGGGGAGCTGTGCGCGGCGGCGGGCTTCAGCCGCGGCGCGTTCTACAGCAACTTCGGCTCCAAGACCGACCTGGCCCTGGCCATGTACGAGGACCACGTGGAGCAGCTGGTGTCCCGGCTCGGCGAGCAGCTGGAGCGCTGGCTCACCGCGGGCGCCTCCGCGGAGGAGGTGGTCGTGCGGATCCTCGAAGGCCTGTCCGACCACACCTCGGACACCACGTGGCACACCGTGCGGCTCGAGCTGCTGCTGACCGCCCGGCGCTCGCCCGCGGTCCGGGAGGTGCTGGTCGGACACCGCGACGCCCTGGTGGACGCCGTCGTCGACGCGCTCACCCGGGTGGCGCGGCGGCAGCGGCTGCGGTTCACCGTCGAGGTCGCCGACCTCGCCCGGATGCTGCTGGCCACCTACGACGGCGCGCTCAACGCCCGGCTCGCGGACGGCCCCGAGGGCGCGGCCCAGCACGACGTGGCGCCGGCGATCTGGCTCGCCTTCACGCGCCCGGAGGAGGCGGACGGCACGCCGCCGGCGGGCCACCGCTGAGCGCAGGCGTGCCGGGCGGGCCGCGCGGGCTTACGATGTCCCGCAGACCGTTCCCGGCCCCACCGCGGGCCTCGTCCCCGAGGAGGGACCGTGGCCCTGCAGCTGCGCCCCAACAAGTACGCCTACCGGGCCATCGTGCTCGCCGGACTCGCCGCGGTGCGGCTCTTCCGCGTGCCGGTGCTCGCCTCGGGCGAGGAGCACCTGCCGGACGACCAGGTGGTGCACGGGCTGGACCGGGAGGTGCAGCCCGGCCGGGGCGCCGTCGTGGCGGTGACCCACTTCGGCTACCTCGACTTCGTGTTCGCGCAGCTGGTGATCTGGCGCCGGCTGCGGGCCCACTCGCGGTTCCTCATCACGCGCAAGCACACCGGCAGCGCCTTCGTGACCGCGGTGTGCCGGCTGTGCGACCACGTCGTCGTCGACCGCGCCAACGGCGCCCCCGCCTACGCGGAGGCCCTGGCGAAGCTGCGGCGCGGGGAGTTCCTCGCCGTGTTCCCCGAGGGCGGGGTCAGCCGCAGCTGGACCGTGCGGCCGCTGCGCACCGGCGCCGCCCGGATGGCCGCGGAGACCGGCGCCCCCGTCATCCCCGTGGCCGTGTGGGGCGGGCACCGGATGCTCACCCGCGGGCGGGGCGGGATCCGGCTGCGCGACGTCTGGCGGACCCCCGTGCGGGTGCACGTCGGCCCGCTGCTGCGCGTCGCCGCCGACGAGGACGTGCGCGCCGCGAGCGAGCGGCTGCGGCAGGCGCTGCAGGAGGGGATCGACCGGTGCATCGACAGCTACCCGGCGACCCCCGCACCCGGCGCGTGGTGGATGCCGGCGCACCGGGGCGGCGGCGCCATCACCGTGGCCGAGCAGGCCGCGCACGACGACCGCGAGCGGGAGTCCTACAAGCGCACCGGCTGAGCCCGGCGGGACCGGGTTCAGCGGAACCCGGCGCGCAGGACGAGCTCGAGTTCGAAGCGGGTCTGCGGGTCGTTGAGGACCTCCCCGAAGACCTCCCGCAGCTGGTTCACCCGGTAGCCCACCGTCTGCTCGTGGATCCCCAGCTCCGCCGCCATGGCCGCGCGCTGCCCCTGGTGGGCGAGCCAGGACAGGAGGGTGGCTCCGAGCCGCTCCCGCTGCCCCGGGCGCAGCTCGTCCAGCGGGGCCAGCCGCTGGGCGGCGAGGTCCTCGACCACGGAGCGCTCGCCGTGCAGCACGAGCTGCACGAGGTGCTCCGAGACCCACACCGGTCCCTCCCCGGCCGGCCCCTCCCGCCGCATCAGGTCACGGGTCAGCGCCGCCAGGCGCAGGGAGTCGGCGGCCGCGTACCAGGGCCGGCCCGGGCCGATCACGGCGCTGCGCCCCGTGAGCGCCCGCTCCAGGTCCTGGCGCCCGGACGCGGAGGACGGCTCCGGCACCACGGCCACCACGTCGCCGGGGCGCGACGTGAGCAGCGCCCGCTCCCCCAGCCGGGAGCGCAGGCCCACCCGGCGGTCGGCGGCCAGCGTCACCACGACCACGCGCTCCGGCACCGGCCACCCGGCGGCGGCCGCGGCGCTGCGCACGGAGTCCTCGACCACGTGACCGCGGACCAGCATGTCCGCGAGGGCGTCCAGCAGCCGGTCCCGCTCCCCCGCGCGCTCGGACTGCTCCAGGGCGTACCCCTCCGCGCTGGCCGCGGAGAGCTCCTCGATGTAGGCGAAGACCGACTCGGCCAGCCCGATCAGCACGGAGGCCTCGAACCCGGCGTCCATGGCCACCCGGGACAGGGAGCGCAGCGTGGTGCGGGCCCCGGAGCGGTAGGCGGCGAACAGGGCGTCCATGGGGCGCCCCTCCCGCACCTCGCCGCGACCGAGCCCCTCGTACACCCTCCGGTCCTCCTGCTGCAGCGCCGGCCGCACGGTCCCGGGCAGGTGCAGGAAGCGGGTCAGTGCCACCTCGACCCCCTGCCGGATGCTGTCCCCGAACAGCCCCTCGAGCGGCCGGGCGTAGACCGGGACGTCGTGGCGCACGGCGTCCAGCAGCTCCTCCGTGACGGCGGGCAGGTGGGGCACGAGCAACGGGGTCAGCGCCGGGGGCAGGGCCGTCCAGGGCAGCTCCCGATCCGTCCGGCCCGGCTGTTCCGGTGCACCCACCGGCGCCCCCTTTCATTCCGATGACACAGTTTCTCCGCTGAAAGAGTACGTGACGGAACGAGAATCAGCACCGGATTTGCGGCACAGTGATTAGGTGCCATCCATACGACTGCTCTCCCGCCTCGCCTCGGCCTTCACGACCCCGCGCTCCCCGGAGGACTTCCTCCGGCTCGTCGACCCCCTCGCCAGCGCCCGCCAGCTCCGCGGCCTGGTGACCTCCGTGGTGCCCGAGACCGCGGACTCGGTTACCATCCGGTTCCGTCCCGGCAAGGGCTGGAACGCCCACGAGGCCGGCCAGTGGGCGCGCATCGGGGTGGAGATCGACGGGGTGCGGCACTGGCGCTCCTACTCGCTGAGCACCGGCGCCGGGCAGGACCCGGCCATCACCGTGACCGCGATGGGCAAGGTCTCCACCGCCCTGGTGCGCGGGACCCGTCGCGGCGACGTCCTCTTCCTCGCCCCGCCCGAGGGCGACTTCGTGCTCCCCGAGCGCCCCCGTCCGCTGCTCATGCTCACCGCGGGCAGCGGTCTCACCCCCGTCATGTCCATGATCCGCACCCTGGTGCCCCGCCGCGCGGACGCCGACCTCGTGCTCGTGCACTCCTCCCGCTCGCCGGAGGATTCCCTCTTCCGCGAGGAGCTGCTGGAGCTGGCCGACCAGTTCCCGGGCTTCCGCCTCGTCCAGTGGTTCACCGGGGAGCGCGGCCGCCGGCTCGACCTCGCCGGCACCGGCGACCTCGACGCCGCCTGCCCCGACTGGCGCGACCGCGCCGCCTACGCCTGCGGGCCCGCGGAGTTCCTCGACGCCGCCGAGGCCCTGTGGCAACGAGAGGAGGGCGAGCTGCGGGTCGAGCGCTTCGCCGCCGTCGTCGCCCCCGGCTCCGGCGGGGAGGGCGGCCGCGTGACCTTCGAGAAGTCCGACACCGAGGTCGAGGCCGACAGCGCCACGACCCTCCTGGCCGCCGGCGAGGACGCCGGCCTCATGATGCGCAGCGGCTGCCGCATGGGCATCTGCCACGCCTGCGTGACCCCCCTGCTCTCCGGGCAGGTCCGGGACACCCGCACCGGGGAGGTGCACGGGGAGCCCGGGCACCTCGTCCAGACGTGCGTGTCCACGGCCGCCGGCCCCGTCAGCCTCGACGCCTGAGCACCGCCCCCGCCCCTGATCCCCTTCCCCTGATCCGCTTCCCCACATCCCGTTCCCGAAGGAGCGACACCATGACCATCGTCACCCCCCTCCTGCTCGACCAGGGCCGGCCCGCCGGACGGGCCAAGCCCTCCGCCGCCGCCCACCTCTCCGACGCGCAGATCGAGGAGCTGGGCCGGGAGCTCGACGCCCTGCGCGAGTCCGTGATCGCCACCCGCGGCGCCCGCGACGCCGCCTACATCCGCCGGGTGATCGCCACCCAGCGCTCCCTCGAGCTGGCCGGGCGGGCCGCGCTGCTGTTCGCCAAGCACAAACCCGCCTGGCTCGCCGGCACCGGCATGCTCACCCTCGCCAAGATCCTCGAGAACATGGAGATCGGCCACAACGTCCTGCACGGGCAGTGGGACTGGATGCGCGATCCCGACATCCACTCCACCACCTGGGAGTGGGACTTCGTGACCCCGGCCGAGGCGTGGCAGCACACCCACAACGACCTCCACCACACCTGGACCAACGTGGTCGGCAAGGACCGGGACGTCGGGTACACGATCCTGCGCATGGACGAGGACCAGCCCTGGACGCCGCGGAACCTGGGCAACCCGCTCTACAACGCGCTGCTCGCCCCGGTCTTCGAGTGGGGCATCGCGATCTACGACCTCGAGCTGGACGAGGTCCGGGAGGGCCGCAAGCCGGTCGCCGAGCTGAAGCGCGGGCTCAAGGCCCTCGGGGCGAAGTTCGTGAAGCAGGCCGCCAAGGACTACGTGGCCACGCCCGCCGCCGCGGCCGTGACCGGCTCCGCGAAGCAGGCGCTGACCGCGACCCTGACCGCCAACGCCGCGCGCAACATCTGGGCGCACGCCGTGATCTTCTGCGGCCACTTCCCGGCCGGGGCGGACACCTTCACCGAGGAGCAGATCGAGGGCGAGACCCGCGGGGACTGGTACGTGCGGCAGATGATCGGCTCGGCCAACATCTCGGGCTCGCGGCTGATGCACCTGATGACCGGCAACCTGTCCTTCCAGATCGAGCACCACCTGTTCCCGGACCTGCCCTCGAACCGCTACGCCGAGGTCGCCGTGAAGGTGCGCGAGATCTGCGAGCGCTACGAGCTGCCCTACACCACGGGCCCCCTGCCCAAGCAGGTGGCCTCGGCGTGGGCGAAGGTGTTCCGCCTGGCGCTGCCCTGACCCGCTCCCCCCGGCCCGCGTCCCGCGGCGCCGCCGGACACGGCCGCATCCCGCCCGGATGCGGCCGTTCCCGTGTCCACCGGCGGCCCGGCCGCCGCCCAGGGCCCTGTCGGGCGGCGTTGGTACGCTCACGGGACCCGCACGAAAGGCAGGCCATGAGCTCTCCCCAGCGCGTCCTCATCACCGGTGCCACCGGCTACGTCGGCGGGCGCCTGGCGCCCCGCATGCTGGAGGCGGGCCACACCGTGCGCGTCGCCGTGCGGTCCCCCGGCAAGCTGCGCTCCGTGCCGTGGCGGGACCGGGTGGAGGTCGCCGAGACGGACCTCAACGACCTCGAGGGGATGACCGCCGCCTGCCGCGACGTCCACACCCTCTACTACTTGGTGCACTCCATGGGCGGCTCCCGGCAGTTCGAGGAGCAGGAGGCCCGGATGGCCCGGACCGTGGCCGAGGCCGCGGAGCGGGCCGGGGTGCGGCGCGTCGTCTACCTCTCCGGCCTGCACCCCTCCGGGGTGGAGCTGTCCCAGCACATGCGCTCGCGGGTGCGGGTCGGGGAGATCCTCCTGGCCGGGGCGGTGCCCGCGGTGGTGCTCCAGGCCGGCGTGGTGATCGGCTCCGGCTCGGCCTCCTTCGAGATGATCCGGCACCTGGGCGACACCCTCCCGGTCATGCCGGCCCCCTCCTGGGTGACCAACCGGATCGAGCCCATCGCCGTGCGCGACGTCCTGTACTACCTCGTCCACGCGATGGACCTGCCGGAGGACCTCAACCGCACGTTCGACATCGGCTCCCGCGACGTGATGACCTACGCGGACGCCATGCGCCGCTACGCCCGCGTGGCAGGCCTCCGCCGGCGCGTGGTCTTCCACCTCCCCCTGCCGGCGCCGCGGCTGTCCGGGTTCTGGGTGGGCATGGTCACCCCGATCCCGCTGGCGCTGGCCGTGCCGCTCGTGCAGTCCCTGCAGCACGACGCGGTCGCGGACGAGCACGACATCGACGCCTACGTCCCCCCGCCCCCCGAGGGCCTGGCGGGCTACCGCCGGGCCGTGGCGCTGGCCCTGAAGAAGATCGAGGACAACTCCGTGGAGACCACGTGGGACGTCCACTACAGCTCCTCCGAGGCCGCGGCGGACCCCCTCCCCTCGGACCCGGACTGGGCCGGGCGCACGGTCTTCGTCGACGAGCGCAGCCGGACCGGCCCGGCCCGGCCCGAGCAGGTGTGGCGGGTCATCGAGTCCATCGGCGGGCGCAACGGCTGGTACTCGCTGCCGCTGGCCTGGCAGGTCCGCGGGGTCATGGACAAGCTCGTGGGCGGCGCCGGGCTCAACCGCGGCCGCCGCGACGCCACGGACCTGCAGGTCGGCGAGTACGTGGACTGGTGGCGGGTCGAGGAGCTGGAGGAGGGCCACAAGCTGCTGCTGCACGCCGAGATGCGGGCGCCCGGGCGGGCCTGGCTCGAGCTGTCCGTGGAGCCCGAGGGCGAGGGCAGCCGCTACCGGCAGCGGGCCATCTTCTTCCCGAAGGGCCTGCCCGGCCGGCTCTACTGGTGGGGCGTGTGGCCCTTCCACGGCTTCATCTTCCCCTCCATGGCGCGCAACATCCTGGCCGCGGCCGCCGCGCGGGACGGCTCCGGCCCGGACGCCCCGGAGCGGACCGCCGAGCAGAGCACCGCGCGGGCCGCCGCCGACCAGGACATCGAGCGGACCGCCGCCGCGCGGGACGCCGCGGCCCGCGGCTGACCACGGGCCGGCGCCCGGCTCAGCCGGGGCCGACCCCCGACGGCAGGCCGGCTCAGCCGGGGCCGACCCCCGCCGCCGGCCCGGCTCAGCCGGGGCCGGCCACCGGTCGCGGGCCCGGGCGGCCCCACTCGGCCCAGGAGCCGTCGTAGACGGAGACCTCCGTGCGGCCCGCGAGGTGGGCGCCCAGGGCCAGGACGCACGCGGTGAGCCCCGAGCCGCAGCTGGTCACCACGCGCCGCCCCTCGGGGGCCGCCGCCGCGATCCGCGCCCGCAGCTCGGGCAGCGGCAGCAGCCGCCCGTCCGGGCCCTGCAGCTGCGTGTACGGCAGGCTGACCGCCCCGGGCATGTGGCCGGGGCGCAGGCCGGGCCGCGGTTCGGGCTCCGTGCCCGCGAACCGGCCGGCGGAACGGGCGTCGAGGACGACCGCCCCGGGCTCCTCCAGGGCGTCGGCGACGTCGTCGGCGCCCACGAAGAACCCCTCCTGCGGCACGAGCTCGACGTCGCCGGGCTCGGCCGGCGGATCCGCGTGCACGCCCACGGGCCGCCCCTCGGCGGCCCAGGCCGGCAGCCCGCCGTCGAGCACCGCGACCCGGTCGAAGCCCGCCGCCCGCAGCATCCACCACACCCGGGCGGAGGCGAAGAGCCCCTTGCCGTCGTAGGCCACCACGGTGCTGGACCGGGAGATCCCCAGCGCACGGGCCGCCGCGGTCAGCCGCCCCGCCGCGGGCATCGTGTGCGGCAGCTCCGCGGACGGGTCGGAGAACGGCCCGTCCAGGTCCAGGAGCAGGGCGCCCGGGATCGCCTCGTCGGTGCGGTTGAGCGTGGAGCTCGCGTCCACCAGCACGAGCCGGGGGTCGCCGAGGTGGCCGGCCAGCCACCCGGTGCCCACCACGGGCCCGGGCAGCTCGAGGAACGTCTCGGAGTGCGGGGTGCCGGTGCTCATGCGGGTCAGGGTAGCGCCTCCGCCTACGAGGTCGCGCCCGCGAGCGCCCGCTCGAGGTCCTCCAGCTGGTCCTCGACGTCCTCGATCCCCACCGACAGCCGCACGAGGTCGGTGGGCACCGCCAGCGGGGTGCCCCGGACCGAGGCGTGCGTCATCTCCGAGGGATAGCAGATCAGGGACTCGACCCCGCCCAGGCTCACGGACAGGGAGTACAGCCGCGTGCCCTCGGCCACGGCGCGGGCCGCGGCCTCTCCCCCGGCGAGGCGGAAGGAGACCATGCCGCCGGACCCGCGCATCTGCGTCGCGGCGAGCGCGTGGCCGGGGTGCCCGGGCAGCCCGGGGTAGAGCACCCCGGACACCTCCGGGCGCTCCAGCAGCCACTCGGCGATCCGCTGGGCGTTCTCCTGGTGGCGCTCCATGCGCAGGCTCAGGGTCTTGAGCCCGCGGGCGGCCAGGTAGCTGTCCTGGGGCCCGGCCACGGCGCCGGCGGCGAACTGCTGGAAGCCGACCGTCTCGGCGAGCGGGGCGCCGCGCCAGGCGGCGGCTCCGACGACCACGGCCCCGCCGAGGACGTCGGAGTGCCCGCCGATGTACTTGGTGGTGGAGTGCACCACGGCGTGGGCGCCCAGCAGCAGCGGGTTCTGCAGGTACGGGGAGGCGAAGGTGTTGTCCACCACGAGCAGCGCCCCCGCCTCCCGGGCCAGCTCCGCCCAGGCCGCAACGTCGGCGATGCCCAGCAGCGGGTTGGAGGGCGTCTCCAGCCACAGGACCGTGGTGTCCCCGGGGCGGATCGCGGCGCGGACGGCGTCGAGGTCGGTGATCTCCACGGGGGTGTGGCCGATCCCCCACGGGGCGAGCACCCGGGTGATCAGCCGGTTGGTGCCGCCGTAGCCGTCGGCGCCGAGCACCACGTGCTCGCCCGGGCGCAGCACCGCCCGCAGCAGCGCGTCCTCGGCGGCGATCCCGGAGGCGAAGGCGAACGCGCGCTCGCCGTGCTCCAGGGCCGCGAGCTGCTCCTCGAAGCCGTTGCGGGTGGGGTTGGAGCCGCGGCTGTACTCGTGGCCGGCGCGCAGGACGTTGATCCCGTCCTGGGCGAAGGTGGAGGTCTGGTAGACCGGCGGGATGACGGCCCCGGTCAGCGGGTCGGGCTGCTGGCCGGCGTGGACGGCGGTGGTGGTGAACCCGCGCCGGCGGGTGGTGACGGTCTGGCTCATGGTGGGGCTCACTTCCGGAGGGTCGAAACGGTCTCGAGCACGGTGTCGAGGGCCTGGCCGAGGTCGGCCACGAGGTCCTGGGGGGCCTCGAGGCCGATCGAGAGCCGGACGGTGGTCTCGGCGATCCCGCCGGCCCGGCGCTGCTCGGGCGTGAGCCGGCAGTGGGTCATCGCGGCCGGGTGGGCCACGAGGCTGCGGGTGTCGCCGATGTTGGCGACCAGCTTGAACAGCCGCAGCCCGTCGATGAAGGGCCCCACGGCGGCGTCCGGGGCGGCGAGGTCGAAGGAGAACACGGAGCCGGTGCCGCGGGGGAAGTCCCGGGCCGCGATCCCGGCCCCGGGGTCCCCCGGCAGCCCGGGGTGGTGCACGCGCGCGACGGCGGGGTGGCCGGCGAGGAACTCGGCCACGGTCAGCGCCGAGGCCGTGTGCCGGGCCACCCGCAGGTCCAGGGTCTCGGTGCCCTGCAGGATCTGGCTGGCGTTGAACGGGGACAGCGTGGTGCCGAGGTCGTGCACGTACTTGGCCCGGACCAGGTGCAGGTAGGGGCTGGCGCCGGCGCACTTGTCGAGCAGGCTCTGCCCGCCCCAGCGGGCGCGGGCGCGGGTGAACTGCGGCCACCTCGCGGGCTGGGCGGACCAGTCGAAGGTCCCGCCGTCCACGACCGCCCCGGCCAGGGCGTTGCCGTGGCCGCCGAGGAACTTGGTGGCCGAGTGCACCACGATGTCCGCGCCCTTCTCCAGCGGCCGGTACAGCGCCGGGGAGGCGAGGGTGTTGTCGACGACGACGGGCACCCGGGCCGCCCGGGCGACGTCGGCGATCCCGGGCAGGTCCGGCAGCGTGGCCAGCGGGTTGCCGATGGACTCGAGCAGGAAGGCGCGGGTGTCGGGGCGCACGGCCGCGGCCCAGGCGCCGGGGACGGTGGGGTCCACGAAGTCGACCTCGACGCCGTGGTCGGCCAGCGAGTCGGTGAGCAGGTCCACGGTCCCGCCGTAGAGCTTCTCGGAGGCAACCAGGTGCTTGTCCTCCCCCTGGCCGAGCAGGGCCAGCAGCGCCACGGCCACCGCGGACTGCCCGGAGCCGGTGGCCACGGCGCCCACCCCGCCCTCGAGGTCGCTGATCCGCTGCTCCAGCACGGCCACCGTGGGGTTGCCGGTGCGGGTGTAGGTGAAGCCCGCGCGGGTCTGGGCGAACATCTGCCGGGCGGCCTCGTAGTCCGGGAACTCGAAGGCGGCGCTCTGGTAGATCGGCACCGTGAGGGTGCGCTGCCCGGGGTCGTGGTCGGCGCCGGCGTGGATCTGCCGGGTCGAGAGGTCGTGATCGGTCACGGGGAGGGACATGGCGCGGCTCCTGTGCACTTGCTCTTACCCGCACCGGTCACCCGCTGCGCGGCAACGGGGATGCAGGCCGCTTCCTCATCCGAACCACCCGGTGAGCATGGGGTTGGTGCGCGACCCAGTCGGAGCTTGACAGTCGCGTCTCGTGAAGCTGGGACCACACTATGCGCGGGGCGGGCCGGCGCCGTTCCGCGACCGAACATGACGTCCGTGACGGATCGTGACGCCGCTCGTGACGCCGTTCGTGACGCCGCTCGTGACGCCGTTCGTGACGCCCCTGCGACATCCCTCCCCGGGACGTCCGGGGCACCCGGCGCCCGGGCCGGTCACGCCCGGGTGTCGATGTCCTCGAAGATCAGGAACGTCTGGGTGTCCACCACGCCGGGCAGCTGCTGGATGTGCTCGAAGATCACCTGCCGCAGGTGCACCGTGTCCACGGCGCGCACCAGCAGCATGACGTCGAAGTTCCCGCCGACCAGGGCGATGTGGTGCACGGCCGGGATCGCCTGCAGCTGCCCGCACAGCTCCCGCCAGGTGTTCTGCTGGAGCTTCAGCGTCACGTAGGCCGAGGCCTGCAGCCCGGCGCGCACCGGGTCGATCACGGTGCTGAAGCGCAGGATCACCCCCTCGTCGCGCAGCCGGTTGATGCGGGCGTAGGCGTGGGCGCGGGAGACGTGCACGGCCGCGGCGATCGCGGTCACCGACTGCCGGGCGTCCCGGGAGAGCTCGGCGAGGATCTTCCGGTCGGTCTCGTCCAGCGGGACGGGGGTCGAGGGCACGGCGGGACTCCTTCGGGGCGGGACGGAAGGGCGGGAAACGGTGTCGGACGAATGCGTGTGTCCCACGCCACAGTAAAACATTTCGTCCACGGAGACGGCACCGATGCCCGCAGGATTCTGGACTTTCCCGCGGACCTGGATACGAACCATCCGTTCTTCTCATACTGGGCGGACAGAACTTCAGCGGCCTTCCTGCCTCCCCGCGTCCGCGCCCGGACCGGGGACCGACCGAGGGGACACCATGAGCCAGACCGTCGAGACCCCCGAGGACCCGATCCTCCGGGCCTCCCAGACCTTCGGCATCACACCGGAGCAGTACATGCTCCCGGCCCGCGGCGAGATCCGGATGGTGGACCCCACCGGCCGCCTGCTGCCGGCCGAGGAGCAGGGCACCGAGCCCGGCCACGAGTACCCGCTGCCCGCGGGGGACGTGCTGCTGGGCGCCTACGAGAAGCTGGTGGTCGGCCGCCGGGTCAACGACCAGAACTCCGCGCTGGTGCGCCAGGGCCGGATGGCCGTCTACCCCTCCAGCCACGGGCAGGAGGCCTGCCAGGTGGCCGCGGCCCTGTGCCTGAAGGAGGGCGACTGGCTGTTCCCCACCTACCGGGACACCGTGGCCGTGATGACCAAGGGCGTGCGGCCCCTGGACGTGATGTCGATCTTCCGCGGCGAGTGGCACGGCGGCTACGACCCCCACGAGCACCACGTCGGCATCCAGTCGACCCCGCTGACCACCCAGCTGCTGCACGCGGTGGGCGTGGCCCACGCCGCGAAGCTGCGCGGTGAGGACACCGTGGTCCTGGCCATGTGCGGCGACGGCGCCACGAGCGAGGGCGACTTCCACGAGGCCCTGAACTTCGCCGCCGTGTTCAAGCTGCCGGTCGTGTTCTTCGTGCAGAACAACGGCTACGCGATCTCCGTGCCCCTGTCCCAGCAGTCGGCCGCCCCCAGCCTCGCCCACAAGGCGGTCGGCTACGGCATGGCCGGGGAGCGGGTGGACGGCAACGACCTGGTTGCCCTGCTCGCCACGCTGGGCCGCGCCGTGGACCTGGCGCGCTCGGAGTCCGAGCCCCTGCTCGTGGAGGCCCACACCTACCGCATGCAGGCGCACACCAACGCCGACGACGCGACCCGCTACCGCGACGACGCCGAGGTGCAGGAGTGGATCGCCAAGGACCCCGTGACCCGCATGCGCGCCTACCTGGCCGGGGAGGGGCTGCTCGACGACGCTGCCGAGCAGCGCATCGCCGCCGCCGCCGAGGACGTCGCCGCGGCCCTGCGCGACGGCATGAACGCCGACGTGCAGGTCGACCCGCGCGAGCTCTTCCGCCACGTCTACACCGAGCAGACCCCGCAGCTCGCCGAGCAGGAGCAGATCCTCGCCGCCGAGCTCGCCCGAGAGGAGACCGCACCGTGAGCACCCTCCAGGCCCCCGCACCGTCCGGGCAGACCCCGGCCGCCAGGCCGGCCACCTTCGCGCAGGCGCTCAACACCGCCCTGGCCGACGCCCTGACCGCCGACGACGCCGTCGTCGTCTTCGGGGAGGACGTCGGCACCCTCGGCGGGGTCTTCCGGATCACCGACGGGCTGACGCAGCGCTTCGGGCGCACCCGCTGCTTCGACACCCCGCTGGCGGAGTCCGGGATCGCCGGGATGGCCGTGGGCATGGCGATGAACCGGATGCGCCCGGTGATCGAGATGCAGTTCGACGCCTTCGCCTACCCGGCGTTCGAGCAGATCGCCTCGCACATCGCGAAGATGCACAACCGCACCCGCGGCGCCGTGACCCTGCCGATCGTCATCCGCATCCCCTACGCCGGCGGGATCGGCGGCGTGGAGCACCACTGCGACTCCTCCGAGGCCTACTACGCCCACACCCCGGGCCTGAAGGTCTTCACCCCGGCCACCGTCGAGGACGCCTACCTGATGCTCCGCGAGGCGATCGACTCCGACGATCCCGTGGTGTTCTTCGAGCCCAAGAAGCTCTACTGGTCCAAGGCGCCGGTGGACCTGGCCGAGCTGCGGGACCGCTACGAGAACCGGGCCCCGGAGCGCCGGGAGGGCCGCGCCGTCGTCGCCCGCACCGGTCAGGACGCCACGATCCTCACCTACGGGCCGTCCGTGCCCACCGCCCTGGCGGCCGCCGCGGCCGCCGAGGCCGAGGGCCGTTCCCTCGAGGTCGTGGACCTGCGCAGCATCGTCCCGTTCGACGACGAGACCGTCGCCGCCTCGGTGCGCCGCACCGGGCGCGTGGTCGTGGTCGCCGAGGCGCCCGGCTTCGCCTCCGTGGCCGCCGAGATCGTCGCCCGGGTGCAGGAGCGCTGCTTCCACTCGCTGGCCGCGCCGGTGCGGCGCGTGACCGGCTTCGACATCCCGTACCCCTCGCCCAAGCTCGAGGAGTACTACCTGCCCAGCGTCGACCGCATCCTCGACGCCGTGGACGACCTGCAGTGGGAGGACTGACCATGACCGTGAAGACGTTCACCCTGCCGGATCTCGGCGAGGGACTCACGGAGGCCGAGCTCCTGGGCTGGCTGGTCCAGGTGGGCGACACCGTGGCCGTGGACCAGCCCATCGCCGAGGTGGAGACCGCCAAGTCCGCGGTGGAGGTGCCCTGCCCCTTCGCGGGGACCGTGCAGGAGCTGCACGGCGCCTCCGGGCAGACCCTCGACGTGGGCGCGCCGCTGATCTCCGTGAACACCGGGGACACCGCCGGGACCCCCGCCCCGCAGGGGGGCGGGCCCCGCGGCGGGCAGTCCTACCGCGAGGAGGAGCGCGCCGGGGCGGACCCCCGCTCGGCGGCCGAGGCGGGCACCGTGGCCGCCGGGACCTCCGACGACGCCGAGGGCTCCGGCAGCGTGCTGATCGGCTACGGCACCCCGGCGGCGGGTTCGGCCGGGCGCCGGCGCCGGCCCAAGCGTGCCGCCGCCCCCGCCGGGGCCTCCGGCCCGGTCGCCGACGGGCTCGGCGACCGGCTCACCCAGCAGCTCGCCGGGCAGGCCGCCGCGTCCGGGGCCGCCCACGACGCGATGGCCTCGGCCCCGCGGCTGGCCCCCACCGTCGTCTCCCCGATCGTGCGCAAGCTCGCCAAGGACCGCGGGATCGACATCTCCACCGTGCGCGGCTCCGGGCCCGGCGGGCTGATCCTGCGCCGCGACGTCGTGGCCGCCACCGCCCCGGAGCCGGAGCCGGCCCCGGCCCCGCCGGCGGCCGCCGCGCCGCAGCCCCTCGCAGCGGAGCCGGCCGACGGGGCGCCGTCCGCGACGGACCCGCGCACCGGGCTGGGCGTGGCCGGGCGCGTCCCGGTCTCGGGGGTGCGGAAGGTCATCGCGCAGGCGATGAGCCGGTCGCGCACCGAGATCCCCGAGGCCACCGTCTGGGTGGACGTGGACGCCACGAAGCTGGTGGAGCTGCGCGCGGCGCTCAAGGCGCAGGACCCGGCCACCGCGCCGGGGCTGATGGCCCTGATCGCCCGCTTCGTGCTCGCGGGCCTGGCCCGGCATCCCGAGCTCGCCACCCGCATCGAGACCCGCGAGGACGGCAGCCAGGAGATCGTGCGCTTCGAGGGCGTGAACCTGGGCTTCGCGGCGCAGACCGACCGCGGGCTCGTGGTGCCCAACATCCGCAACGCCCACGCCCTGAGCGCTCGTGGCCTCGACGCCGAGCTGCGGCGGCTCACCGAGCTCGCCCGCTCCGGCAAGGCCTCCCCGGCGGAGCTGTCCGGGTCCACGTTCACCCTCAACAACTACGGGGTGTTCGGCACGGACGGGGCCGCGGCGATCATCAACCACCCGGAGGTGGCGATCCTCGGGGTCGGCCGGATCATCGACCGGCCGTGGGTGGTCGACGGGCAGCTGGCCGTCCGCAAGGTCACCCAGCTCTCCCTGGCCTTCGACCACCGCGTGTGCGACGGCGGGACGGCCGGCGGCTTCCTGCGCATGGTGGCCGACGCGGTCGAGAACCCGATGTCGGTGCTCGCGGACCTGTAGCACCGCCGGCCCGGGCCGTCCGGCCCGGGCCGGCTCGGTGGTGGCCGGCTCGGCGGTGGCCGGGAGGCTCAGCGCTGCGGGGCGGACTCGCGCCCGGGAGCGTCGCCGGGGTGCAGCAGGACCCTGCCCCCGGTGTCCCGGGTGATGTTCCAGGCCCACTGCAGGGCGCCGGCCCGGGTGCTCGCCCGGAGGCCGCCCCGGCGGGAACCGGGCGCTCGCACCTCCCAGCCGCCCTGGAGGCTGCGGGTCACGATGCGGTCGACGGGCGCGGACACGGCGGCCACGCCCTCAGTCGCTCTCGGGACCGGAGCAGTACAGGCAGTCCGGTTCGGCCGCGCCGCAGGCGCAGTCCAGCACGAAGGCGCCCCAGGACAGGGCGGTGGTCCCGCGGAGACGGGGACGGGACGGGGCGGCGACGACGTTGGGCAGGAGTTCGACGGTCATGGGTGCAGGTCCTCGGAGGATGGGCCGCTGAGCGGTGGTCGTGCAGGAACGCACCGGCGACGACGGCCGCGGTCAGGACGGGAGACCTGTGTCCTGCCTCACGGTCGACGGGCTGGTGCCTCCAGTATCGGCCGCCGATCCCGTCGGCAAAAGCAATGCTTTCCGACGACTATTCATTAGTAGTTCTGTGCTTTCACCGGCGCCCCGCTCCCCACGGCGCCGGCGCCCGGGCTCAGTGCGCGAGCTCCCACGACCACAGCAGCAGCATCGTCACCAGGAACCCGGTGAGGTAGTTCAGCCACAGGAACCGCCGCCAGCCGCGGTTGGCCCGCGCGCAGCCGGCGTCCGTGATCGTCAGGAACGGCACGAGGTTCGCCAGGTAGGGCAGCACCAGGAGGGACGCCAGCGGCCCGGGCCAGGGCACGAGCAGCAGGAGCAGCCCGGCGGCCACGTAGAGCACCAGGGCGGTCCACACGGTCGGGCGGGCGCCCAGGACCGTGGCGATCGAGCGCAGCCCGCCCTCCCGGTCCGCCTGGACGTCCTGCACGGCCCCGAACGCCTGGGAGGCCATCGACCACAGGAAGAACCCCGCACACAGGGCCACGACGCCCACCGACGGGTTCGCCCCGGCGAGCACCAGGCCGTAGACGGCCGGGGAGACGAAGTGGGCGGCGGAGGTCGCCGAGTCCAGGAACGGGACCTCCTTGAAGCGCAGCCCCCGGAGGCTGTAGGCCACGACCGCGAAGAGGCTCGCCCCGAGCACCCCTGCCGCGCCGGCCCCGCCGGCGGGGAGCAGGTACGCCAGGAAGGGCAGGGCGGCCAGCACCGAGCCCACCAGGATCATCCGGTGCTCGGAGCGGTCCACGAGCGCCCCCTCGACGCCGCCCTTGCGGGGGTTGCGGAGGTCGGACTCGTAGTCGAAGACGTCGTTGATCCCGTACATCAGCAGGTTGTAGGGGAACAGGAAGAACAGGGTCCCGGCCACCAGGGGCAGGTCCACCCGGCCGGTCGTCAGGACGTAGGCCGCCGCGAACGGGAAGGCGGTGTTGACCCACGAGACCGGCCGGGACGTGGCCACCAGGGTGCGCACGGTGGCCGTCAGCCGACCGCGCTCGGCCAGCCCCCACCACAGCGAGGGCAGCAGCAGCAGCGCGGCCAGCGGGTACGCGAAGTCCTCCACCGGCACCAGGCCGATCCGCAGCTCCGTGATGTGCCCGGCCCCGTAGTCGAAGAACCCGGCGGCGATCATGAGGTTGTCGAACACGACCGTCAGCAGCGCCAGGATCCCGAAGGAGATCCCGAGCACGGCCAGGGCCCGGCGCGGGGCGGGCGCCGGGGAGGGCCGGCGGACCAGCAGGGTGGCCGGCGTCAGGGCCAGTGCCAGGAAGACCGGGATGATGAGGGCGTAGGTCACGGGGCGTCCGCCTCCTCGCGGACCGGCTCGGCCGCGGCGGAGCGGCGCGCCAGCGCCTTCTCCGTCAGCCGGACCAGGTTCATGGTGAGATAGCAGAGGAACAGCAGGAACACGACCTCCTCCACCGGGATCTGCGGGGCCACCATCCAGCCGGTCGCGTACGCGCTCCGGCTGTGCAGGAAGATCCCGAGGCCGATCCCGGCCACGTCCCACGCGAGGAAGAACACCACGCCCGCGGCCAGCACGAGGGCCCCCCGGCGGGGGTCGTGGGCGAGGAACAGCCTGCCCCGCACGTCGAGGAGCACCATCCCGGCCAGGCTGAGCAGCAGGAAGCCGAGGTACGCGAAGCTCATCCGCGCGGCACCAGGGGTTCTGCCAGCGGTCCGGTGGAGGTGTCCCCGCGCAGGTCCTTGAGCAGGATCTCCGCGCTGATCAGGCACATGGGCAGACCGATGCCGGGGATGGTCGAGGCCCCGCAGTAGTGCAGCCCGGCCACCTTGCGGCTGCGGTTGGCCCCGCGGAAGAACGCGGACTGCTTGAGCACGTGGGCCGGACCCAGCACGTTGCCCCGCCAGGAGTTGAAGTCCCGCCGGAAGTCCTCGGGGCCCACCGTGTGACGCACCACGATCCGCTCGCGCAGGTCCGGCACGCCCGCCCACGCGGCGACCTGGTCGATCACCCGGTCGGCGACCTCCTCGACGCGCGCGGCGCCGGTGCCGTCGGGCCCGCCGGCGCCGAGGCCCGGGTCGGCGGGCACGGGGATCAGGACGAAGAGGTTCTCGTGCCCCTCCGGGGCGACCGAGGGGTCCGTGGCCGAGGGCTTGCACACGTAGACGGACGCGGGGTCCGGCACCCGCGTGGGCTCCTCGAAGACGGCCCGGAAGTTGGTGTCCCAGTCCTCGCTGAAGAACAGGCTGT
The DNA here is from genome assembly GCF_001580365.1 of Kocuria turfanensis. Classification (NCBI taxonomy): domain Bacteria; kingdom Bacillati; phylum Actinomycetota; class Actinomycetes; order Micrococcales; family Micrococcaceae; genus Kocuria; species Kocuria turfanensis. The sequence continues at coordinate 2,900,677 of NZ_CP014480.1, read as the reverse complement.
GGTGCGGCAGCTGGGGCAGCTCCCCCCGCACCCCGAGCATCACGAGCACCGCCCCGGGGCCGGTCTGGCGCCGGTCCCAGTACCGCTGCGGATAGCTCTGCAGCTCGGGCGGCAGCAGCGCGGTCTCCGTGTGGTGCAGGTCCGCGGCCGAGACGACGACGTCGGCGGCGAGCTCGTGCTCGGCCCCCTCCGCGTCCCGCCACACCACGCCGGTGGCCCGCACGGGACCGTCCGCGGCCGCGGAGGTGCGGATCCGCACGACGTCGGCCCCGGTCCGGATCCGGGCCCCGTGGGCGACGGCGAGCCGTTCGGCGGCCTCGATGATGCGGCGGAACCCGCCCCGCGGGTACTGCACGGAGTCGGCGAGGTCCATCCAGCTCATGAGGTGGTAGAGCGAGGGCGTCATCCGGGGCGCGCTGGCCAGGAACACGGCCGGGTAGCCGAGCACCTGCCGCAGCCGGGTGTCCCGGACGGTGGCGGCGGCGAAGTCGTGCAGGGACCCGGAGAGGTGGCGGGCGAGCTCCGGCAGCCCCCGCAGGACCGCCCGGTTGAGCAGCGGGGTGAAGGCGGCGTAGGAGGTGTAGAGGAAGTGGCCCACGGCCAGCTCGTAGGTGCGCTTCGCCGAGGCCAGGTAGGTGCGGATCCGTGCGCCGGCCCCGGGCTCCACCGACTCGAACAGCGCCACCGTGTGCTCGAGGTCGGAGCGGATGTCGATCGGGTGCTCGTAGCGCTCGCCGTAGACCCGGTAGGCGGGGTCGAGGCGCACGAGGTCGAGCTCCTGCGCCGCGCTGGAGCCCATGAGCCGGAAGAAGTGGTCGAAGACCTCCGGCATGAGGTACCAGGAGGGCCCGGTGTCGAAGCGGAACCCGTCCCGCTCCAGCAGCCCGGCCCGCCCGCCGGTGCTCGCCCCGCGCTCGAGGACGGTGACGTCCCAGCCGTCCCTGGCGAGCAGGCCCGCCGCGGCGAGCCCGGCGATCCCGGCGCCGACCACCACGGCGCGCCGCCCGCGCGGGGCGGGAGCGCGGCGCCGGGTCCTCGCCCGGACCACCGCGGACGCGGCGAGCGCGGCCTTGCGCGCGTCGGGGACGCGGATCCGGGAGCTCAGCAGCTCCCGGGCGGGGGTGGCACGGATGCGCACGGACAGCTCCCGGAACAGGTCGTGGGCGGCGAGGACGGCGGCGCGGGAGGACACGGGCAGGTCGTCGATCACCGCCCGGGCGGCGGCGAGGTCGGCGTCGATGTCGTCGAGGAGCCGGTTCTTCTCGGCCTCGGAGAACGCGCCGGGCTCCACGCCGGGGAAGTAGACGCGGCCGAGCTCGCCGTAGTCCTCGGCGAGGTCCCGCAGGAAGTTCACCTTCTGGAACGCGGCGCCCAGGCGGCGGGCCCCGGCGACGAGCTGCGCCCGCACGTCCGGGGGCACCTCCCGGCCGGCGAGGAAGACCTGCAGGCACATCAGGCCCACCACCTCCGCGGAGCCGTAGACGTACTCGTCCAGGGAGCCGGGGCTGTGCCGGTCCTCGCTGAGGTCGGCGCGCATCGACGCGAAGAACGGGCGGACCAGGTCGGCGCCGATCCCGGCGTCGCGGGCCGTGCGGGCGAAGGCGTGCACCACGAGGTTGCTGCTGAACCCGCGCGCGATCGCGGCGTAGGTCTCGGCCTCGAGGTCGTCGAGCAGCTCCCGCGCCCCCTCGGCCGGGACCCCGGCGCCGGCGCTGGCGCCGTCGACGATCTCGTCGGCGATCCGCACGAGGGCGTAGACGGCGTAGACGTGGGGGCGGATCTGCGGGCCCAGGAGCCGGCAGGCCAGGCCGAAGGAGGTGGAGTACCGGCGGATGACGGTCGCGGCGGACTGCCGGGCGGCGTCGTCGTAGCGGGCCGCGGCCTCGGCCGGGGACCCGGCGTGCTGTGCCGCGCTCACCGGATGCGCTCCGTGGCCCCGCCCACGATGCGGCGCAGGTCCTGGTCGAGGGCCTCGGGCAGTCCGGCGGTCTCCAGCAGCTCCCGCGCCTCGGCGGCGCACTCGGCGACCAGGTCCTCGACCTCCCGCCGGGCTCCGCACCGCTCGATGAGCGCCCGCGCCCGGGAGGCCTCCTCGTCGCCCATGTCCGGCCGGCCGAGGATCGCGTCGAGCTCCTCCCCGTCGGACGTGCACTGGGCGGCCAGCACGAGCATGGTGCGCTTGCCCTCCCGCAGGTCGCTGACCGCGGACTTGCCCGTGGCCTCCGGGTCCCCGAAGACGCCGAGCAGGTCGTCCACCAGCTGGTAGGCGGTGCCCACGGTGCGGCCCAGCCGGCCGAGCACCGCGACGTGCTCCTCCGGGGCGCCGCCGAGCACTCCCCCGGCCTGCAGCGGCGTCTCGAAGGAGTAGACGGCGGTCTTCAGGCAGGTGGCCGCGAGGATCCGCTCCCGTTCCGGGCGGGCCCCGGGCAGCGCGTGGTCGACGTCGAGCAGCTCGCCGGCGGCGGAGCTGAACAGGGCCTCGTCGAGCAGCTCGAGCAGCCGCGGCAGGCGCTCGGGGGAGAGCCCGGAGCGGGCCACGAGCCGGTACGCGCCGGCCAGGGCGAGGTCCCCGGCGATCACCCCGACGCTCGCGCCGTACTGCCGGGCCTGCTCCGGGGCGGACCCGGAGGCCGACGCCCGGGCGGCCGCGGCGGCGTTGATGGTGGGCTGGTGGCGCCGCTGCTCGTCCTGGTCGATGACGTCGTCGTGGACGATGAGAGCGGTGTGCAGCAGTTCGAAGGCCGCGCCCACGGCCTCGACCACGGAGTCGGGCTCCGGCCGGGGATAGGCGGTCGCCGCGAGCCGGACGAGCCGGGGGCGGATCCGCTTGCCCCCGGTGCTCAGGCGGGCGACCTCCTCCCACAGCTGGGCGAAGCCCGGGTCCACGGCGCCGGCGCGGCCGGTGGACTCGGCGAGGAACCGGTCCAGGGCCGGGACCGCGGAAGCCCCCGCGGCGTCCGGGCCGGCGCCTGCCCCGGCGCTCGGACGGGCGCTCGAGAATGCCGATTCGCGCGAGAAGACCGTCACCATGCCCCCATTTCACCACAGTCCTTCGAAATTCGAAGCGTTCGTCCGGGTCAGCCCGTGGCGGCGGACGGTCCGAGTGCCGGCGGAGCCGTTCCCGTTGCCGCTGTCGTTGCCGCTGCCGTTGCCGTTGCCGCTGTCGTTGCCGCTGCCGTCGGGGGCCCGCCCTCCGCGGCGCGCCGACCGGCCCGGCGCACGGCGTCCGTGAGCTGGGGCAGGCGCCGGCGCAGGACCTCGATCTCGTCGTCCCCGCAGTCCTCCAGCACCGCCAGGACCTCCTCGGTCATCGGCGCGAACATCTCACGGCCGGCCCGGTAGGCGTGCTCGGTGGCCCGCAGGCTCACCTCGCGGCGGTCGCGCGGATCGATCGAGCGCACGATGTGCCCCGCGGAGACCAGGCGCTTGATGACCGTAGTGGTCGCCGACCCGCTGAGCACGAGCCGGCGGGCGATGTCCCCGGCCCGCACCGGACGCCCCTCCCGGTTGGCCTGCATCACCTCGTTGAGGGCGTGGACGTCCTTGTGCGCCAGGCCGTAGCGGCGCCGGACCTGGTCCGCGTAGCGCTCGGCCTCGGTGCTGAAGTGCTGGAGCAGGAAGAGGACGTCGAACCCCCTGCGATCCCGGTGCGCGCTCGGCTCCGGGGGTGCGCCATCGGGCGTGCTCGTCGTGCCCTCGTCGGCCTGCATGTGCCGATTGTAGGGTGCCGTTGCGTGAGAATGGGTCCATGACGGACAGCAGAGCCCGGACCGGACCGCCCCCGCCCCCCGCCTCCGGGCCCTGGTCCCCCACCGTCTCCGTGGTCGTCCCCGCCCGCGACGACGCCGCGCACCTCGCCCGGTGCCTGCGCCTGGTCGTCGCCCAGACCCGCCCGCCGGACGAGATCGTGGTCGTGGACAACGCCTCCAGCGACAGCACGCCCGAGGTCGCCCGGGCGGCCGGGGCGCGCGTGGTGCTCGAGCCCCGGCCCGGCATCCCCGCCGCCGCGGCCACCGGCTACGACGCAGCCCACGGGGACGTGGTGGTGCGCTGCGACGCCGACACCGTGCCGGGCCCGGAGTGGATCGCCGGGCTGCTCGCCGCGCTGGGGTCCTGCCCCGAGGCGGTGGCCGTCGCCGGGCCGGGCCGCTTCCGGGGCCTGCCTCCCGGGGCGGGCCGGCTGCTCTCCGAGCTCTACATGGGCCTGTACGTGCTCAGCACGGCCTCGGCCCTGGGCCATCCGCCCCTGTTCGGCACCAACATGGCCATGCACCGGTCCTGGTGGCTCGAGGTCCGGGACCGGGTCCACCGCCACGACCCGGAGCTGCACGACGACCTCGACCTCAGCTTCCGCCTGGCCCCGGGGCGACGCATCCTGTACCGGCCCGGCCTCACGGTGGGGATGTCGCCGCGGGCGTTGCGGGCCGGGCGCCCTGCCGTCCGCCGGCTGGCGCGGGCCGTGCGGACGATCCGGGTGAACTGGGCCGAGGAGCGCCCCTGGGAGCGCTGGCAGGCGCGCCTGGGCCACCGTGCCGCCCGGAGCGGCGCATGAGGTGGACCGTGCTCGCGGTCCGGTGGGCGGGCCCGCTGTCCGTGCTGCTCACGGCCGTGTTCTTCAACCTCGCGGGCGCCGCCGTGATGATGCTGGTCTGCCTGGGCATCACGATCACCTGGCGGGCCCGGCTGCCGGCGCTCCTGGAACTGGCCACGGACCTGCTGCTGCTGGTCGCCGCGTGGAGCTCCGTGTTCCTGCTCTACGAGCGGCTGGAGCACTGGGACCTGGTGGTCCACTTCGCGGCGACCGCCGTGCTGGCCGAGCTCGCCTTCCGCGCCCTGGAACGCTGGGGCCGGCTGCGCACGCCCGGGCCCGTGACCCACGTCCTGGTGGTCACCGCCCTCGGCACCACGCTGGCCCTGGTCTGGGAGTACGTGGAGTTCGCCGGCTACGCGCTGGTCGACCCGCGCGTGCAGGTCGGCTACACGGACACCATGGGGGACCTGGCCGCCGGCAACGCCGGCTCCCTGGTGGCCGGGATCCTCGGCGCCTGGGCCCGGCACAGGGTGGACCCACCGCACGGAACCGCCGAGGAAACGGACTAGCACAGGTTCTGGACGACTCTGCTCGAGACCTCCGCGCAGACCGCGGCCGCAGCCGCGGCCGGCACCGCGGAAGTGGAGCTGGGTGTTCTTCGGCAAGCACCGCACCGCCCTGGCCACGGTGGTGGCGGCGGCGCTGACGGCCGGCTCCGCCGATCTGGCCCGCCGCGCGGGGCAGGCGCGGGCGCTGCTCGGGGCCGCGCTGCTGCCCTACGCCGGCTGGTGCGGCTCCGCGACCGTCCTCAGCGGCCGCATCCACCGGCTCAACGCCCGAGGCAGGGGCCCCGGGGTCGCAGGGGACGGACGCGGACCGGGTCAGCCGGAGGCGACCGTGATCCGGCCCTGGCGGTAGAGCACCGTCCCGCCCTGGAAGTGCTGGACGGTCGCGCCGCCGGAGCTCCGCTCCGGGCCCACCGGGTAGCCCAGGCGCCCCGCCTCCCCGCCCAGGTCGGCGTGGGCGCGGCCGATCGCCCCGCGCACGGCGTGCGCCCCCGTGGCCGGCGACCACAGGATCCTGCCCCGCTCGAAGACCTGGCGGGCGCCTCCTGCCGGGCCGCCGCGCTCGTCGCCCAGCGGGTGCCCCAGCACCCCTCGCTCGCCGCCCGTCGCGGCGTAGCGCGCCCCGATGGCCCCGCGCAGCACCGCCGCCCCGGTCCCGGGGCTCCAGACGGTCCGGCCCCGCTGGAACGACTGGTGGACCCCGCCGGCGCCGTCGCCGCGCTCCCCGGAGCGGGGATAGCCGAGGTGGCCGCCGACGCCCCCCGAGCGGTTCCAGGCCCCGCGGACCGCCCCGTGCACCCAGTGGGCGCCCGTGGCCGCCGTCCAGTAGATGGCGCCCCGGGCGAACTCCTGCGAGCACCCGCCCTGCGGCAGCCCGCAGACCTCCGGCGAGAGCGGCTCCCCGGTGGCCGAGCGGATCCGCTCGTGCAGCCGCCCGATGGCGCCCCGCGTGGTGTGTCCCTGCTGCACCGTCGCCCGGGAGACCGCCGCCGCCGGGTCCACCAGGCCCGCGCCGCAGCCGCCCGGGCACTGCCCGGGCAGCGGCCGGGCCGTGGCGACCAGGTGGCTCTTGACCTGGGCCGGGGTCAGGCCGGGGGCGGCCTGGCGGAGGAGGGCGACGACGCCCGCCACCGTGGGGCTGGCCATCGAGGTGCCGTACTTGCCGGCGTAGCTGCCGGCCCCGGGCCGGGTGAGCCCGCTGTTCGTGGTCGACCACACCGCGCGCGAGACGTCCCCGCCGGGGGCCGTCAGGGTGACCGCCCCCCAGTTGGAGTACGGGGCGCGGGTGCCGTAGGCGGTGGAGGCGGCCACGGAGATCACGCCCCGGCAGTTGGCCGGGGACTCCGTGCGCGCGTCCCGGTCGTGGTTGCCGGCCGCCACGACCACGCTCGTCCCGGCGGAGAGCGCCCGGTCCACGGCCTCCTGCAGGACGGCCGGGCAGCTGCTGGAGAGGAAGCTGAGGCTGAGGTTCACCACGGTGGCGCGGTGGGGGTTCACCGGCACCCCGCTGCCGACGTCGTGGCCGGCGGCCCAGGCGACGGCCACGGCGATGTCCGACACGTAGCCCTCGCCGCAGGCGCCCAGGGCGCGCACCGGCAGGATCCGCGCGTCGTAGGCCACGCCGGCCACGCCGGTCGCGTTGCCGCCGCGCGCCGCCGCGGTGCCGGCCGTGTGGGTGCCGTGCCAGGAGGAGGGCACGGCCGCGGCCCCGGGCCGGCACTCGTCCGCGCCGGCGTGGTCCCCCTCGTCCCGGGGGTCCGGGTCCCATCCGTCGCCGTCGCGGGAGTTGCCCCGCGGCACACCGCGCTCGAAGTGGGTGACGAAGTCGTAGCCCGGCAGGATCCCGGCGTCCAGGTCGGGGTGGGCCGTGATCCCGGTGTCCACGATCGCGATGGTCTGCCCCGCACCGGTCGCCCGGTCCCACGCGCGGGGCAGGCCGAGGCCTGCCCGCGTGGGGTGCAGGTTCCACTGCGACGGCGCATAGTAGGGGTCGTCGGGCACCGAGGCGACGCCGACCAGGTGGTCGGGCTCGGCGTACTCGACCGCCGGGTCCTGCTCGAGGGCGCCGGCCAGCGCCTCGGCCTCCGCCGCGTCGAGGAACTCGTCCGCCGCCACGACCTTCGCCGCCCCCACGCTCTCGGCGATCTCCTCCAGCTCCGGCGCCGGGTCCGGGCGCCGGCCCTCCGCCGCGCCGTCCCGCTCGGCCCGCTCGGCGGCGGCCCGGTAGACCCGCTCGCGGACCCGCGGGGCGGGGTCCGCGCCCGCCCGGAACTTCACGACGACGCGGTCGGTCCCGCCCCCGGCCGGCTCGCCCGCCCCGGCGCCGTGCCGGTCCGCGGGCACGGGTGGGTGCTGGGCGGTCGTGGCGGTGTCCGCCGGCGCTGCGGCCCCGGGCGCGGTGGCCGCCGGGACGGGGTGCTCGGGGCGGGGCCGGGCCTGCGCGGGGGCCGTGCCGGCGAACGGGGTGAGGACCAGGGCGGCCGCGAGGAGGCCGGACAGCGCGCCGGGCAGGGCGCGGCCGTGGAAGGACGTCATGGGGGTCTCCAGCCGGTGGGGGGAGGCGGAGCGCCGCCGGAGGCTGAGCGGCGCACCGGTCGCGGGGGCCGGGGGCGGCCGGCGCGGCTGCGCCCAGCGTACGAAGCGGTTGCTTCTGTTACGGAATGGGACGTGCCGGACCGCCGCGGGAGACCGGCGACGGGCGCACGGGAAACGGCGCCGTCCACCCCGGGGTGGACGGCGCCGTCGGAGCGGGCCACCGGTCAGCCGGCGGAGGCGATCCCCCACCACTGCGCCGGCAGGGCCGACGTCCAGCGGGCGCCCGTGCCGGCGCTCCACACGATCCACCCGTTGGCGAACTCCTGGAAGCACGGGTTCCCGCCGAGCGCGCACAGCTCCCGTGAGCGGGGCTCACCGGCGCTCGCGGCGATCTTGCGGTGCAGGGCGCCGATACCGCCTCCGGTGCCGAAGGGCTCCCCGCCCTGCGCCTGGACCAGCGCGGAGACGGGGTCCACGATGCCGGCGCCGCAGCCGGCGGCGCAGCCGCCCGGGGCCTGCCGGGCCGTGCCGGTCAGGGCGGCGCGGATCCCGTCCACGCCGAGCTCCGGAGACCGCTGGCGGAGCAGGGCCACCACGCCGGAGACGGCCGGCGCGGCCATGGAGGTGCCGTTGCGCTCGGTGTACGCCGGTCCGGCCGGCGTCTGGGCCCCGGCGTTGCCGGTGGACAGGATCTGCGCGTACGGGTCGCCGCCGGGGGCGGCGAGCGTCACCGAGCCGAAGTTGGAGTAGGGGGCCAGCGCGCCGGAGACGTCCGTGGCGGCGACCGAGATGACCCCGGCGCAGTTGGCCGGCGCCGACCGGGCGGCGTCCATCCCCTGGTTCCCGGCGGCCACGACCACCGGGATGCCGCGCGTCAGGGCCTCGTCGATCGCCGTCTGCAGGACCGGCGGGCACTCCCCCGGGACGCCGAGGCTGAGGTTGATGACCGTGGCCGGGTTCGGGTTGGCGGGCACGCCCGGCACCGCGGCGCCGCTGGCCCACGTGACGCCCGCGGCGACGTCGGTGATGTAGCCCTGGCTGCAGGCGCCCACGGCGCGCACGGGGAGGATCCGGGCGTCCGGGGCCACCCCGGCGATGCCCTGCCCGTTGTCGGCGTCGGCCGCGGCGATGCCGGCCGTGTGGGTGCCGTGCCAGGTGGAGGCCGTCGGCATGGGGCTGGCGGGGCACAGGACCGCGTCCGGGTAGTCGCCCTCGTCGGACGGGTCCGCGTCCCACCCGTCGCCGTCCCGCCCGTTCTCGGCCGTGGAGACGAAGTCGTAGCCGGGCAGGACGTTGGCGTCCAGGTCCGGGTGCGCGGTGATGCCGGTGTCCACCACGGCGATGGTCTGCCCGGCCCCGGTGGCCAGGTCCCACGCGGCGGGCATGCCCAGCCCGGCCGGGTCGTCCCACAGGCTCCACTGCAGGGCGGTGTAGGACGGGTCGTCCGGCACGGCGGCCGTGCCGGCCAGCAGGTCCGGCGCCGCGTACTCCACGGCGGGGTCCTGCTCCAGGGCCGCGGTCAGGGCCTCGAGCTCGGCACCGGCGAGCATCCCGCCGGTGCGCAGCACCTGGGCGCCGTCCGCGGTGGTCGTGGTCTCGGCGAGCCCGCTGCCCCCGGCGCGCTCCGCGGCCCGCGCGTAGACGTCGTCCCGGGAGCCCTCCGGAACGGTCCCGTCGCGGAACTTCACGACGACGCGGTCGGTGCCCTCCGCCGGCGTGGTGGCCGGGGGCGCGGCCTCCGGGCCGGGCTGCGGGAGCGCGGCCGCCGCGGCGGGGCCCAGCGGGACGAGTGCGAGAGCGGCAGCCAGTGCCAGGGAGATGGTGGTGCTGCGAGTGGGCGTCACGGGAGTTCCTCCGGCCGGTCGGGCGGGAGGCAGCAGGGAGCACACGGTTCCACCCCCCGATGGACTGGAGCGGGAGCGACCCCCTGCGGTGCCGGAGCCCCCACTCCTGTGCTGTGCTCAGCGTAGGGAGGGCGTGCACGTGTGACCGAATGCGAACGCGGGGCGGCCGGGGCGCGGTCGCGGCGCTCAGGCCTCCCGGGCCACGCGCAGCGCCGCGCCGATCAGCGGCAGCTGCAGCGGCAGCCGCACGATCGCCACGACTCGCCGCGCCGGCGAGGCCCGGCGGGCGCGCCAGGCCATGGTGACGTTGCCCGGCCACACCCCCACGAACAGGGCCGCCGCGGCCCAGCCCCCGCCGCGCCGGGTGCGCGGGTGCAGCAGCAGTGCACCGACCCCCAGCTCCGCCACGCCGGAGCCCAGGGTCCACGCCCGGGCGGGGCCGGGCAGGGCCCGCGGGATCAGCCCGTCGAAGGGCGCCGGGCGCGCGAAGTGCAGGAGCCCCATCCCGGTCAGGGCCCCGCCCAGGAGCAGGGCGCGGCGGGCGGCGGCCGGAGCGGAGGACATGGGCCCACCCTACCGGCCCGGCCGTGACGCACGGCACAGCGGCGCCGGGCATGGATCCGGCCCCGGTTTTGTTGACACGTACAGCAATTGCTGCCGACCGGGAAGGAACCCCCATGACCGCCGACGTCCTCCAGGACCGGACCGTCCTCGACGCCCCCTCCGCTGATCTCCTCTTCCACCAGGCCCGCACCGCCTCGGAGTTCCTCGACGAGCCCGTCGGCGACGAGCAGCTGCGCGCGATCTTCGACCTCGCCAAGATGGGCCCCACGGCCATGAACATCCAGCCGCTGCGCGTGACCTGGATCCGCTCCGCGGAGGCCAAGGAGCGCCTGCTCCCCCTCCTGGCCGAGGGCAACCGGGCCAAAACGGCCGGCGCCCCCGTGGTCGCCGTGCTCAGCTACGACGCCGACTGGCACGAGCACCTGCCCGTGGTGTTCCCGCCCGCCGCCGGCAACCAGGCGGTGTTCGCCGGCAACGAGGAGCTGCGCGACCGGATGGGCCGGGACAACGCCCACCTGCAGGCCGGGTACTTCGTGCTGGCCGTGCGCGCCGTGGGCCTGGCCGCGGGCCCCATGGGCGGCTTCGACGCCCCCGGGGTGGACGCCGCGTTCCACGCCGGGACCAGCCTGCGCTCGTTCATGGTCGTGAACATCGGCGCCCCCGCCGCCCCGCGCCACGACCGGCTGCCGCGGCTGGACTTCGACGCCGCCACGACCACCGTCTGAGACCGTTCCGGGCGGGTCCGCGGACCGCGGGCCCGCCCGGCCGCCGCCACGCCCCGCGCGTCCTGCGCACCCTCCCCGGGCGTTCTCCGCGCGCCCTCCGTGGCGGCTGTCGGTGCCAGCACGGATACTGGACGGGATGACGCCCGCACTCCTGTCCCTCGGCACGGCCCTTCCGCCGCACGTGCTCGAGCAGACCGACGCCCAGGACCTCTACCAGGCCCAGCCCGGCACCGACCGGCTCAACGCCCGGCTGCTGCGCACGGTGTTCGGCGCCTCCGGGGTCGCGCGCCGGCACACGGTGCTCTCCGAGCTGGTCGACCACGACGCCCGGGACGGATCGCCCTACATCACCGGGGACGGCCGGTTCCGGGCGCCGCTCACCGGTGCCCGCAACCGCACCTACATGGAGGAGGCCCCCGGCCTGTTCGCCGAGGCCGCCCAAGACGCGCTGGCCCGCTGCCCCGCGGTCGACCCCGCCTCCATCACCGACGTGGTCACCGTCTCCTGCACCGGCTTCTTCGCCCCCGGGCCCGACTACCACCTGGTGCGGGACCTCGGGCTCAACCCCGCCACGCGCCGGTCGCACATCGGCTTCATGGGCTGCCACGGCGGGCTGATCGGGCTGCGGCAGGCGGCGGCCATCGCCACCGCGGACCCGGACGCGGTGGTGCTGCTCGTGGCCGTGGAGCTGTGCACGCTGCACCTGCGCCCGGCCCGGGACGCGGACGCCATCCGGGGCGCCGCCCTCTTCGCCGACGGCGCGGCGGCGGCCCTGGTCGGCTCGCGGGTCCCGGACGGGTGCGTGCCGCTGCTGCAGCTCGACCGGTTCCGCACCCTCGTCATCCCCGACGGCGAGCAGGCGATGGCGTGGACCATCGGTGACTCCGGGTTCGAGATGATCCTCGGCGCGGCCGTGCCGCAGGTGCTGGAGGACAACATCCACGCCGCCCTGGAGGCCCTGCTGGAGGGACCGGACGGTGCGGTGGACCGCGGGAGCATCACCGACTGGGCCCTGCACCCGGGCGGCCGGGGGATCCTCGACAAGCTCGAGCACACGCTGGGCCTGCCTCCCGAGGCGCTGCGCGAGTCCCGGGACGTGCTCGCCACCCGCGGGAACATGAGCAGCGTGACCGTCCTGCACGTGCTGCGCCAGGTGATCGACGAGGCCCCGCCGGGCGAGGACCGCACCGTGTGCGCCCTGGCCTTCGGCCCCGGGCTGACCGTGGAGTCGGCACTGTTCACGATCCCCGCCCGCCCCGCGGCACCCGCCGCGCACGCCCACCCGGCCGCGGCCGTCCCGACCCGCTAGGAGGCTCCTCGTGGACCATGACGTGATCGTCGTCGGCGCCGGACTGTCCGGTCTGCAGTGCGCCCGCCTGCTCGAGCAGCACGGTCTGGACGTCGCGGTCCTCGAGGCCTCCGACGGGGTCGGGGGCCGGGTGCGCACCGACCTGGTCGACGGCTTCCGCTGCGACCGCGGCTTCCAGGTGCTCAACCCCGCCTACACCGAGCTGCGGCGCAGCGTGGAGGTCGCGGCACTGGGCCTGCAGCCCTTCGACGCGGCGGCCGGGGTCCCCCGCGGCGACGGGATCGACGTCCTGGCCGACCCGCGGCGGGTCCCCCGCCGTCTGGTGGAGACCCTGCGCAGCCCCTGCGTGGAGCTGCGGCGGCTGCCGGCCCTGCTGGCCTGGCTCGCCCCCGGCCTGGACCCCAGCGCGCGGCGGCAGGAGGAGCACGACCGGCCGTGGCACGAGGCCCTCGACCGCGCCGGGGTGCGCGGCCCGCTGCGGGACCTGGTGCTCGAGCCCTTCCTGGCGGGGGTGATCCTGGAGGACGAGGGCCGCACCTCCGCCGCCTTCGTGCGGGAGCTGGTGGGCTGGTTCCTGCTCGGCACCCCGGGCCTGCCGGCCGGCGGGATGGGCGCGCTGCCGGAGTGGATCCACGACGGGCTGCGCGCGCCCGCCGTCCTGGGCACCCGCGTCCGGGCCCTGGAGCGCACCGGCACCGGCTGGTCCGTGGGCGCCGGGGACGGCACCTGGCGGGCGCCCTCCGTGGTCGTGGCCACGGAGGGCCCGGCCGCGGCCGGGCTGCTCGATCTGCCGGCCACCCCGATGAAGGGCGAGGCCACGTGGTGGTTCGCGGCGGAGTCCGCCCCCTCCGAGCTGGCGTGCCTGGTGCTGCCCGGCCGCACCGGCGGACCCCTCGTCGACACCGCCGTGGTGAGCAGCGCGGCCCCCAGCTACGCCCCGGACGGCCGGGCCCTCGTCCAGGCCAGCGCCCTCCTGCCGCGCGGCGCCGCACTGCCCGCGGAGGCCGACGTGCGGCGCCAGCTGAGCCGGATCTGGGGGGCGGACGCCTCCGCGTGGGACCTGCTCACCGTGCACGAGATCCGCGACGCCCTGCCCGAGCAGCCGCCCGGGCGCGTGGCCGACCGCCCCGCCGCGCTCGGTGACGGCCTCTACGTGTGCGGTGACCACCGCACCACCGGGTCGACGCAGGGCGCCCTGGCCTCCGGGCGCCGGGCCGCGGAGGCGGTCCTCGCCTGAGCCCCGCGGCCTGAGCCCCGCGGCACCGCGGACCGGCCGGGTGCACCGGGGGCACCGATCAGGGCGCCGCGGTCAGGACCCGCCGGACGGAGGCCGGCGGGGCAGGGAGAGCTCCCCCGTCCGCACCACCTCGGCGGCGATCTCGCTCATCTTGCGGTTGGTGTCCTGGCTGGCCAGCCGCAGCAGCTCCTGGGCCTGCTCGCGGGTGACCCGGTGCCGGGCCATGAGGATGCCGATCGCCGTCCCGATCTCCCGGTTCGTGCGCAGGGCCGTCTCCAGGTGGGCGGCCCGCTGGTGGGTGACCGCCACCGAGATGCCCAGGCCCGCGTGCGTGGCGAGCAGCGTCCCGGCCCACACGGCGTGCTCGTCGAAGGCGTCCGGCGCGTCCGAGTAGAGGTTCAGGGAGGCGATCAGCTCCGGGTCCCCGATCAGCCGCAGCCGGTGGGACAGGACGCTGGTGACGCCGACCTCGCGGACGGCCCGGGGCCCGTAGCCGGGCCAGCGGTCGTCGTGGGCGAGGTCCCCCGAGACGAGGACGCTGCCGTCCAGGACCGCGTCGACGCACGGACCCGAGCGCAGCTCGTACTGCAGGGCGTCGGCGGCGGCGGCCTCCGGGCCGGTGTGGCCCAGCGTCCGGAAGCTGCCCTGCTGCAGGATGGTGACGCTGGCCCAGCGCGCGCCCTCCACCCACTCCACCGCGCACCGGACGACCGCGTCGACCAGCGAGTCGGCGGGGCCGGCCCCCAGCCTCTCGCCCAGGCGCGTCAGGGCCTGGGCGACCTCGCCCAGCTCGGGGAGGTCGGTGCGCGGGCGGGGAAGGATCACAGCAGCTCCGAGGCGTCGCCCCCGGCGGGGATGCCCCCGGGGTGGTGGAAGCCTCGCTGCTGAAGCTGCGGATCAGTCTAGCCGGGCGCGGGCGGGTCCCGCCCCGGTGCGCGCCGCACCGGGGCGGGCCGCGGGGCGTCAGCCCCGCAGCATCTCACCGACCCGGCGGACCCCCTCGGCGATCTCCGCCTCCGGGGTCGCCGAGTAGGCCAGGCCCAGGCTCGTGGTGGCGCGGCCGTCGGCGTAGCAGGCGCCGCCGGGCACCAGCACGACGCCGTGGTCGACGGCCCGCCGCAGCAGGTCGCCGTCCCCGGTCCACGGCCCGAGGTCCAGCCAGGTGAAGAACCCCCCGGCCGGCCGCGTCCAGCGCACGCCCTGCGGCATGTGCGTCTCCAGGGCCTCCATCATGGCGGCGCAGCGGGAGCGGTAGAGCGCCACGGCCCGGTCCAGGGACGGCCGCCAGTGCTCGCTGCCGACGTACGCGGCGGCGAGCTCCTGGCTGAGCACGGAGGGGTGGATCGTGACGGCCTCGGCCGCGATCTGCAGCCGCGCCCGCACCGCCGGCGGGGCCGCGATCCACCCCACCCGCAGCCCCGGGGAGAAGATCTTCGAGAAGCTGCCCAGGTGGATCACCGTGTCCGGGGCCAGGGAGTACAGGGACGGCAGCCGGTGGGCACGGTCGAAGCCGAGCAGCCCGTAGGGGTCGTCCTCCAGCACGAGCACGCCGCGCTCGGCGCACACGTCCACGAGCCGGCGGCGCCGCTCCTCGGAAGTCGTCACCCCCGTGGGGTTGGAGAAGTTCGGGACCGTGTAGACGAACTTCACCGTGCGGCCGGCGGCCCGGAGCCCGTCGATCCGCTCGGCCACCGCCTCCGGGTCCAGCCCGTCGTCGTCGACGTCCACGTGCTCGACGTCGACCTCGTAGCTGCCGAACACCCCGAGGGCACCCACGTAGGTGGGGCCCTCGGCGACCACCACGTCCCCGGGGTCGCAGTACAGCTTGGTCACCAGGTCCAGGCCCGCCTGGGAGCCGGCGGTGATCTGGATCCGGTCCGGGGCGATCTCGGCGCCCTCCAGGCCCATGAGCTCCACGATCAGCTCCGGCAGCCGCCCGATGCCGGCCCCGGAGCCGTACTGCAGCACCTCGGGCCCGCGCTCGGCGAGGATCCGGGCGGCCATGTCGGCGACCACCTCGTGCGGGAGCGCGCTCATGTCCGGGTTGCCGCCGGCCAGAGAGATCATCCCGGGCTGCAGCGCGATCTCGAACACCGCCCGCACCGGCGACGGGCGGAACTCCTCGGCACGGTGGGCGAAGAGGGGCACGGCGTCCGTGCGGCGGGTCGCGGCCGCGCCGCCGGTCACCGCTGCCCCTGCCCGGCCTCCGGCGCGGCGGACCCGTAGACGTGCCCGGCCAGCCCGTACGCGGGCCCGTCGGGGGCCGCGCCGGGGCCCATGGCGAGCAGGGTGATCAGCTCGTAGGCCACGTGCGCGGCCGCCACCCCGGTGAGCTCCGCGTGGTCGTAGGCGGGGGCGACCTCGACGACGTCGCAGCCCACCACGTTCGTGCCGCGCAGCCCGCGCAGGATCTCCAGCACCTCCCGGCTGGTCATCCCGCCGGCCTCCGGAGTGCCGGTGCCGGGGGCGTGGGCCGGGTCCAGGACGTCGATGTCCAGGGAGACGTAGAGCGGGCGGTCGCCGACGCGCTCGCGCAGGTGCGCCACGACGGCGTCCACGCCCAGCCGCATGACGTCGGCGGAGGAGACGATGCCGAAGCCGAAGCGGGCGTCGTCGTCGAGGTCCTGCGTGCCGTAGAGGGGCCCGCGGGTGCCCACGTGGCAGGCGGCGTCGGTGTCGAGCAGGCCCTCCTCCCAGGCGCGGCGGAACGGGGTGCCGTGGGTGTACTCGGCGCCGAAGTAGGTGTCCCAGGTGTCCAGGTGCGCGTCGAAGTGCAGCAGGGCCACCTTGCCGTGGCGGGAGTGGGCCGCGCGCAGCAGGGGCAGGGCGATGGTGTGGTCCCCGCCGATGGCCACGAGCTGGGTGCGCTCGCCCATCAGCTCCTTGGCCTGGGCCTCGATGGCCTCGATCGCCTCGCCGATGTCGAACGGGTTCGCCACGATGTCCCCGGCGTCGGCGACCTGCTTGCCGGCGAAGGGGGAGACGTTCTGCGCGGGGTTGTACGGGCGCAGCAGGCGGGAGGACTCCCGGACGTGGTTGGACCCGAAGCGGGCGCCGGGCCGGTAGGAGACCCCGGCGTCGAAGGGCACGCCGACCACGGCGATGTCCGTGTGCTCCACTTCGTCGGTGCGCGGCAGGCGGGCGAAGGTGCCCAGCCCGGCCCAGCGCGGGGTGAGGGCGGCATTGACGGGACCGACGACGCGGGTGCCGTCGTCGCCGGTGGTGGTGATGCGCTCGGGGTTCATGGTGTGCGGTCCTCTCGACGGGGGATGGTGGACGGACGGACGGACGGGACGGGCGGGACGGGCGGGGTGCTCAGGAGCCGAGGATCCACAGCAGCACGGCCTCCTCGGGGCCGGGGTTCTCCCAGGTGTGGGGCTCGGTGCCGGGGAAGCTCACGGTGTCCCCGGCCTCGAGCTCGTAGGTGCGGTCCGGGACCATGAGCCGGAACCGGCCGCTGATCAGGTGCAGCACCTCGGTCTCGCAGTCCATGCTGTACATCGACTCCTCGCCGCGGCCCCCGGCGGCCACGCGCGCCCGGATGACCTGCACCTTGCGCTGGCCGGTGGGCGTGATGAGCTGCTCCTCGATGCCCTCGCCGCCGAGGTCCACGTGCGGGGCGTCGGCGAGCCGGACGAGCTCGACGTCGGCGGGGCCGGCGAAGACCGCTCCCACGTCGATGCGCAGCACCTGGCACATGCGCACCAGCGAGTCCACGGAGGGGGACGTGATGTCCCGCTCGACCCGGCTGACGAACCCCTTGGTGAGGCCGGCGGCGGTGGCGAGCTGGTCGATGGTCATGTGGGCGCGCAGCCGGTGGTTGCGCAGGCGCGAGCCCACGGCGGCGGAGTGGCCGGTGCTCTCGATGGGCAGGGCTTTCACGGCGACGGCTCCTCGCTCCCGGACGGTCTTACCAGGGCGTAACACCCCGGACCCGTTCTCAAAACATGATCTGCATCATACTATGTGGGAAAACTTTTGTTTCTCATTGAGAAACTCGCCGATCGACCGCAGGGGCCCCCCGGGCTCCGAGGAAGAAGTGACACCCATGAATGTGCTGATCATCGTGCTGTACCTGGTCGCCATGGTGGCGGTGGGCCTCTGGGCCAGCCGGCGCGCCAAGAACGCGGAGGACTACCGGGTGGCCGGCCGCCGGCTCGGCCCCGGCTTCTACACCGGCACCATGGCGGCCGTGGTCCTCGGTGGCGCCTCCACGGTCGGCGGAGTGGGCCTGGGCTACACCTACGGGATCTCCGGCATGTGGCTCGTGGTGGCGATCGCCACGGGTCTGGCCGCGCTGAGCCTGTTCTTCGCCGGGCGCATCCAGTCGCTGAAGGTGTTCACCGTCTCCCAGATGCTGCAGCTGCGCTACGGGGAGCGCGGCGGGGCCAAAGCGTCGTCGTTCGTGATGCTGGCCTACACGGTGATGCTCTCGGTGACCTCCACCTCCGCGTACGCGGCGATCTTCTCGGTCCTGCTCCCCCTCGACCGCACCTGGGCGATCCTGCTCGGCGGCGTGGTCGTGGTGGCGTACTCCGTGCTCGGCGGCATGTGGTCGATCACGCTGACGGACATGATGCAGTTCGTGTTCATGACGGTCGGGCTGTTCCTGATCCTGCTGCCCTTCTCCCTCTCCGCCGCGGGCGGCTGGAACGGGCTGGGCGAGCGGCTCGACGCGTCGTTCTTCACCTGGGGCGGCATGGGCACGCAGGCGATCATCACCCAGTTCGTGGTCTACGGGTTCGGCATGCTCATCGGCCAGGACATCTGGCAGCGCGTCTTCACCGCCCGCTCCCCGCAGGTCGCCCGCTGGGGCGGGCTCACCTCCGCCGCCTACGTGGCGCTCTACGGCGTGGCCGGCGCCGTCATCGGGATGACCGCCGCGGCCGTGGCCCCGGAGCTGTCCTCCCCCGACGACGCGTTCGCCACGATGGCCCAGCAGTACGTCCCGGCCGGGCTGGGCGGGATCGTGCTGGCCGCCGGTGTGGCCGCCATGATGTCCACGGCCTCGGGAGCGCTCATCGCCGCGGCCACGGTCGCGCGGGTCGACGTCGTGCCGACCCTGAAGTCCCTGGGCCGGCGCGACGCCGCCCCGGCCCCGGAGGGCACCGCCGAGGCGCTGCGCGGCGACCGGCTCTACGTCCTCGTCTTCGGCGTGGTGATCACCGCGATCTCGATCTTCGTGTCCGACACCGTCACCGCCCTCACGATCGCCTACGACATCCTGGTGGGCGGGCTGCTCGTCGCGATCCTCGGCGGCCTGGTGTGGCGCCGGGGCACCGGCCTCGGGGCCGCCCTGTCCATGCTCGTGGGCTCCGTGGTGACCGTCGCGTCCATGGCGGTCTTCGGCGTGCTGGCCAACGCGCCCATCTACCTGGGCCTGCTCAGCTCCGCGGTCGTCTACGTGGTCGTCTCGCTGCTGACCCGCCCCACGCACGCCGAGGTGCTGCAGCACTGGGACGAGCGCATCGCCACGTCCCGCCGGACCCGCGGCGCCGAGGACCCCACCGGCACCGCCGGCCGGACGGAGGCCCGCTCGTGAGCGCCCGGCGCACCACGGCCCGCGCCGTGCTGGAGACCCTCCGCGGCTACGGGGTCGACACCGTCTTCGGCATCCCCGGCACCCACTCCCTGGAGTTCTACCGCCCGCTGCGGGAGCTGGGCATCCGCGCGGTCACCACCCGCCACGAGCAGGGGGCCGCCTACGGGGCCGACGGGTGGAGCCAGATCTCCGGGCTGCCGGGGGTCGTCATCACGACCTCCGGCCCCGGGCTGCTCAACTCCCTGTCCGGGGCGGCCACCGCCTACGCCGAGTCCCGCCCGATGATCATCCTCTCCCCCGGACGGCCCGTGGGCCACGACTTCCGGGACATCGGCTCGCTGCACGAGACGAAGAACCCCTCCGCGGCCGTCGACGCCATCGTGGGCCGCAGCCGCCGGGTCACCGGCGGCGCCGAGGCCGTGACCATGATCCACGACGCCTTCCGGGACTTCGCCCACTCCCGGCCCCGCCCCGTGCACATCGAGATCCCGCTCGACGTGCTGGAGGCCGAGCTCGACTACACGGACCGGCAGGTGGCCCCGCGCCGGCTCGGCGCCCCGCAGCCGGCCCCGATCGAGGACGTGCGCCGCGCCGCCGAGGTGCTGCGCGGGGCGGCCACCCCCGTCATCCTGGCCGGCGGCGGCTCGCTGGCCGCCGGGGAGCGGCTGCTGGAGCTCGCCGAGCTGCTCGAGGCGCCGGTCATCACCACGACCAACGGCAAGGGCGCGATCCCGGAGCGGCACCGCCTCTCCCTGGGCGCCGACCTGCGCCTGTCCACCGCCCACGAGTTCCTGCGCGCGGCCGACGCCCTGCTCGTGATCGGCTCCAAGGTCGGCGAGGCCGAGCTGTGGGGCGGGGACATCACCCCGGGCGGGCCGATCGTGCGCGTGGACATCATGCGGGACCAGATGCTGTGCAACCTCGACCCGGACATCGAGCTGCCCGGCCATTCCGCGGCCGTGGTCCCGCAGCTGATCGAGGCGCTCGGCCCGCTCGAGCCGCGACCCCCGCGGGACCTCGCCGACGTGTTCGCCCGGCTCGACGACGAGGGCCGTCGCACCGCGCCCGAGCTCGCGGCGCTCAACGAGACGATCATGTCCGTGGTGCCCGAGGACACGATCGTGGGCGGGGACTCCTCCCAGGTCACCTATCTGGGCTCGACCACGTTCTTCCGCGCCCGGCACCCGCACTCCCTGCTCTACATGGGGACCTACGCGACCCTGGGCTACGGGCTGCCGGCCTCGATCGGGGCCAAGCTCGCCGCTCCGGACCGGCCGGTGCTGTGCCTCGTGGGCGACGGCGCGCTGATGTTCTCGATCCAGGAGCTGATGACCGCCGTGGAGCTGGGCCTGGACCTGCCGATCGTCTGCGTGGACAACGGCGGCTACGGCGAGATCCGGCAGAACATGACCGACCGGGACATCGACCCGCTGGCCGTGGACCTGCGGCAGCCGGACTGGCCGGCGCTCGCGGAGGCCTTCGGCGCCGTGGGGTTCACGGCGACGCAGGAGACCCTGGCCGAGACGGTCGTCGAGGCGCTGGCCGTGCGCGGCCCCAGCCTGGTGCACCTGCGCCTCTGAGCCGGCGCGTCCGGTGCATCACGCGCGGGTCACGGTTGCCGCAGAAGGCTCCCGGAGGCCTCGTGGAGGACCCGCAGAATCGGGCGTCGCGCCTTGTGAGCGCACCAAAAGCTTGCTTACGGTGGAGGAGCACGACCCGGGGCGCACACCGCACGGCGGCCCCGGGACCAGGCCGACACCAGGAGGCTCATCGTGAACACGCATCAACGCACCACCACCCGCAGGGCCGCGGCGAGTGTGCTCGCCGCCGCCGCGCTGGGACTCGCCGGCTGCGGCAACGGCGAGGCCGAGACGGGCACCGACGTCGAGGACGTCCAGGAGAGCGAGGTCCTGGAGTCCTCGCCGGCCCCGCAGGAGGCCGGGGAGACTCCGGCCGACGTCGTCGCTCCCTACAGCGGCGCCTACAACCGGGACTTCTCCGACGACCGGGCGCTGTACGAAGGCCAGGAGGTGACCCTCACCGGCGAGGTCGAGGACGTCGTCTCACCGAACGCGCTGCAGCTCTCGGACCCGAACGACGTGGAGCTGGGCTCGCTGCTCGTGCTGCACGACGCCGACCTGCCGGATCTCCAGGACGGCGCGCTGGTCGAGCTCACCGGCACGCTCCAGGCGTCGTTGGACGTGGCCGCCGCCGAGGAGGACCTCGGCGCCGATCTCGGGGACGAGCTCTCCGACATGGAGGGCGAGTCCTACGTCCGGGCGACGGAGGTCACTGTGACCCAGCAGGAGGAGTGAGACCGCGTTCCGTCACCGAGGGGCCGGGCCCGGTGGAGCGTCCTGAGCGCTCCGCCGGGCCCGGCCCCTCCTCCTGTCCGGGGCACGTCCGCTCAGCACGGGACCTGGTCCTCCGGCAGCTCCGCCACGGGGGCCAGGACCACGTCCTCGATCTTCCAGTCCAGGTCTGTGCACCGCTGCCGGGCTGCCGCGAGCTGCTCGAGCGTCGGCATCGCACCGGCCACGGGGACCAGGAACCCCTCGACGTGGAAGACGTGGCCCTCGTCGCGGACCCGGACGCCGACGTCGAGCACCCACGGCTGCTGGCGCAGCACCGTCTCCACCTCCCGGATGAGGGGGTGGGGAGCGGCGTCGTCGTACGTCGTGGCCCGGGAGTCCACGAGGTCGGACACGGAGCCCCGGAGGTTGGTGACCCCGTCCGCGACGATCGAGGTGGAGACCACGAGCGCCGCGACCGCGTCCGCCCACCACAGGCCCATCCCGATGCCCAGGACACCGGCGGCCGTGGCGAGCCCGGTCATCCAGTCCGCCTTGTTCATGGCGGCATCGGCGAAGAGGACCTTGTCGTGCAGCTCCTCGGCCAGCCTGATCTTCATCCGCCCCAGGATCACGGGCGGGATGCTCGTGGCCACCATGACGGCCACCATGGGCCAGCCCGCCCACACCGGGACGCCGAGGACGTTCAACACCCCGATCGGCGGCCGGTCCCCGGTCAGCAGCGCCGTCCCGGCGTCGGCCACCAGGGAGCCCCCCATTCCCAGCAGCGCGACCGCCGCCACGAGGTGGCCCACGCCCAC
Source organism: Kocuria turfanensis (assembly GCF_001580365.1). Taxonomy (NCBI): domain Bacteria; kingdom Bacillati; phylum Actinomycetota; class Actinomycetes; order Micrococcales; family Micrococcaceae; genus Kocuria; species Kocuria turfanensis. Next base: position 2,878,712 of record NZ_CP014480.1, on the reverse strand, counting down.
GGCCCGGTGGTAGCCGTAGGGGTGCCGCGGTGTCGGTGAGCGCCTCGCGATCCGAGCGGCCACGAGAAACGCGATCGGTGGCAGGAGCGAGAGCATGTCCTCGACCCACGCGGTCCTCATGGCCTGGGACTGACCGGCCACGAGTCCTACGGCCGCAATGATGAGCACGAGCACCCCGATGGTGGTCCACTCGAGGCGCACCGCGCGGCGCAGCGTCCCCGACTGCTCCTCCGTGAGCTCGGTCGCCCCGAACCTGCCCGCCCCCGGTGCGCGCCTCACCGCCCCTCCTCCCGTTCCACCAGGAACGTCTCCAGCTCGGCGAGGAAGCCGTTCTCCCCCAGCCGGGTGGCCAGCACGAGCTTCTCCGTGCGGCCGTCCCACGTCTCTATCTCGGTGTGCGGGCGGGTCAGGGCGGCGTGCTTCGCCCAGGGGGACGTCTCGGTGAGGCCCGCGACGACGACGTCGAGGTCACCGCCTTCGAGCGAGCGGATCAGGTGGCTCTCGGCGCCGGGGTACCACACCACCTCGGCGTCGATCCGGTCGGCGAACTCCTCGACCAGCTCGACCTCCACGCCCGAGGGGCGGCCGCTGTCGGCGACCTCCGTCCAGGGCGGGCTCTCCGAGACCCCGGCCCGCAGCTCCCCGCCGCGCACCCGGTCGAGGGTGCCCTCCGGGTCCTTCGGGAACCCCGAGGCGCACCCCGAGCCCAGGACCGCGAGCAGCGCCGCCACCGCGAGCGCGCGCCGGCAGGACCGCATCGACACCACGACCTCTCCGAGCACCGGCGCGGTCCCGGCGGACCGCGCTCACTTCCCGTGCTCCCGGCGGCCGGCCGCCGGTCCCGGCACGTGCCCGAAACATCCGGTGAACCTCGCCGAAACACGGGACCCCTAGCGTGACGACTGTCCCTGAGCGCCCGCCGTCCCCGAGGAGAGCCGTGCACCTGACACCCCGTGAGCAGGAAAAGCTGCTCGTCGTCGTGGCCGGTGACCTCGCGCGCCGCCGCCGGGACCGCGGGCTGCGGCTCAACCACCCGGAGGCCGTCGCCCTGATCACCGCCGAGCTGCTGGAGGGCGCCCGGGACGGCCGGACCGTGGCCGAGCTGATGTCCTGGGGCTCCACGATCCTCGCCCGCGAGGACGTCATGGAGGGCGTGCCGGAGATGATCTCCTCCGTCCAGGTGGAGGCGACGTTCCCCGACGGCACCAAGCTCGTCACCGTCCACGACCCCATCCGCTGACCCGCCCGGCCCCGAAGGAGCGCCCGTGATCCCCGGAGAGTACGTCCTGCGGCCCGAGCCCGTGCTGATCAACGCCGACCGGCCCACCACGGAGGTGGACGTGGTCAACCGCGGCGACCGCCCGGTGCAGGTGGGCTCGCACTTCCACTTCGCCGAGGCCAATCCCGGGCTCGAGTTCGACCGGGCCGCGGCCCGGGGCTTCCGCCTCGACGTCCCCGCCGGCACGGCCGTGCGCTTCGAGCCCGGCGACCGCAAGCGGGTGCGCCTGGTGGCCCTGGCCGGGCGCCGCGAGGTGCACGGCCTCGCCAACCAGGTCGACGGTCCCCTCGACCGCCCCGCCGGCGCCGCCCCGGGGCCCTCCGTCCCGGCCGCCGGCCCGTCCACCACCGCGCCGGAGCAGGAGCAGGCATGAGCCACGAGATGTCCCGCGCCCAGTACACCAGCCTCTACGGCCCCACCACCGGGGACCTGGTGCGCCTGGCGGACACCGAGCTGTTCCTCGAGGTGGAGCGCGACCTCACCGTCCCCGGCGACGAGGTGGTCTTCGGCGGCGGCAAGGTGATCCGGGACGGCATGGGCCACAACGGCCGGCTCACCCGGGACGACGGCGTGGTGGACACCGTGATCACCAACGCGGTGATCCTGGACGCCTCCGGGATCTACAAGGCGGACGTGGGCCTGCGCGACGGGCACATCAGCGCGATCGGCAAGGCCGGCAACCCGGACATCATGGACGGGGTGGACGTCCTCATCGGCGCCTCCACCGAGGTGATCGCCGGTGAGGGCCGGATCCTCACCGCCGGCGGGATCGACTCGCACATCCACTTCATCGGGGCCGACCAGATCGGCACCGCCCTGTCCTCCGGGATCACCACGATGTTCGGCGGCGGCACCGGGCCCGCCGAGGGCTCCAACGCCACCACGATCACCCCCGGGGCGTGGCACCTCGCCGGGATGTTCCGGGCGCTCGACGGCTACCCCATGAACTTCGGGCTGCTCGGCAAGGGCCACGCCTCCGCCCCGGAGCCGCTCGCCGAGCAGATCCGGGCCGGGGCCGTGGGCCTGAAGATCCACGAGGACTGGGGCGCCACCACCGCGGCGATCGACACGGCCCTGGCCGTGGCCGACGCCTTCGACGTGCAGGTGGCCATCCACACCGACACGCTCAACGAGTGCGGCTTCCTCGAGGACACGGTGGCCGCCATCGCGGGCCGGGTGATCCACACCTTCCACACCGAGGGCGCCGGCGGCGGGCACGCCCCGGACATCATCCGCATCGCCTCGCTGCCCCACGTGCTGCCGTCCTCCACGAACCCGACGCTGCCCTACACCCGCAACACGGCCGAGGAGCACCTGGACATGCTCATGGTCTGCCACCACCTCAACCCGGACATCCCCGAGGACGTCGCCTTCGCCGACTCCCGGATCCGGCCGGAGACGATCGCCGCGGAGGACGTCCTGCACGACCTCGGGGTCTTCTCCATGACCTCCTCGGACTCCCAGGCCATGGGCCGTGTGGGCGAGGTGGTGCTGCGCACCTGGCAGCTCGCCGACCAGATGAAGCGGCGCACCGGCCCCCTGCCCGGGGAGACCGGCCGCGGGGACAACGCGCGGCTGCGGCGCTACGTGGCCAAGTACACGATCAACCCGGCGCTCGCGCACGGGATCGCCGACGTCGTGGGCTCGGTGGAGACCGGCAAGTTCGCGGACCTGGTGCTGTGGGACCCCGTGTTCTTCGGGGTGAAGCCGCACCTCGTGCTCAAGGGCGGGCAGATCGTCCACTCCCTCATGGGCGACCCCAACGCCTCCATCCCCACCCCGCAGCCGCAGCTGATGCGCGACGCCTTCGGGGCCCGGGGCACCGCCCCGCACGCCAACTCGATCACCTTCATGTCCCGCGCCGCCGTCGAGGCGGGCGTCGGCGAGCGCCTGGGCCTGCGCAAGCGGGTGCTGCCGGTGGGCGGGATCCGGGGGCTGACCAAGCAGGACATGCGGCACAACGACGCCACCCCGCGGATCGAGGTGGACCCGCAGACCTACGAGGTCCGGGTCGACGGCGAGCTCGCCACCTGCGAGCCCGCCGAGGAGCTGGCCATGGCCCAGCGCTACTTCCTCTTCTGACCGGCCCGCCGGCCGCCCCGCACGTCCCGAGCACCCTGACCGTCCCGACCTTCCCGAGAGGACCCGCACCCGTGATCGTCGAAGCCGTCCTCGGCAACCTGGCCGAGCTCACCGAGCAGGAGCGCGCCGGCCTGCACCTGGAGCGTGTCGCCCTCTCCGGGCCCGAGCTGCGCAAGCGCGTCCAGCGGGTCGTGACCGACCACGGCACCGAGCTGGGCCTGCACCTGGCCGAGCGCCGGGAGCTCAAGGACGGGGACATCCTGCACCGGGAGGGCCGCAACGCGGTGGTGGTCTCGACCCTGCCCACCGACGTCCTGGTCGTGGCGCCGGCCACGATCGAGGAGATGGGCCGCGTGGCGCACGCGCTGGGCAACCGGCACCTGCCCGCCCAGTTCCTCGGCCCCGCCGCCGAGGTCGCGCAGCTGCCGGGGCACGACGGCCTCATGCTGCTGCAGTACGACCACACGGCCGAGGCCTTCCTGCAGGAGACCGGGGTGCGCTTCGCGCGCGTCGAACGGCAGATGGAGGTCCCGTTCCGCCATGCCGAGCACACCCACTGACCCCGCCGTCCCCGCCGCCGCGGGGATGCTGGCCGTGCTGCAGCTGTGCGACTCCGCGCTGCCCACCGGCGCCTTCGCCCACTCCCTGGGCCTGGAGACCTACCTCGACGACGGCACCGTGGGCGACGAGCCCGGCTTCCTCGCCTGGGTGCGGCACTGCCTGCACCACCAGGTGGTGCCCGCCGAGGGCTGGGCCGTGCGGGCCGTCGCCACGGCGGCCGACGACGACGCCGTGTGGCGCGCCGACGAGCTGCTGGCCGCCCAGGCCCTGCCCGTCCAGGTGCGGGACGCCGCGTCCGCGATGGGCCGGCGGATGACCGAGATCGGCGCGGAGAACTTCACCTCCCCCCGGCTGCTGGCCTACGCGGACCGGCAGCGCGCCGGGACGAGCCGGGGCAGTCCCGCGGTGGCCTTCGCCCTCGTGGGCGCCGGTCTCGGCGTCCCCTGGGAGCAGCTGGCCGGGGCGTACCTCTTCTCGACCGCGACCTCCCTGACCCAGAACGCCGTGCGCGGGATCCCCCTCGGCCAGAACGCGGGCCAGCGGGTCCTGCGCGCCCTGCACGAGGACGTGGCCCTCGGGGTCGAGCGGATCGGGCGCATGCCCGAGGAGGAGGTCGGGGCGACCAGCCCCGGCCTGGAGATCGCCCAGATGCGCCACGCCTGGCAGCGGGCCCGGATGTTCATGTCCTGACCCGCCGACCGGACCGGCACCCCTGCGTGCCCCGACCGTCCCGACCGCACCGACCGCACCGACCGCACCGACCCAGGAGTTCCCATGACCACCGTTCCCCCCGCCCCCACCACCCCGACCGGCCGCGGGCCCGTGCGCATCGGCGTGGGCGGGCCCGTGGGCGCCGGCAAGACGCAGCTCGTGGAGCGGGTCACCCGGGCGCTGATCGACGAGGTCTCCATGGCCGCGATCACCAACGACATCTACACGATCGAGGACGCCAAGATCCTGGCCCGCAACGGGGTGCTGCCGCTGGACCGGATCGTGGGCATCGAGACCGGCGGCTGCCCGCACACCGCCATCCGCGAGGACACCTCGATGAACGAGGCCGCGATCGAGAGACTGTGCGCCGAGCACCCGGACCTGCAGCTCGTGTTCGTCGAGTCCGGCGGGGACAACCTCTCGGCCACGTTCAGCCCCGAGCTGGTCGACTTCTCGATCTACGTCATCGACGTGGCCCAGGGCGAGAAGATCCCGCGCAAGGCCGGGCAGGGCATGATCCGGTCGGACCTGTTCGTGATCAACAAGATCGACCTCGCCCCGCACGTCGGGGCCGACCTGGACGTCATGGCCGCGGACTCGGCGGTGTTCCGCGGGGACCGGCCGTTCTGCTTCACCAATCTCCGCACGGACGAGGGCCTCGAGCGGATCCTCGCGTGGATCCGGCACGACGTGCTGATGCTGGACATGGCCCGGTGACCGCGCCCACGGCCCCGGCGGCCGGTCCGGGACGCGTGCCGGGGCCCGGGCCGGGGACTCCCGCCCCGACCGGGCGGCTCGCGCTGGTCCTGGCACCCCGCGGGGAGCGCACCGTGGCCGTGCGGCAGTTCCACGCCGGGGCCCTGCGGGTGCTGCGCCCGCACCGCCTGGACGGGTCGGGGCAGCCGTGCTTCGTCGTCGTCAATCCCGGCGGCGGCTACCTCGGCGGGGACCGCTACGAGCTCGACGTCGCGGTGGAGGCCGCCGGCACCGCCCTGGTCACCACCCAGTCGGCGACCAAGGTCTACCGCAGCCCGGGAGCCCCGGCGCGCCAGGACGTGCGGATCGCGCTCGGCCCCGGTGCGGTGCTCGAGTACCTGCCGGACCAGCTGATCGCCTACGAGGACGCCGAGTACGTGCAGTCCACGACCGTGTCGATGGACCCCTCGGCCTGTCTCGTGGCGAGCGAGGTGGTCACCCCCGGGTGGGCACCGGACGGGACGGTCTTCCGCTACCGCGGCGTGGCCCTGCGCACCGAGGTGGTGATGGACGGGACCACGGTGGTGCTCGACAACCTCCGCCTGCGCCCCGCCGAGGACGCCGTGGCCGGGCTCGGCTTCCTGGAGGGCCGCACGCACCTGGGCTCCCTGCTGGTGGTGGACCCGCGGGTGGACCGCGCCCTGGTCGACCAGGTCCACGAGCTGCTCGCCGCCGCCGAGCAGCGGCTGCCGCAGCTGCGCTGCGGGGTCTCCGAGCTGCCGGTGCCGGGGCTCGTGGTCCGCGCCCTGGGACCGGGCTCCGCGGAGCTGACGGAGCTGCTGCTGGACGTCTCCGCGCTGCTGCGGGCCCGGTGGACCGGGCAGGGGCGCGTGGCGCTGCGCAAGTACTGAACCCGGGGCCCGCGCGCCGGCCGGGGACGGACATCCGATCTCAACCGCCCGGAAACGCCACGGCCACATCCGGGGGCGAGGATGGGAGGGTCCCGCCGCACGACCCGGAAGGGGGCCGCCCATGACCGCGCCCAGCCCCACCACTGCGCCCGCCCGCTGGATCCTCGGCCTGTCCCGGGTGGTGCCCGGCGACCGGATCGAGGTGTGGGAGCACCGGCAGCTGCGCTGCACCGGCACCGTGAGCCAGGTGGCGCCCCACCTGGGGGTGCTCTGGCTGCTGGAGGACCGCACCGACATCCCGCGCCTGGCCACCCTCCGGGACCACCGCCTGCGCCGCTGCCCGCTGCGTCCCGCCGCCTGAGCCGGTCCGCCGGCGCCCCGGGACCCCGCGACGCCCGGGCACGCGTCCGGGCGCGGCTCGTGCCCGGGCGCGGCTCGTGCCCGGGACCGTCAGAGTAGACCGCGCAGATAGCGCCGGGTGACCCGTTCCTGCACGCACCGGGCCGCCGGAGCCCCCGCCCGGGCCCACCACGCGGCCGGGCGGGAGAACGCGGTGATGCTCAGCACCACCGTGCCGTCCGGGCGCAGGTCCAGGCAGAACAGCTCTTCGCCCCGCTCCGGGTGGCCCTCCAGCGTGCCGTAGGCGAAGCCCTGCCGCCGGGGCTCGTCGAGCACGCGCACGACCTCGCACGGCGCCTCGAGCCGCAGCGGCCCCCATCCCAGGCGCAGCACCACCCGGGCGCCGAGGGCGGCCCGCGCGGCCGTGGGCCGCACCTCGAAGCCCGCGGACCGGTGCATGTCCCAGCCCATCAGCCGCTCGGCGGCCGCCCGGAACGCAGCCTCCCCGACGCCGACGGCGCGGGAGCGCACCAGGTGGTCGTAGCCGGCCGGCAGCGCACCGGCGGTCGCCCCGACCTCGGGGTAGGTGAGCCGGCGCTGCTCCAGCGGCGCGTCCCGGCGGCGCCCCGCGCGCGGTGCCCGCGCCCGGCGGGACGTGCCGGGACCGTCCCGGTGGCCGCGGGCCCGCTCCCCCGCCCACCGGCCACGGCCGCCCTCGCCGGCCGGGGTCCCGTCGGCGGCGACGCGTCCGCGGGACCCGGGGCCGAGGTCCTGCTCGTCGTGGGCGCCGTCGCCGGCGGGCTGTGCTGCGTCGTCCATGCCCTCAGTCTCCCGGATGCACCCCGCCACGCCGTGACCGGCCGGCAGGTCGTCGCCGTCGTCCTGTGGAGCGCCGCCCTTCGGCACCGTGGCCCCCGGGCGCGCACGTCCAGGGTGCCGTGCCCTGCTCAGACGCGGGAGCGGGCCGGGCCCCGCTGCTCCGCCGGGACGTTCTTGCGCATCATCCAGCGGGCCAGCACGGCCAGCGCCACGAGCAGCAGGACGAGCTGGACGGTGCCCAGGTTGAGCCCCACCCCGTGGATGAAGATGAACGCGATCGCGCCGGCGGCCAGACAGTAGTAGGTGGTCACGAGCACGGTCTTGCGCAGCAGGTCGCCCTCGCGGCCGAGCAGGCCCACCGTGGCGGAGGCCGCGACGATGTTGTGGATGGCCACCGGGTTGCCGCCGGCGCCCCCGACGGCCTGGGCGGCCACCACGAGCTCGGGCGGCACGCCGATCTGGACGCCGGTCGAGAACTGGAACTGCGCGAAGGTCAGGTTGGACACGGTGTTCGAGCCCGCCACGAACGCGCCCAGGGCCCCGATCCAGGGCGCGATCACCGGCCAGGCCCCGCCCGAGAGCGCGGCGGCGCCCTCGGCGAGGGTGACCGGCATGCTGGAGATCCCCGACTCGTTGAGCTCCGGCCCCGACTGGATGAGGATCCGCACCAGGGGAACGGCGAAGAGCAGGGCCGCGGCGGTCCCGGCCAGCTGGCGTCCCGAGATCCTGAGGGTCTGCGAGATCTCCCGCGCGTTCATGCGGTGCAGGACGTAGGCGAAGACGGACGCCAGGATCAGCAGGAAGGCCGGGGAGTAGAACGGCTGCACGCTGGTGGTGATCCCGGTGCCGAAGAGGTTCTCGAACGGGATCGCGATGCCCGTCAGGAACTCCTTCAGCGGGGCGACGACCCGGGTGGCCACCAGCAGGGCGGCCATCAGCACGTACGGGGCCCACGCGCGGACCAGGCTCATGTGCGTCGACACGTCGGCGGCCTTCGTGGGCTCGATGGTGCCGGTCCAGCGGTCGAGCCAGGCCTCCCGGGGTCCGAAGTCGAAGGTGTCCTTCGGCATGAGGAAGCCGCGGCTGGAGGTGAACATCACCAGGACCAGGCCGATCAGCCCGCCGAACAGCGAGGGGAACTCCGGGCCGAGGAACCGCGCCACCAGCACGTACGGGACCGTCATGGCCACGGAGGCGTACAGGGCGAAGGGCCACACCGCGAGACCGTCGCGGAACCGCCGCTCCGGGCCGAAGAAGCCGGTCAGCATGCACACGAGGATCAGGGGGATGAGCAGGCCGACGACGGCGTGGATCGCCGCCACGTAGAAGCCGATCTCGGAGACGAACTCCGGCATGGTGAGCCCGAGCTCCGCGGCCCGGTCGGTCACCGCCGGGTCGCCGCCCAGGCCGTTGGCCACACCGACGAGGATGGGGGTGCCGACCGCCCCGAAGCTCACCGGGGTGCTCTGGATGATCAGTCCCACCATGACCGCCGCCATCGCCGGGAAGCCCATCGCCAGCAGCAGCGGGGCGACCACGGCGGCGGGGGTGCCGAAGCCGGAGGCCCCTTCGATGAAGGAGCCGAAGAGCCAGCCGATGATGATGGCCTGCACCCGCCGGTCGGCGGAGATGTTGTCGAAGCCGGCCCGGATGGTGGCCATGGCGCCGCCCACGGTGAGGGTCGAGAGCAGCAGGAGGGCGCCGAAGACGATGTAGAGGAGCGTCACGGCCACGATCAGGCCCTCGACGGTGGCCGCGAGGACGCCGGCGAAGCTCATCCGCCACACGAGCAGCGCCACCACGACGGCGACGACGTAGCCCACCGGCATGGCGTACTTCGCGGGCCACCGGAATCCGGCCAGGAGCACGCCGACCAGGAGGATGGGCGACAGAGCCAGGAGGCTCAGCACAGCGAGGTTGTCCACGGAGAGGTCCTTTCTGACCGGGGTGCGGGGTGCGGGGAGACGTGCGGCGGCCCGGGCCCCTGCGCGGGTCCGGGCCGCCGCGGCGTGGTCGGTCGGCGGTGGCCGGGGTCAGATGGCCTTGCCCGGGTTCAGGATGTTGTTCGGGTCGAAGGCGCGCTTGATGCGGTGCTGGAGGTCGCGCGAGACCTCCCCGACCTCGGCGGTGAACCAGTCCTGCTTGAGCAGCCCGACACCGTGCTCGCCGGTCAGGGTGCCGCCGAGACTCCGGGCGAGCTCGAACATCCGGCCGAGGGCGTCCTTCGGGGCGCCCTGGGTGATGGACTCGTGCTCGGCGACGACGATCATCGGGTGCAGGTTGCCGTCGGCGGCGTGGGCGACCGTGTAGATGTCGACGCCGGTGTCCTGCGAGATCTGCTGGATCCCGGTGACGATCTCGGCCAGTCGGTTGCGCGGCACGCCGACGTCCCCGATGGAGGTGCGGCCCAGCTTCTCCAGCGAGGGGATCGCGTCCCGGCGGGCCTGGACCAGGGCCTCGGCCTCCACCGGGTCCTCGGCGATCAGGACCGATTCCGCGAAGGGCTCGATGGCCCGCAGCACCACGTCGCGCTCGATCTCGGCGCCGAAGCCGTCGGTCTGCGCGAGCAGGAAGGCCTCGCCGCGGCGGCGGTGGTCGGTGCCGGTGGCGAGGTCGATGGCGCCCAGGGTCGGCCCGTCCACGAGTTCGAGGACCGACGGGGTGGCCCGGGCCGCGACCACCGCCGAGGCCGCCGCCGCCGCCGCCGCGACGTCCCGGAAGTACGCGGCCACGGTGGCGGTGGCCACCGGCGCCGGCCGCAGCCGCAGCGTGGCCTCGACCACGACGCCCAGCGTGCCCTCGGAGCCGATGAACAGGGCGTTCATGTCGTAGCCGGTCACGGCCTTGATGGTCTCCGTCCCGGTCACCAGCACCCGGCCGTCGGCGAGGACGACCGTGAGGCTGAGCACCGACTCGCGGGTCACGCCGTACTTGGCGCAGCGCATGCCGCCGGCGTTGGTCGCGATGTTGCCGCCGATGGAGCAGATGGCGGTGCTCGCGGGGTCCGGGGCGTAGAACAGGCCGTACTCGCCCGCGGCCGCGTTGAGGTCGGCGTTGAGCACTCCCGGCTCCACGACCGCGATCTGCTCGACCGGGTCGATCCGCAGGATCCGGTTCATCCGCCGCACGTCCAGGACGATCTCGCCGCGGCACGCCGAGGAACCGGCCGCGAGGCCGGTGCCCGCGCCGCGCGGCACCACGGGGATGCGGTGCTCGTTCGCCAGGGTGAGGGTCTGGACCACGTCCTGCACCGACTCGGCCTGGACGACGCCGTCCGGCAGGGTCGGGGGGACGTAGCCCGAACGATCCGTCCGGACGAGCTCGAGCTCGGCGGGGTCCTGCGTGAAGCGGGGCAGCCCGGCGAGCGCCTGGGAGAGATGCCCGGTGGAGGTGTTGCTGGTCATCGGTCGCCTCCTTGCGACGATCGGCGCGGCCGCCGCCCGGGGCGCCGTTCCCGCCGGAGTGCGCAGGGACGACAGGTGCGGGCGGGCACCCGGTCGTGCTCCGGGGCCGCGGGAGGAGTGCGGCGCAGCGCGAGGGGCAGAGGCCGGGTGGTCGCGCCGAGGACGCCGGACCGAGGATCGACCCGACATTTACCGCATCGTGGAAACCTGCTTCTAACTAATGAAAACGGTAGGGAAAAATGTGATCCAGGTCAATGACATGCGTCACATGACGGCGCGGTGCGGTGCACCGCCGGACGGGTCGGCCGCCCGTCGGCGGGAGGCGGCCTCCCCGGGCCGGGCCGCGGCGGTGCGGAAAACCCCACCCGTAACAGGTGGAGAACGTCGCAGTCGGGAGGAGCCGGCCGACCGTAGCGTGAGAGCCATGAGCACACCGCACGAGACCCGGCCCCTGCCGCCCGCACCGTGGAGCGGCGCCGGGCACACCTCCGACCCCGGGACGGCGGCCGACGGCGCCGCCCACCGCGCCGCTTCCGGGTCCCGGCCCGCCGTCCCCGCCGGCGGCACCGGCGGCCGCGAGTGGGGGCCGTGGTCCGCCAGGACCCTGTTCTTCGGCGGCACCGACCTGGTGGTCGACGCCGCCCTCGGCACCCTGTGGCTGACCGCCCTCGTGTCCCTGGTCACCGCGGGCCTCGCCTCGCTCGCCGCCCTCGTGGGCGTGGTGCTGCTGGTCGCCGCGATCTACGCCGTCCGCGGGATCGAGTGGGTCGAGCGCCGCCGGACGCAGGCGGCGTTCGGGCTGCACCTGCCGGCCCCGCACCGGCGCCGCTCCCCGCGCGCCGACGGGTGGCGGATCCCGCACCAGTGGTGGCTGGACGTCTCCGACCCCGCGTTCTGGACCGGCCTGCTGCACCTGCTCCTGACCACGGTCCTGGGCTGGGTGGCGGTCGGCGCCCTCGCCGGCACCGGCGCCGCCGTGGCGCTGGCCCTGGCCCCCCTCTACGCCGCGGAGTCCAACCCGGTCTGGCCCTCCGAGCTGGTCGGCACGTGGCCGGACTGGGCCGTGGCGCTGGCCGGGATCACGCTCGCGCTGCTCGGGGTGCTCCTGCTCGTGCTCTCCGTGGCCGCCCACCGGGGCCTGTCCCGGCTGCTGCTGCGCGTGGACGAGGCGGCGGAGCTGCGCCGGCGGGCCGCCGAGGCCGCGGCGGCCCGGGAGACCGCCGTCCGCGGGGCCCGGACCGAGCGCTCCCGGATCGAGCGCGACCTGCACGACGGCGTGCAGCCGCAGCTGGTGTCCGTGGCCATGAACCTGTCGATGGCCCAGCGGCGGATCGACCACGACCCCGCCGGGGCGAAGGACCTCATCGGCGAGGCGCACGCCACGACGAAGGCCGCGATCACGGAGCTGCGCCGCCTGGCCCGGGGCTTCCACCCGGCCGTGCTGGAGGACCGGGGCCTGGACGCGGCCCTGTCCGCGGTGGCCGCCCAGTCGCCCGTGCCGGTCGCCGTGGACGTGCGCGTGCCCCGCCTGGCCCCCGAGACCGAGGCGGCCGTGTACTTCGCGGTCTCCGAGGGCCTGGCCAACGTCGTCAAGCACTCCGGGGCGGACGCCGCCTCGGTGCGGGTCGGGCTCGAGTCCGACCCCGCCGGGGGCACCCGGGTGGTCGCCCGGATCGCCGACGACGGCCGCGGCGGTGCCGTGGTGGTCCCCGGCGGCGGGCTGTCCGGGATCGCGGACCGGATCCGCTCCGCGGGCGGGCACTTCTTCCTCGACTCGCCCGCGGGCGGGCCGACCGAGCTGACCGTGGAGCTGCCGGTCGCCCGGGGGGAGGGATCCTGATGCGCATCGTCATCGCCGAGGACGCCGTCCTCCTGCGCGCGGGCCTGGTCCGCCTGCTCACCGAGGCCGGGCACGAGGTGGTCGCCGACGTGGACACCGCGGAGGGCCTGCTGAAGGCCGTCGAGCAGCACGAGCCGGACTTCGCCCTGGTGGACGTGCGGCTGCCGCCGACCTTCACGGACGAGGGGATCCGCGCCGCCGTCCTCGTCCGCTCGCAGCACCCGCGGATCGCGGTGCTCGTGCTCTCCCAGTACGTCGAGGAGCGCTACGCCTCCGAGCTGATCGCCTCCCGCCGGGACGGGCTGGGCTACCTGCTCAAGGACCGGGTGGCCGACGTCGACCAGTTCCTCGAGTCCGTGGGAACGGTCGGTGCCGGCGGCACCGTCCTGGACCCGGAGGTGGTCTCCCAGCTGCTGGTGCGCTCGCGGCACCGGCAGGACCTGGAGCTGCTCTCCCCGCGGGAGCACGAGGTGCTCGGGCTGATGGCCCAGGGCCTGTCCAACGCCTCGATCGCCGCGAACCTGTTCCTCACCGAGTCCTCGGTGGAGAAGCACATCCGGTCCGTGTTCACCAAGCTCGGCCTCGCGCACGAGGACGGCGGCAACCGCCGCGTCCGCGCGGTCCTGCGCTACCTCGGCTACCCCGACCCCGGGCCCGGCCACCCCACGTCCGTCCACCCGCCCCACCAGGAGTTCCGGCCATGAGCACCCACCCCGAGCACCCCGTCCCCGGGCAGCCCGCCGCCCACGACGCCGCCCACGACACCCCCCACGACCTCCCGCAGCGCCCCGCCCCGGACGCCGTCGGGCCGAACGAGCGCACCGCCTGGCTCGTCCCCACCGCCGTGCTCGGCGGCCTGGGGGCCCTGTTGCTGCTCGCCGGCGGCGGGGCGGCCATGGCCGCGTCGCTGTCGATCGAGGAGCGGCGGGTGGACACGACCGTGACCGCGCCCGTGGACACCGTCGCCGTCGACGGCCGCTCCGCCGTGGTCGAGGTCGTGACCGCCGACGTGCCCGATCTGCGGGTCGAGGCCGTGTACGCCGGCATCGGCCTGGACCGGGCGCCCGAGCCGCTGGTGCAGGACGGGCGGCTGACCGTGACGGCTCCCCCGACCGGGTCCTGGATCGGCACCGGCGGCGGGATGCAGGTGCGGGTCACGGTCCCGGCCGACGACGACCCCGTGGACCTGCGGCTCTCCGGCGACGCCGGGACCCTCTCCGCCCGGGGCGACTTCGGCGACGTCCGGCTCGACACCGAGGCCGGCGTGGTGCAGATGGGCGGCAGCGCCCGGAGCCTGTGGGCGGCCTCGGAGGTGGGCACCGTCCTGGTCGACGGCGCCCGGGTGCGCGAGGACGTGGACGTGCACACGGAGGTGGGGGCCACCGAGGTGCGGATCCTCGGCGACGCCCCGCGGCGGGTGGCGATCACCACCGGCGCGGGCGCGATCGAGGCCTCGGTCCCGGACGCCGAGTGGTGGACCCCCGCGGTGGCCGGCGCCGACGAGCGCGACCCCGAGGAGCTGACGGCGGCGACGGTCTGCGCCACGGTCCCCGAGGACCGCCCGTGCCTGTACGTCTCCTCGGAGGTGGGCGCGGCGGAGGTCACCTCCGGGGACCGTTCCCTGCGCCCGGCCGCCGGGTAGACTGGGCACGTTCGTCCGGGTCGGGCGCACCGGGAGGGGGGACGGTGCGCACAGTCTTCGAGGACACCCGTGAACCCCCTGCACTCCCCCTCCGCCCCCGTCGGCACGACCTCCGAGGCCCCGGTGGGCCATCCCGCCGCCCGCCGTGCGACGGAGTCCCCTGCCACCGAGCAGCCCGCCACCGAGCAGCCCACCGCCGAGCAGCCCACCACCGTGCCGACCGCCACCGTGCCGACCGCCGCCGTGCCGACCGCCGCCGAGCAACCCGCCGCGGAACGGGCCGCCGAGCGGCGCCGCGGCACCGGCCGCCGGGCCGCGCGACGCTCCGGCGGCCGCTACGGGCGGCTCCTCGAGCTGGGCGGCCGGGGCTTCCTGCCGATCGCCTTCGTGGCCCGCCTGCCCCTGGCCATGATCACCGTCGGGGCCCTGACCCTCGCCACCGCCGTCACCGGCTCCTACGCCGTGGGCGGGGCGGCCGCCGGCGCCGTCGGGATCGGATCGGCCCTGGGCGGGCCCCTGATGGGCCACCTCGCCGACCGGGTGGGCCAGCGGGCGGTGCTGCTGGTCTCGGCCCTCGCCCACACGGTGGCCATCGGCGTGCTGCTGGTCACCGCCCACGCCGGCACGGACCCGGCCGGGCCGGCCGTGCCGCTGCTCGTGGCGGCGGCGCTGCTGGTGGGCGCCACCTGCCCCCAGGTGGGCCCGCTCGCCCGGGTCCGCTGGCGCGGGCTGACCGGGGGCGACCGGCAGGAGCTGGACACCGCGCTGTCCTACGAGTCCACCGCCGACGAGCTGACCTTCGTGCTCGGCCCCGCCCTCGTGGGCCTGCTGGCGTCCCTGCTCGCCCCGTGGACCCCCTTCGTCCTGGCCGCCGTGCTGACCCTCACCATGGTCTCGTGCTTCGCCGTGCACCCCACGCACCGCGCGGCGCCGGCCGCTCCTCGACCGCGGCGCCGGGCGGCGGCCGCGCCCGGTCCCGGCCGGGACCGGGTCCTCGTCCTGCTCCCCGTGCTCGGGATGGTGGCCATGGGCACGTTCTTCGGGGCCGTGCAGAACGCGCTGAGCGCCTTCGGCGGCGAGTTCGGCGCCCAGAGCGCTGCCGGGCTGCTCTACGCCGTGCTGGGCATCAGCTCCGCGGCCGCGGCCCTGTCCGTGGCCTGGTGGCCGCAGCGCTTCCGGCCCGCCGCCCGCTGGGTGGCCAGCGCGGGCGCCATGGCCGTCCTGAGCCTGCTGTTCCTCCTGCCCGGCGACATCGTGCCGATGCTCGCGGTGCTGCTGCTCGTCGGCCTGCCCGTGGGCCCCACCATGGTCACGATCTACACGATCGGCGGGGACGTCGCCCGCCCGGAGCGGCTGGGCACGGTCATGACGATGCTGGCGAGCGGGGTGGTGCTGGGCACGGCCGTGGGGGCGGCGCTGGCCGGGCTCGTGGCCGAGACCGCCGGGCACCGGGGCGCCTTCGCCGCCGCGATCGGCGCGGCCTGCGCCATGGTGCTGATCAGCGCGGCGCTGGCCCTGCTCCGGCGCCGGGATCACTGACGGGCAGGACCACCTCGTTGCGGCGCAGCGGCGCCGGGGTGGACGGCGGGTCGAACGTGGAACCGGACGCGGTCATCGCGAGCTTCCGGGATCCCCGCCGGGCCTACACCAGCGGCGACTTGGGACGGTGCTCCCGGTTGCCGAGGCCCTCGCGGCCGTCGAGGTGGTCGACGAGCTGCCGGAGCGCCTCGAGCGAGCTCACGGTCTCGGACCACCCCGTCACCTCGCGGATCCGCGTGGTGTCCATGACGGGCACGGCGTCGGCGAGGTCGATCCAGCCGGGATCGGTGGGCTGCAGCCGCAGCCGGTAGGTGATCGCCACCAGCGCCCGGACGAGGGCCGGCGGAACGGGCAGGACGCGCTTGGCGCCGAGCACCTGGGCCACGCCGTCGGGACCGAGCACGGGCTCGGCCGCGACGTTGAACGCCCCGCCGGCGCGGTGCTGGATGACCCGCCAGAACGCGTCCGCGACGTCGTCGGTGTGCAGGGTCTGGAAGCGGAACCTCTCCGGGAACGGCAGCACCGGCAGGCGCAGCCGGGCGATGAGACCCTTGGGCACGAGGGCGCCGAAGAAGTAGTCCCCGATCTCGGGGGCGGCGCCGGCCTGGAACAGGAAGCCGGGCCGCAGCCGGGTCACCACGACCCCGGGGTGGGCCTCCTCGAACCGGTTGAGCAGCGCCTCCGTCTCGGCCTTCTGGACGTTGTAGTGGGAGGTGTCCACCCCGCCCACGGGCCAGGACTCGTCCACGCGGCGGTCCTTGGGGCCGCGGCTGTAGGCGCCGAGGGAGGACGGATAGACGACCTGGGGCACGCCGGCCAGGACGACGGCGTCGAGCACGTGGACCAGTCCGTCGACGTTGGTGCGGTGCATGAGCGCGAAGTCCCGGTTGGGGCGGATCAGCCACACCAGGTGGACCACCGCGTCCGCCCCGCGCAGGATCTCCGCGAGCCGGCCGGTGGACTCCTTCTCGGCGACGTCGACGGTGTGCCACTCGACGCCGTCGTACGGCTCGCCGTCCCGCTCCGGGCCCTCCCGGGAGACCCCGACGATCTGCGTGACCTCGGGGGCGGCGTGCAGCCGCCGCAGCAGGGCGGTGCCCACGTTGCCGGTGGCGCCCAGGACGACGATCTTCACGGCGCTCTCCCTCCCCGCCCGGACCTACTGGTCCTGGACGCGCTTGCTGCGGTCCTGCAGGCGGTTGATGTGCTTGGAGGCCTCCGCCTTCGTGAGGTCCGCGGGCAGCTCCTCCCCGGCCTCGCGGGCCAGCGTGTCCAGATAGCTGCGCTGGGCGCTGGTCATGGGCTCCTCGCCCGTGGCCCACTCGTCCGGGTCGCGGTCGAGCCCGCTGCCCGGCTCGGGACTGGAGGCGCCGAGGGTCTCCTGCTCGTCGGGGTCCGGGGTGCCGTTCGGGTTCTCAGTCATGCGCCCATGATAGTCATACCGCTTATGATGTCGTGCTGCGGCGGCGGCCCCGGCGCTCCCGGCCCGGACCTCCTCCCGGCGCGGCGGCCCAGTCAGTACGCTGGAGGACCGGCCCCGGCCGGCGGGGCCCGGCGGCGGACGGCGCACCCGGGCCGCCCGCGCGGACCCGCAGGACGCATCCGCACCCGCACCCGTACACGCACGAGCAGACGCACCAGCAGATGCACCAGCAGACGCGCAGAGGACCAGAGGAGAAGCAGATGAGCGAGCAGGTCGAGACCGGCGGCACCGAGGGGGCACGGCTGCAGGGGGACAAGCTCGAGGCCTACATGCTCGGGCACTACATGGGCGCCCTGTCCGGGGTGCGGCTCTTCGACGAGGCGGCCCGCACCTGGGCCGGCACCTCCTACGAGGACCGGTTCGCCCGGTTCGTCCGGGAGATCCAGGACGACATCGGGCACCTCGAGGCGATGCTCGACCGGCTGGGCGCCACCCGGCGCAAGGTGGCCAAGGGGCTCGGCACGGCCACCGGCATCGCGTCCCGGCTCAACCCGCTGAGCCGGATCCGGGAACGGGCGGGGATCGCCGCCCACGGGGAGCTGGAGATGCTGCAGTCCCTGGTGGTGGCCAAGCGCAGCATGTGGGTCACCCTGCTCGAGCTCGCCCCGTCGGATCCGCGCCTGGACGCCGAGGAGCTGCGGGGCCTCGAGGCCGGCGCCGCCGACCAGTACCACCGGCTGCGGGCGATCGCCGGGGAGACCGCCCGGGACCGGTTCCTCACCCGGGGCTGAGCCCGTGACCGGGAGCCCCCGCCCGGCGGCAGGACCCCCCGCGGCCGGGGCCGCCGGGGCGTGGGAGCAGCTGCTGGCCGGCCGGGTGGACCCCTCGGCCGGGCCGGAGCTCGCCGAACGCTACGGGCCCCTCGTGGCGCACCGGGGGCCGCTGGTGATCGCCCAGCTCGGGCAGAGCCTGGACGGGTTCATCGCCTCGCGCACCGGGCACGCCGAGTACGTGACCGGCCCCGAGGACCGGGAGCACCTGCACCGGCTGCGCGCGCTCGTGGACGCCGTGGTCGTGGGGGTCGGGACGGTCGCCGCCGACGACTGCCGGCTGACCGTCCGGGCGGTGCCCGGACGCCATCCCACCCGGGTGGTCCTCGACCCCTCGGCGCGCGCCCCGGCCGGCTCGGCCGTGCTCACCGACGGCGTGGCCCCCACCGTGTGGGTCGTGGGCTCCGGCGCCGCCGTGCCGGCGGAGCTCGCCCCGCACGTCGTCGTGCTGCGCGTGCCGGCCGCACCTCGCCGGCTGGATCCGCAGGACGTGCTGGCCGCGCTCGCGGCCCGCGGCCTGGACCGGGTGCTCGTGGAGGGCGGGGGACGCACGGTCTCGGGTTTCCTCGAGGCCGGGACGCTGCACCGGCTCTACCTCACCACCGCGCCCATGCTCATCGGCGACGGCGTGCCCGGCATCAGGTTCCGCGGCGCGGACCACCTCTCCGGGGCGCTGCGGGCCCCGGTGCGCCGCTTCCAGCTCGGCGACGACCTCTGCACCGAGCTGACCTTCCGCGCCTGAGCGGGCGCCCTCGCGCCCGGTGGACCGCCGGCGGGAGGTCGCACCCGGCGGTCCCGCAGTGTGACAACGGCCAGCTCACCCTTGACTCCCTCTCGACTCCACCTTATGTTTCGTCATACGGAATTATTATTCCACATTACGAACTAGAAGGAGTCACCATGAACGCCAGCCCGGCCTCCGCCGCCCACGCGTCCTTCTTCAGCTACACCGGCGCCGACTGCGACCCCGATCTGGCCCTGCCCCCGCACCCCGCGGCCCGCACCACCCCGCTGTGGGTGCTGGCGGTGTCCTCCGCCTGCGTCGGGGCCGCCGTGGGCCGCCTCTCGGCCCGACTCCCGTAGCCCGCCGCGCCGCATCGACCACCATCCCCGGGAACACTCAGGAGCACCCATGGCACCGCAGATCCGGACCGGCCGGCAGGCCCCCGACTTCACGCTCACCGACCACGAGGGCCAGGAGGTGCGGCTGTCCGGGCTGCGGGGCCGGAAGGTGATCGTCTACTTCTACCCGAAGGCCTTCACCCCCGGCTGCACGTCCGAGGCGTGCGACTTCCGCGACAACCTCGCCTCCCTCGAGGCGCTGGGCTGCACCGTGCTGGGGATCTCGGGGGACGACCCCGAGACCCTGCGGCGCTTCGCGCAGGAGCACCGCCTTCCCTACCGGCTGCTCTCGGACCCGGACGCGGCCACCGCCCGCGCGTGGGGCGCCTGGGGGGAGAAGACGGTCGGCGGGGAGACCCGGATCGGCCCGCTCCGATCGACCTTCGTCATCGGTGAGGACGGCACCGTCGAATCGGCGGAGCACAACGTGCAGGCCGAGGGCCACGTGGCCGGGCTCCGGCGCCGACTGGCCGGCTGAACGGCCGCCCCACAGCCCGGAGGCCCCTCCGCACGGTCCGGAGGGGCCTCTCCGGGCGGCACGTCGAACAAGCCCCGCGCGGCCCGATGGGACTCTCGGCGCCCCGACCCCCTCCGCTCACCCGCGGCCGGCGAACGGCATCCCGGAGGCGGTGAGCACGAGCGAGTTCACCGTGGCGGCGGCGGGGAGCTCGGCCATCATCAGCACCGCACGCCCCACCTCCTCCACGGGGAAGCTGGGCTCCGGGCGGAGGGAGCCGTCGGCCTGCAGGGCGCCGCCGTCCGTCCCCAGGCCCGCGAGCAGCTCCGTGGCCGCGTTGCCGATGTCGATCTGCCCGCAGGTGATCCCGTACGGACGGCCGTCCAGGTCCAGGGACCGGGTGAGACCGGTGACGGCGTGCTTGCTCGCGGTGTAGGCCGCGGACAGCGGCCGGGGGGCGTGGGCGGAGATCGAGCCGTTGTTGATGATCCGCCCGCCGCCGGGGCGCTGCCGCTTCATGATCCGGAAGGCCTCGGCCGCGCACAGGTAGGTCCCGGTGAGGTTCACCTGCAGGGTGCGCTGCCACTCGAGGGGGTCGATCTCGTCCACCTCCCCGCGCGGCCCGAAGGTCCCCGCGTTGTTGAACAGCACGTCGATCCGCCCCGCGAGGCGGGAGATCTCCCGGAAGGCCTCGGACACGCTCTGCGCGTCGGCCACGTCCATCGGCACGATCCAGGCCCCGGGGGCGCCCTCGGCGGTCTCCTCCAGGGGCTCCCGGCGCCGCCCGCTCAGCACGACCGCCCATCCGGCGGCCAGGAAGCTGCGCGCCACCGCCCGGCCGATCCCGGAGCCGGCCCCGGTCACCACCAGCACCCTCGCGGCCCCGCCCGTCTCCCGACCGTTCCCCACTGCGCCCTGCCGGTCCATCCCGCACTCCTCCCCGCCCTGACGGCGTCGCCGCTCCGCGGTGAAACGAAAGTTTCGCCGCGGTCATCTTCCTGCAAGAACTTGGTAACACGTGGATGGAAGCATTGACTTGCACCGTGTGATCCAGTTCACTGGGCTCAATGAAATATTTATTTCACATTGCGGAATCATGGAAGGGCTGACGGCGCAGCAGATGCATCTCATCGAGTTCAACTCCCTCCCCCGGCCGGAAGCGGTCGAGGCGATCCGGCCGGCCCTCGACATCCCGCGCTGGCTGGAGGCCGTGGCGGACGCCCGCCCCTACTGGCACCATGATGCCCTGCTCGGCAGGGCCCGTGACGCGGCGAGGCCGTTCAGCGACGAGGAGATCGACCGGGCGCTGTCCCACCACCCCCGGATCGGCGAGCGCCCCCAGGGCGACAGCGCGGAGGCCGGCCTGTCCCGGGCGGAGCAGCCGGCCGTGGACCCCTCCGACACCGAGGTCCAGCGGCGCCTGCGGGAGGGCAACCGCGCCTACGAGGAGAAGTTCGGCCAGGTCTTCCTCATCCGCGCCGCCGGGCGCACCCCCGAGGAGATCCTGCAGCAGCTCTCCGAGCGCCTGCAGCACGACACCGGGACCGAGCGCACCGTGGTCGCCGACCAGCTGCGCGAGATCGCCCTCCTCCGACTCGAAGGACTCGTCACCCCATGAGCTACGTCACCGCCCACGTCCTCGACTCCGTCACCGGCACCCCCGCCCGGGGCGTCGCCGTGGCCCTCGAGGCCGCCGACGGCACCTCCATCGCGACCGCCGAGACCGACGAGGACGGCCGCGTGCCCGAACTGGGCCCAGAGACCCTGGAATCCGGCGACTACCGGATCACCTTCGCCACCGGGCAGTACTTCGCCGGCAGGAACCAGCCGACGTTCTACCCGTTCGTGACGGTGAACTTCACGGTGCAGGCCGAGGAGCGGCACTACCACGTGCCGCTCCTGCTGAGCCCGTTCGCCTTTTCCACCTACCGGGGCAGTTGACCCAGGAGTTGGCGGGCCCGCCCGTCTTCGACCGCCCCGATCAGCTGACACCAGATCGCCAGGAGGAACGTCATGACCGACGTCGTCACCGAGCAGCCCACGGACACCGTCGTCCTGGGCAGGAACCAGTACGGCAAGGCCGAGAACCACGTCGTGCGCATCAACCGCGACACCGACCGCCACGAGATCCGTGATCTCGTGGTCACCTCGCAGCTTCGCGGGGACCTCGAGGAGGTGCACACCCGCGGCGACAACGCCCACTGCGTGCCCACGGACACGCAGAAGCAGACCGTGTTCGCCTTCGCCCAGCAGTACGGCATCGACTCCCCCGAGCAGTTCCTGCTGCGGCTCGCCGGCCACTTCACCGGCGAGTTCGAGTGGATCACGGGCGGACGCTGGGCCGCCCAGGAGTACGCGTGGAACCGGATCGACGACCACGACCACTGCTTCGTGCAGCACAAGGACGAGGTGCGCACCGCGGTGGTCGTCGCCGAGGGCGAGGAGCGCACGGTGATCTCCGGGTTCAAGGACCTGACCGTCCTGAAGTCCACGCAGTCCGGCTTCACCGGCTACCCGAAGGACAGGTACACGGTCCTGCCCGAGACCGAGGACCGGATCATGTCCACCGACATCGCCACCCGGTGGCGCTACAACACCACGGAGGTGGACTTCGACGCCGTCTACGAGGACGTCAAGCGGATCATCCTCACCAAGTTCACCGACCACTACTCCAAGGCCCTCCAGGAGACCCTCTACCTGATGGGCAAGGCCGTCATCGAGGCCCACCCGGAGATCGACGAGATCAAGTTCTCCTGCCCGAACAAGCACCACTTCGTGTACGACCTCGGCTTCTGCGGCCTCGAGAACGACAAGGAGACCCACTGGGCGGCCGACCGCCCCTACGGGCTCATCGAGGCCACGATCCAGCGCAGGGGCGCCGCGGAGCACGAGGCCGCCTGGATGGGCATCGCCGGCTTCTGCTGAGCCGGCTCTCCCCGGCGCCGCCGTCGGCGGCGCCGGGTGCGGGGTCCGTCGTCGCCGTCCGCGCACGACGACGACGGACCCCCGCGTCCTCCTGCGGGCGGCGCACCGGCCGCCCGCACACCCCGGTGCCCCCGCGGCGCCCACCGCGCACCGCGGTCCTCTCCACCTCCTCGCTCCGCCCCGGTCCCGCCCCGACGCCGGCACCGGGCCTCTCCCGTCACCAGGATCCCTAGGAGAACACCATGGCCAGGTCACGCACCGCCGAGCCGCCCGCCACCACCCGCGCCCGCCCGGAGGACGAGCACCTCGGCGTGGGCAGGAGCCTCGGGTACGGGCTGCAGCACGTGCTCACCATGTACGGCGGCATCATCGCGCCGCCGCTCATCATCGGCGGCGTCGCCGGCATGACGCCCCAGGAGCAGGGTCTGCTCATCGCGGCCTCGCTCTTCGTGGGCGGCCTCGCCACGGTCCTGCAGTCGTGGGGCATCAGGTTCTTCGGCTCGCAGCTGCCGCTCGTGCAGGGCACCTCCTTCGCCGGCGTGGCCACCATGACGGCCATCGTCCAGGGCGGCGGCGGCATCCAGGCGGTCTTCGGCGCCGTCATCGCCGCCTCCGTGATCGGCTTCCTGATCACCCCGTTCTTCGTGAGCATCATCCGCTTCTTCCCGCCGGTCGTCACCGGCGTGGTGATCACCTCCATCGGTCTCACGCTGTTCCCGGTGGCCGCCCGCTGGGCCATGGGCGGCAACGCGCAGGCCCCCGGCTACGGCTCGATCGGCAACCTCGCGCTGGCGGGCCTGACCCTGCTGATCATCATGCTGCTCTCCAAGCTGGGCAGCGCCGCCGTCTCCCGGCTGTCCATCCTCATCGGCCTGGTGCTCGGCACCGCCGCGGCGGCGGCACTGGGCATGGCCGACTTCAGCCAGGTGCTCAGCGGTGACATCTTCGCCGTCCCGCAGCCGCTGGCCTTCGGTCCGCCCGTGTTCGAGGTGGCGGCCATCCTCTCGATGTTCATCGTCATCCTCGTGACCCTCACCGAGACCACCGCCGACATCATCGCGGTCGGCGAGATCGTGGACACGAAGGTCGGCAAGAAGCGCATCGCCGACGGCCTCCGCGCGGACATGGCCTCCTCGGCCCTGGCGCCGGTCTTCAACGGCTTCACCCAGAGCGCCTTCGCCCAGAACGTGGGGCTCGTGGCCATCACCGGCGTCAAGAGCCGCTTCGTGGTCACGGCCGGCGGCTTCATCCTCGTGACCCTGGGCCTGCTGCCCGTCCTCGGCCGGGTGGTCGCGGCGGTCCCGCCGCCCGTGCTCGGCGGGGCCGGCATCGTACTCTTCGGCAGCGTGGCCGCCTCCGGCATCCGGACCCTGGCGAAGGTGGACTTCGGCAACGGCGCCAACCTGATCATCGTCGCCACCTCCCTCGGGTTCGGCATGCTGCCCATCGCCGTGCCCGAGATCTACGCGAACTTCCCGGCCTGGTTCGAGACGATCTTCCACTCCGGGATCAGCTCGGCGGCCGTGATGGCGATCCTGCTGAACATCCTCTTCAACGAGATCCGCACCGGCAATCCGCCGCGGGGCACCGGGTCGGTCTTCGCCAACGCCCCGGTGCGCGCCGTCCGCTACGAGAGCCTCGAGCACCTCCAGGACCACCTCCAGGAGGGCGACACCATCCGGGACGGCAAGCTCGTGGACTGCGACGGCAACGAGGTCCCCGTGATCACCGCCGCCGGCGAGATCGTCGACGCCCGGGTCTGCCGGACCTCGGCCGACCCCGGCGGATCGGCCGCGCCCTGACTCCCCGGCGCGGGCCCGCCGTCGACTTCCTGCGGCGCCGGGGTCCCCGGCGCCGCAGGGAGCCCGCCGCCCGGGCTCCGGTGCGCCGGGGCCGCGGCTCAGGCCCTGACGGGCATGAGCTCCGCGGCGATCGCCTCGGCCGCCCGGCGCAGCACGGGCACGGCGCGGCGGCCGAAGTCCTCGTCCACCCGGGACACGGGCCCGGAGACGGAGATCGCCGTGGGCGTCGGCGCCCCGGGCACCGCCATCGCGTAGCAGCGCACGCCGAGCTCCTGCTCCTCGTCGTCGATCGCGTAGCCGCGCTCCCGGATCCGCTCGAGGTCGGCGAAGAGCTCCTCGAGGGTGCTGATGCTCCTGGGCGTGGGCGTCGCCATGCCGGTGGCGGTGACGATGGCCCGGACCCGGTCGTCGGGCAGCGTCGCGAGCATGGCCTTGCCCACACCGGTGTCGTGGGTGTCCGCGCGGCGGCCCACCTCGGTGAACATCCGCATCGAGCGCTGGGACTGCGCCTGGGCGATGTAGACGACCTCCTGGCCGTCGAGCACGGCCATGTTCGCCGACTCGCCGAGCTCGCGGACCAGCTCGTCGAGCCGGCCCCGGGCCGCGGAGCCGAACTGGCGCCCGGCGGCCTCCCCCAGCAGGATCAGCCGCGGCCCGAGCGCGTAGTTGCGGTTGGGCAGCTGGCGGACGTAGCCGGAGGGCACCAGGGTGCGCAGCAGCCGGTGGATCGTGGGCAGCGGCAGCTTCACGGCGGCGGAGAGCTCGCTCAGCGACATCTCGCCGCCCGCGGCGGTGATCACCTCGAGGAGCTCGAACACCCGCTCCACCGATTGGACGCCGCCCGATGCAGGTCGTGTGGTCATGGTTGCGTGGTCCTCCGTCGGTCGTGGGCGGCTCGCCGCCGCCTCCGCTCCTGCGGGGCGACGTACTGTGACACGAGTCACCGACGAGTCTTGCCATCACTACAAGTCTTCCATAATATCCATAATACGGAATTTTCATTCCATTATGTGGCTGAAATTCCCGTCCCGAACTTCCACGGAGGAACCATGGCAACGCCCAGTCCCGGATATTCGATGATCCTGCGCGTGCAGGCGCCCGCCGGCCTGACCGTCACCAGCGAGCTCGCCGTGGCGGCGGCCACCGCGGGCGCGGCGGTGACCGCCCTCGACGTCGTCGAGTCCCACGCCGACCACGTGGTGGTCGACGTGAGCTGCAACGTCTCCGACGCGTCCCACCGGGACGAGGTGCGCGACGCCCTGGAGGGGATCGAGGGCGTGCAGGTCCGCAAGATCAGCGACCGGACGTTCCTCATCCACCTCGGCGGGAAGATCGAGGTGACCCCCCGCGTCTCGCTGCGCAACCGCGACGACCTCTCCCGCGCCTACACCCCCGGTGTCGCCCGGGTGTGCACGGCGATCGCGGAGAACCCGGCCGACGCCCGGCGCCTGACCGTCAAGCGCAACACGGTGGCCGTGGTCACGGACGGCACCGCCGTCCTCGGCCTCGGCGACATCGGCCCGGCCGCGGCCCTGCCCGTGATGGAGGGCAAGGCCGCCCTCTTCAAGGCCTTCGGCGACGTCGACGCGTGGCCGGTCTGCCTCGACACCACGGACACCGACGAGATCGTGCGGATCGTCAAGGCGATCGCGCCCGTCTACGGCGGGGTCAACCTCGAGGACATCGCCGCTCCCCGCTGCTTCGAGATCGAGGCGCGGCTGCGCGAGGAGCTCGACATCCCGGTCTTCCACGACGACCAGCACGGCACCGCCGTCGTCGCTCTCGCCGCGCTGTACAACGCCCTGAAGGTCGTGGACAAGCGGCTCGAGGACGTCCGGATCGTCGTCTCCGGGGTGGGCGCGGCCGGCCACGCCATCATCCAGCTGCTGACGGCCAACGGCGCCGGCGACATCGTCGCCTGCTCCCGCAACGGCGCCATCCACCGCGGCGAGCGCTACCAGGACCCGCACCGGCAGTGGATCGCCCAGCACACCAACGAGCAGGGCTTCTCCGGCAGCCTCAAGGAGGCGATGGCCGGCGCGGACGTCTTCATCGGCGTCTCGGCGCCGAACCTGCTCGACGAGGCCGACATCGCCGCGATGAACGACCGCGCCATTGTCTTCGCCATGGCGAACCCCGATCCCGAGGTGGCCCCGGGGGCGGCCGCGGAGCACGCCGGGGTCGTGGCCACCGGTCGCTCCGACTTCCCGAACCAGATCAACAACGTGCTCGCCTTCCCGGGCCTGTTCCGCGGCCTGCTCGACGCCGGGGCCACGGACATCACCACCGGGATGCTGGTGGCCGCGGCCCGCGCCATCGCCGGCTGCGTGAGCGACGACGAGCTCAACGCCGGCTACATCGTCCCGAGCGTCTTCGACCCCGCGGTCGCCCCGGCCGTGGCGGCGTCCGTGCGCGCGAGCGCCGAGGCCGCCGTCGACGAGCCGGCCGCCGAGCCCGCGCGCGCCTGACCCGCTCCCCGTCCGTCCACCGACCCACCCGCACCAGGAGGAACTGCCATGACCACCACGAACACCGTCGAGCACACCGTGCCGGAGGGCCTCGAGCGCGCCGGCGAGATCCTCACCGAGGACGCCCTCCAGTTCGTCGCCGAGCTGCACCGCCGCTTCGCCCCCCGCCGCGCCGAGCTGCTCGGCGCCCGTGAGCAGAACCGGCGCCGCGCCGCGTCCGCCGGGACCCTCGACTTCCTGCCCGAGACCCGGGAGATCCGCGAGGGGGACTGGACGGTGGCACCGGCCCCGGAGGCCCTCCAGGACCGGCGCGTGGAGATGACCGGGCCCGCCTCGCCCGCCAAGATGGCGATCAACGCCCTGAACTCGGGGGCGAAGGTCTGGCTCGCCGACCTCGAGGACGCCTCGAGCCCCACCTGGCACAACCAGGTGGACGGCATCCTGAACCTGCGCGACGCCGCCCGCGGCACGCTCTCCTTCACCTCGCCCGACGGCAAGGAGTACGCGCTGCGCCAGGACGCCCCGCTGGCCGTCGTGGTCACCCGCCCCCGCGGCTGGCACCTGCCCGAGTACAACGTCACGGTGGACGGGCAGCCGGCCTCGGGCGCGCTCGTGGACTTCGGGCTGCACTTCTTCCACACCGCCCAGCAGCTGCTGGCCAACGGCCACGGACCGTACTACTACCTGCCCAAGATGGAGTCCCACCTCGAGGCGCGGCTGTGGAACGACGTGTTCACCTTCGCCGAGGAGCACCTCGGCATCGACCACGGCACCGTCCGGGCGACCGTGCTCATCGAGACGATCCCGGCCGCGTTCCAGATGGAGGAGATCCTCTACGAGCTGCGCGAGCACGCCTCCGGGCTCAACGCCGGGCGCTGGGACTACCTGTTCAGCATCATCAAGTACTTCCGGGACGCCGGTGAGCGCTTCGTGCTCGCCGACCGGTCGACGATCACCATGACGGCCCCGCTGATGCGCGCCTACACCGAGCTGCTCGTGAAGACCTGCCACCGCCGCGGGGCCTTCGCGATGGGCGGGATGGCCGCGGTCATCCCGAACCGGCGCGACCCCGAGGCCACGGAGGCCGCGTTCGCCAAGGTGCGGGCCGACAAGACGCGGGAGGCCGAGGACGGCTTCGACGGGTCCTGGGTGGCCCACCCCGACCTCGTGCCGACCTGCCGGGAGGTCTTCGACGACGTCCTGGGCGAGAAGCCCAACCAGGTCGACCGGCTCCGCGAGGAGGTGCAGGTCAGCGCCGAGCAGCTGCTCGACGTCCCCAGCGCCGGGCGCACCAGCACGCAGAAGGAGCTGGCCGCCAACCTCTACGTGGCGATCCGGTACACCGCCGTGTGGCTGTCGGGCAACGGGGCGGTGGCCATCCACAACCTCATGGAGGACGCCGCGACCGCCGAGATCTCCCGCTCCCAGGTCTGGCAGCAGATCCGCAACGGCGTGGTCTACGAGGACACCGGGAACACGGCCAGCCGCGAGCTGGTCGCCGAGGTGCTCGAGCAGCAGAAGGAGGTGCTGCGCGGGGAGGTCGCCCCGGAGCTCTTCGAGCGGCACTTCGAGCCCGCCGCCAGGCTCATCGCCGACCTCGTCCTGGGGGAGGAGTACGTCGACTTCCTGACCCTGCCGGCCTACGACCTCATCGAGGGCCGGTGAGCGGGACGCGCACGAGCCTGCCCGCCTCGTTCGCCCGCCGCGCCGACCAGCTGCTCGAGGGCACCGACGCGGACCTGGAGCACTGCTTCCCGGGCGACGACGGGTCACGGCAGCCGCTGCACACCTGCTACGTCCCCGCGGACCTCGTCACCCCGGCCACCGCCCGGGAGTGGGGGGAGGCCGCGCTCGCCGCGGCCGCGGAGGCCGGCGGGCTCACGGCCCTGGCCGAGCTGGCCGGGGTGGAGGAGCACCTGCGCGAGGAGGTCGTGACCCGCACCGGGCGCAAGCTGCGGGAGGAGCCGATCGAGGACCTGCGCCTGGACCTCGAGGACGGCTACGGCGAGCGGCCCGACGCCGAGGAGGACGAGGCCGCCGTCGGTGCCGCCCGCACCGTGGCCGCGATGGCGCTCGCCCGGCACCGCGCGGACTCGCCGCAGCCGGCGTTCGCCGGGATCCGCTTCAAGTGCCTGGAGGCCGGGACCCGGGAGCGCGGGCTGCGCTCCCTGGACCTGTTCGTGACCGCCCTCGTGCGCGAGGGCGGCCTGATGGAGGCCGGAGCGGCCGCGGACGGGCTGCCGGCCGGGCTGGTGCTGACCCTGCCGAAGGTCTCCACGGTGGAGCAGGTCCAGGTGATGACCGAGGCCTGCCGCGCGCTGGAGGACGCCCTGGGCCTGGCGCACGGCCGGCTGCGCTTCGAGATCCAGATGGAGACGGCCCCGATGATCCTGGGGCTCGACGGCACGTGCCCCATCCCGGCGATGCTGCGCGTCGCCGAGGGACGGGTCACGGCCCTGCACTACGGCACCTACGACTACTCCGCCTCCCTCGGGGTGGCCGCGGAGTTCCAGTCGATGGAGCACCCGGTGGCCGACCACGCGAAGCAGGTCATGCAGGTCGCCGTGGCCGGGACCGGCGTGCGGCTCTCCGACGGGTCCACCAACCGGCTGCCCGTGGGCGATCCCGCCCAGCGGCGCGAGGCCTGGGCGCTGCACGCCCGCCTGGTCCGCCGTTCCCTGGAGCGGGCCCTCTACCAGGGCTGGGACCTGCACGCCCACCAGCTGCCGACCCGCTTCCTGACGAACTATGCGTTCTACCGGGGCTCGTTCGACGCGTCCGCGCACCGGCTGCAGGTCTACCGCAACCGCTCGGTGCCCGGCATCGAGGCCGCGGACGTCGCCGACGAGCCCGCGACCGCCCGGGCCCTCGCCCGGTTCGTCCACCGCGGCCTGCTGTGCGGCGCGATCGGCGCGGAGGAGCTGGCAGCGGCGGCCGGGCTGGACCACCGGGAGCTGGCCGCCCTCGCCCACCCCCGGCCGGCCGCGGCCGTCCCCACCCCAGGAGGCAACTGACATGACCGACCGCACCTACCACGCCCCGCACGGGGGGCACCCGGACCAGTCCCAGCTGCTCACCGACCGGGCGATGTTCACGGAGGCCTACGCGGTGATCCCGCGCGGGACCATGCGGGACATCGTGACCAGCCGGCTCCCGTTCTGGGACGACACCAGGGTCTGGGTGCTCGCCCGGCCCCTGTCCGGGTTCGCGGAGACCTTCTCGCAGTACATCGTGGAGGTCGCCCCCGGCGGCGGCAGCGACCGCCCCGAGACGGA
Organism: Kocuria turfanensis; assembly: GCF_001580365.1. Lineage (NCBI taxonomy): Bacteria > Bacillati > Actinomycetota > Actinomycetes > Micrococcales > Micrococcaceae > Kocuria > Kocuria turfanensis. Next base: position 2,848,587 of record NZ_CP014480.1, on the reverse strand, counting down.
GTCCGGCGTCGAAGGCGTCCTGTTCCTCATGGAGGGCACCCTGACCCTGACCGTGGAGGGCGAGGAGCACGAGCTGACCCCGGGCGGCTACGCGTTCCTGCCGCCGGAGTGCGAGTGGACCGTGCGCGGCACCGGCGACGAGCCCGCCCGCTTCCACTGGATCCGCAAGGCCTACGAGTACGTCCAGGGCGTCGAGGTCCCCGAGCCGTTCGTGACCTCCGACCAGGAGGTCGACCCCACCCCCATGCCGGGCACCGACGGCACGTGGGCGACCACCCGCTTCGTGGACCCCGACGACGTCCGGCACGACATGCACGTGACGATCGTGACCTTCGAGCCCGGGGCGGTGATCCCGTTCGCCGAGACCCACGTGATGGAGCACGGCCTGTACGTCCTCGAGGGCAAGGCCGTCTACCGGCTCAACCAGGACTGGGTGGAGGTCGAGGCCGGCGACTTCATGTGGCTGCGGGCCTTCTGCCCGCAGGCCTGCTACGCCGGCGGCCCGGGCCGCTTCCGGTACCTGCTCTACAAGGACGTCAACCGGCAGATGAAGCTGCGCTGATCCCACGGGCCGGCGCCCCCGGACCCCGCACCGCCCCTTCGCCGTGGCGGTGCGGGGTCCTTCCACGTGCGGGACCGACCGACGACACGCTTCCTTCCGCATCATGGAAAGTAGTTTTCACCGGGGCGTTGACCTGGCCCACGACACGTCGTAGCCTTTTCGTAGAACAGAAATATATTTCCACCATACGAAAGACGTGCTCGTCGCGTCGCACTCCCGACCCAGGAGGACCTGATGTCGTACACCGTGAACTGCTCCATCCTGCTCACCGATCTGCCCCTGCTGGAGCGCCCTGCCGCGGCCAGGGCGGCCGGCTTCGACGCCGTCGAGTTCTGGTGGCCCTTCGCGAGCCCGGTCCCCGCGGACCGCGACGTGGACGCCTTCGTGGCGGCGATCCGGGACGCGGGCGTGCAGCTGAGCGGGCTGAACTTCGACGCCGGCGACATGCCCGGCGGGGACCGGGGTCTCGTGTCCTGGATCGGCCGCGAGGCGGAGTTCGCCGAGAACGTGGCCGTGGTCGCCGCCATCGGCGAGCGGACCGGCTGCACGGCCTTCAACGCCCTCTACGGCAACCGGCAGCCCGAGCACTCCCCCGCGGCGCAGGACGCCCTGGCCGTGCAGAACCTCGTGGCCGCCGCGCAGGGCGTCGCGCGCATCGGCGGCACGGTGCTGCTGGAGCCGGTCTCGGGCACGCCCGCCTACCCGCTGAAGACCGCCCAGGACGCCCTGGACGTCATCACGAAGGTCCGGCAGGCCGGTGCGGACAACATCAGGCTGCTCGCCGACTTCTACCACCTGGCCGTCAACGGCGACGACGTCGCCGCGGTCATCGAGCAGCACGCGGCCGAGTTCGGGCACATCCAGATCGCCGACGCGCCGGGCCGCCACGAGCCCGGAACGGGTGAGCTCCCGCTCCAGCAGTGGATCGACCGCAGCCGGGCGCTCGGCTACTCCGGCCGCGTGGGCCTGGAGTACAAGGCCTCCCAGGAGGATCCCTTCGCGTGGCTCTCCGCCCGGACCGCGTCCCGCACCGGCGCCTGAGCCCTTTCCTTCCCGACACCATCAGCACCTCGAGGAGCGCACCATGACCAGCACCGCGAACGCCGCCGCCACCGGCGGCACCGCCCCCGCCGCCATCCGCAGCGTCACCGTCATCGGCCTCGGCATCATGGGCCTGCCCATGGCCCGGAACCTCGTCGCCGCGGGCTTCGACGTCGTCGGCTTCAACCGCTCCCCGGACAAGGTCGACCGGCTCGTCGAGGCGGGCGGCCGGGGCGCCTCCAGCGTGGCCGAGTCCGTCCGGGACGCCGACGTCGTGATCACCATGGTCCCCGACTCCCCCGACGTGGAGGGGGTCGTCACCGGCGAGGACGGCGTCTTCGCCCGCGCGAAGCAGGGCACGATCTGGATCGACGCGAGCTCCATCCGCCCGGACGTCGCCGCCCGGCTCGCCGAGGAGGCCGCCCGGGCGGGCCTGCGCCCGCTGGACGCCCCGGTCTCCGGCGGCGAGCAGGGCGCGATCGACGCGGCGCTGTCGATCATGGTCGGGGGCGAGGCCGCGGACTTCGAGGCCGCCCGGCCGGTCCTCGAGGCCGTCGGCAGGACGATCGTGCACGTGGGCCCCGCCGGTTCCGGGCAGACCGTCAAGGCCGCCAACCAGCTCGTCGTGGCCGGCAACATCCAGCTCCTCGCCGAGGCCGTCGTCTTCCTCGAGGCCTACGGGGTGGACACGAGCGCCGCCCTGACCGTCCTCGGCGGCGGCCTGGCCGGCTCCAAGGTGCTGGACCAGAAGGGCCGGAAGATGCTCGAGCGCAACTTCGAGCCCGGCTTCCGGCTCCAGCTGCACCACAAGGACATGGGCATCGTGACCGCCGCCGCCCGCGAGGCCGGGGTCACCGTCCCGCTGGGCGCCCTCGTCGCCCAGCTCGTCGCCGCCACGGTGGCCCGCGGCGACGGCGGCCTGGACCACTCCGGCCTGTTCAAGCTCACCGAGGAGCTCTCCGGCCGCTCCGGCCGCTGACCCACCCAGCCCACCGCCTCCCGGCCCGATCCCGGGTCCTGCCTCCAAGGAGTTCACCATGGCCAGAATGCGCACGGTCGACGCCGTCGTCGCCATCCTCGAGAAGGAGGGCGCCACCGAGGCCTTCGGCCTGCCCGGCGCCGCCATCAACCCGTTCTACTCGGCGATGCGCGCCCACGGGGGCATCCGCCACACCCTCGCCCGGCACGTCGAGGGCGCCTCGCACATGGCCGACGGCTACACCCGGGCGGCCCCCGGCAACATCGGGATCTGCGTGGGCACCTCCGGACCCGCCGGCACCGACATGATCACCGGCCTCTACGCCGCCTGGGCCGACTCCGTGCCCATCCTGTGCATCACCGGACAGGCCCCCGTGGCCAAGCTGCACAAGGAGGACTTCCAGGCCGTGGACATCGCCGCCATCGCGGCGCCGGTGACCAAGATGGCGATGACCGTGCTGGAGCCCGGCCAGGTCCCCGGGGCGTTCCAGAAGGCCTTCCAGCTCATGCGCTCCGGCCGCCCCGGACCGGTCCTGCTGGACCTGCCCCTGGACGTCCAGCTCGCCGAGATCGAGTTCGACATCGAGGCCTACGAGCCGATGCGCCCCGAGCGCCCCGCGGCCACCCGGATCCAGGCCGAGAAGGCCCTCGATCTGATGTTCGCCGCGCAGCGCCCGCTGATCGTGGCCGGCGGCGGGATCATCAACGCCGACGCCTCGGAGCAGCTGGTGGAGCTGGCCGAGCTGCTCGACGTCCCCGTGATCCCCACCCTGATGGGCTGGGGCGTCATCCCCGACGACCACCCGCTGATGGCGGGCATGGTGGGCCTGCAGACCTCCCACCGCTACGGCAACGCCACGTTCCTGGAGTCGGACTTCGTGCTGGGCATCGGCAACCGGTGGGCCAACCGGCACACCGGCAGCCTGGACGTCTACACCGCCGGCCGCACGTTCGTGCACGTCGACATCGAGCCCACCCAGATCGGGCGCGTGTTCGCCCCGGACCTGGGCATCGTCTCGGACGCGGGAGCGGCCCTGGACGTCCTGCTCGAGGTCGCCCGCGAGCGCAAGGACCGTGGGCTGGTCCCGGACCGGGACCGGTGGGTGCTGGACTGCGCCCGACGCAAGGGCACCCTGCAGCGCAAGACGCACTTCACGCAGGTCCCGATCAAGCCGCAGCGCGTGTACGAGGAGATGAACACCGCCTTCGGCAAGGACGTCACCTACGTCTCCACGATCGGGCTCTCCCAGATCGCCGGCGGCCAGCTGCTGCACGTGTACGGACCGCGCCGGTGGATCAACGCCGGCCAGGCCGGCCCCCTGGGCTGGACAGCCCCCGCGGCCCTGGGCGTGGTGCGCGCCCAGCCGGAGCGCACCGTGGTGGCCCTCTCGGGGGACTACGACTTCCAGTTCATGGTCGAGGAGCTGGCCGTCGGGGCCCAGTTCAACCTGCCCTATCTGCACGTGGTCGTGAACAACTCCTACCTGGGCCTGATCCGCCAGTCCCAGCGCGGGTTCCAGATGGAGCAGAACGTGTCCCTGGCCTTCGAGAACATCAACTCCCCCGAGACCGCGGGATACGGTGTGGACCACGTGAAGGTGGCCGAGGGCCTCGGCTGCCGGGCCGTGCGGGTGACCGACCCGGAGCAGCTGCAGGAGTCCTTCGCCGAGGCCCACGAGCTGATGGAGCGGTTCCGGGTCCCGGTGGTCGTGGAGGTGATCCTGGAGAAGGTCACCAACATCTCCATGGGCACGGAGATCGACAACGTGGTGGAGTTCGAGCAGCTGGCCGAGTGCGGCGAGGACGCCCCCACCGCGATCGCCCTGCTCGACTGACCCGCCGGCACCGCGCCGGCACCGACCAGACAGGAGGACGGACGTGCGCATCGTCGTCGCCCCGGACAAGTTCAAGGGCTCCCTCGAGGCCCCCGACGTGGCCGCGGCCCTGGAGGAGGGGATCCGCTCGGTGGACCCTTCCGCCGAGGTGGTCCGCCTGCCCGTGGCCGACGGCGGGGAGGGCACCCTCGAGGCCGCCCTCGGCGCCGGGTTCGTCCCGTCGCCCGTCACCGTCACCGGTCCTGTCGGCGAGCCCGTCGAGGCGGAGTTCGCCCTGCGGGACCGCACCGCGGTGGTCGAGATGGCCCTCGCCTCCGGGCTGGCGGCCCTGCCCGTGGACGAGAACGGGCAGCCCGTCCTCGACGCCGGCGGCGCGACGAGCCGCGGCACCGGTGAGCTGGTCCGCGCCGCCCTCGACGCCGGGGCCGAGCGCGTGGTGCTCGGCGTCGGGGGCAGCGCCTGCACGGACGGCGGGGCCGGGCTGCTGCAGGCCCTGGGCGCCCGGCTGCTGGACGCCGCGGGCGAGGAGCTGGGCCGGGGCGGGGCCGCCCTGGCCGGTCTGGCCCGCGTGGACCTCACCGACCTCGACCCGCGCCTGGCGGGCACCGAGTTCGTGCTGGCCGCCGACGTCGACCACCCGCTGCTGGGCGAGCGCGGCGCCGCCGCGGTCTTCGGCCCGCAGAAGGGCGCGGACCCGGATCAGGTGCGGGCGCTCGACGCCGCCCTGACGGTCCTCCGGGACCGGCTCGCCGACGCCCTCGGGCACAGCGCCGCGCGCGCCGCCGAGGCACCCGGGGCCGGTGCCGCCGGCGGCGTGGGCTTCGCGGCCCTCGCCGTGCTCGGCGCCCGCCGCCGCCCTGGCGTCGCGGTGGTCCTCGAGTTCGTCGGCCTCGCGGACCGGCTCGCCGGCGCGGACCTCGTGGTCACCGGCGAGGGCAGCCTGGACGAGCAGTCCCTCGGCGGCAAGACGCCGCTGGGCGTGCTGGAGACGGCCCGGTCCGCGGGCGTGCCCGCGGTCGCGGTCTGCGGGCGGACCACCCTGGAGCCGCGCGTGCTGCGCGAAGCCGGCTTCCGGCGCACCTACGCTCTGACCGAGCTCGAGCCGGACCCCCGCACGTGCATGCGGGAGGCGCGGCGGCTGCTCGAACAGGTGGGCGCCCGCCTCGCCCGCGACCTCCCCGACCTGCTCGCCGGGACCCAGGCCAGCTGACCGGTCCGGCGGCCGGTGCGGACGCCGACGACACGAAGGAACCTCGATGACCGAGAAGAAGACGCCCCAGCAGCCGGAGATTCCCGTCCGGGCCGAGAATCGGGACGGCGATCAGGAGCCGCAGCAGACCCCCCGGCAGCCGCCCGCGGAGCACGGGGTGCGCGGGGACGGCACCGCAGACGCCACGGGCCGCCCGCCGCGGCTGCCCGGGGACCCCGCGGCGACCGCCCAGGAGGACTCCGCCCGTGCGGCCACCAAGCCCGCCGCCGCGCAGGAGGCCTTTCAGGCCGAGCAGGCCCACGAGCTCGAGGTCAGCGAGGACGTCAACGACCCCGAGCGCATCCGCCGCCTGATCGCCGACCACCGGCGCGAGCACGGGCTGCCCGACGACACCGGCGACGCCCCGCGCACGGGAGCGGACGACCAGGGGTCCGACGCCGGCGACCGGCGGGAGTTCGACCTCGTGGTGCGCGGGAGGCGCGTCTCGTGCGGGGACCGCTTCGCACCCCGGGAGATCGGGGTGCGCGGCGGGCGGATCGTGGCCGTCGAGCCCCTCGGGGCCGGTCTGTGCGGGCGCGAGGTCGTGGAGCTGGCCGAGGACGAGACCCTGCTGCCCGGGCTGGTGGACACCCACGTGCACATCAACGAGCCCGGCCGCACCGAGTGGGAGGGCTTCGCCTCCGCGACCCGGGCCGCCGCGGCCGGCGGCGTCACCACCGTCCTGGACATGCCGCTCAACTCGATCCCCGCCACGGTCAACGTGCCGGCCCTGGAGTACAAGCGGCTCTTCGCCCAGGGCAACGTCTTCGTGGACGTCGGCTTCTGGGGCGGGGCGATCCCCGGCAACAAGCCCCACCTGCGCGGGCTGCACGACGACGGCGTCTTCGGCTTCAAGTGCTTCCTGCTGCACTCCGGCGTGGACGAGTTCCCGCACCTCGAGGCCGACGAGCTGGAGGAGGACCTCGCCGAGATCAAGACCTTCGACTCCCTGATGATCGTGCATGCCGAGGACTCCCGCGCCATCGACCGCGCCCCGCGCCCCGAGGGCGACGTCTACGAGAACTTCCTGAGGTCCCGTCCCCGCGGCGCCGAGAACCTGGCGATCGCCGAGGTCATCGAGCGCACCCGGTGGACCGGGGCGCGCTCGCACATCCTGCACCTGTCCTCCTCGGACGCGCTGCCCATGCTGGCCACCGCCAAGCGGGACGGCCTGGACATCACGGTGGAGACCTGCCCGCACTACCTGACGCTGCTCGCCGAGGAGGTGCCCAACGGCGCCACCGCGTTCAAGTGCTGCCCGCCCGTGCGGGAGGTCGGCAACCGCGAGCTGCTGTGGGAGGGGCTGATCGACGGGACCATCGACTTCATCGTCTCCGACCACTCCCCCTCGACCCTGGACCTCAAGGACCTGGACAACGGCGACTTCGGCGTGGCCTGGGGCGGGGTCTCCTCCCTGCAGCTGGGACTGTCGCTGATCTGGACCGAGGCCCGGCGCCGCGGGATCGACCTGGGACGCGTGGTGGAGTGGATGTCCACCAGGCCCGCCCAGCGGGCCGGCCTGCGGTCCAAGGGCAAGCTGGCCCTGGGCTACGACGCGGACCTGGTGGTCTTCGCGCCCGACGACGCGTTCGTGGTCGACGCCGGACGGCTGCACCACAAGAACCCGATCACCCCCTACCAGGGCAAGGCGCTGTCCGGGAAGGTGCGCAGGACCTTCCTGCGGGGCACCGCCGTGGACTTCGAGACACCGCGCGGCCGGCTCGTCCGGCGCGGGGAGAGCTGACCCGGAGCCCGGCCCGCGGTGACGCGGCCCGGGGCAGGACGGTGCGCCCCGGGCCGTCCTCCGCGCCGGAGCCGGCCCCGCCGAGGGACCCTGGGCGGTCAGGGACCGAGCAGGATCGCGGCGACCGGACAGGCCACTGCGGCCTGGCGGACGGCGTGGTGCACCGCCTCCGGTGGTGTGGCATCGAGCAGGACGACGACGCCGTCGTCCTCCCCCTGGTCGAACACCGCCGGCGCCAGGGCGGCGCACTGCCCGGAGCCGGCACACCTGGTCCGGTCCACGCTGACTCGCACGTCCGCCTCCTCGCCCGGCCGGACCCGGGAACGCCCGTGCCGTGTCGCGGATCGCCCGGTCCCGTCCGGTGCCGAACGTACCAGCGGTCCCCGGCCGGCCGCTTCCCTGTTCGTCCGTCGCCGCTGGTCATGACGCATATGGACGGGTTTCCGGCGGCTCTGTAGCGTGGATCACCACGGAAGACGTCACGCCTACGGCCACCAGGACGGGGTGCACCATGGCCTCCACCGAACCCGTCGCCCTGCCGCTCACCCGGCAGTGCCCCTACGCCCCACCGCCCGAGCACCTGCGGCTGCGCGACGAGCATCCGATCGCCCGGGTCAGACTCCCCTCCGGGATGACCGTGTGGGCGCTGACCCGCCACGAGGACATCCGGGCCATGCTGACCGATCCGCGGTTCAGCTCCGACCGCAACCGTCCCGGGTTCCCGGCGTTCACGCACGACCCGGTCCCGGTCTCCCTGAGCCTGCTCGGCATGGACCCGCCCGAGCACGGCCCGGCCCGCCGGGCGGTGATGGGAGAGTTCACGCTCAAGCGGATCACCGCCCTGCGCCCGCGCATCCAGCAGATCGTGGACGACCGCGTCGATGCCCTCCTGGCCGGGCCCCGCCCGGCGGACCTGGTGCAGGCGCTGTCCCTGCCGGTGCCCTCGCTGGTGACCTGCGAACTGCTCGGCGTGCCCTACGCCGAGCACGACTTCTTCCAGAGCCGCTCGGCCACGCTGCTCTCCCGGGGGGTCTCCGTGCAGCAGATCCAGCAGGCGCTGCAGGACCTGCTGTCCTACCTCGACCGGCTGATCACCGCGAAGGAGCAGGCGCCCACCGACGACCTGCTGGGCCGTCAGGTCCGCAGGCAGCAGGAGCAGGGCACGGTGGACCACGAGGCGCTGGTCAGCCTGGCCTTCCTGCTGCTGGTGGCCGGCCACGAGACCACCGCGAACATGATCTCCCTGGGCGTGCTGGCACTGGTCGACCACCCCGAGGACCTGGCCGTGATCCGCCGGGATCCCAGCCGGACCCCGGACGCCGTGGAGGAGCTGCTGCGCTGGTTCACGATCGCCGAGCTGGGCACCTCGCGCGTGGCCCTGGAGGACGTGGAGATCGGCGGGGTGCTCATCCGCGCCGGGGAAGGCGTCCTCGGCCTGTCCAACACCGCCAACCGCGATCCGGAGGTGTTTGCCGACCCGGACTCCTTCGACATCGACCGCGGCGGGCGCCACCACCTCGCCTTCGGCTACGGCCCGCACCAGTGCCTGGGCCAGAACCTCGCCCGCCTGGAGCTGCAGATCGTCCTCGACACCCTGTTCCGGCGCATTCCGCGCCTCCGGTGCACCGTCCCCGTCGACGAGCTGCCCTTCAAGAACGACGCCGACATCTACGGCCTGCACGAGCTCCCCGTCACCTGGTGACCCCCGACCACGGGAATGCACCGACCGCGGCCTATTGACATTCGATAGATATAGACCGACACTCGATGCATGATCGGTGAACATCGGGCGGTCGCCGCCCTCCGGGTCTTCCTCGCACTGCTGTTCGGGATCCTGGTGCTGTTCCAGGTCATGTCCCTGCCCGGGCAGTTCGCGCACATGGCCCAGGAGAACCCCGAGATGGCGTACCTGAGATGGCCGGCCACCGCCGTGACGGTGTTCTGGGTGCTGTGCGCCCAGGTGGTGATCGTGTGCACCTGGAAGCTGCTCACCCTGGTCAAGAAGGACCGCATCTTCAGCGCGGCCTCCCTGGGGTGGGTGGACGCGATCGTGTGGGCCGTCGCCGCGGCGTGGGCGGTGCTGCTGGGCGTGTTTCTCTTCGTCGGCTTCAACGCCGACGACCCCGGCCTGCCGCTGCTGCTGTTCCTGATGCTGACCGGGCTCACCGTGCTGGGGCTGCTCATGGTGGTGATGCGGGCGCTGCTGCGCCGGGCCACGATCCTGCGCACCGACATGGAAGCGGTGATCTGATGCCGATCATCGTGCGCCTCGACGTGGAGCTGGCCAGGCGGAAGATGAGCGTCGGCGAGTTCGCCGAACGGGTCGGGCTCACCCCCGCCAATGTCGCCGTGCTGAAGAACGGCCGGGCCAAGGCGGTGCGCTTCGCCACCCTGGACGCCATGTGCCGGGTGCTCGAGTGCCAGCCCGGGGATCTGCTCGAGTGGGTCGAGGACTGAACCGCCCCAGCCGCCAGCACCGCCGGCGACTCCTCCCCCGGGCAGGAGACCCAGGGCAGGAGACCCATCGCAACAGGCCCAACGCAAGAAACATCGCCCAAGGCAATCCGTGCCGGAGAGTCCCTGAAAGGAAGCCCGTGAAACACGTCCTCCCCGTCCTGATCGTCGCCGTCGGCCTCGCGACCGGTGCCGCCGGCATCGTCTACGGAGAAGCCGACGACTCCCCGGGCCTCCAGGCGCTGGGCGTCCTGCTGGTGCTCGCCGCCGTGGTGTACGGCGTGCGCACCGCCCGGCGCAGCCGCTGACCGCCGACGCCGCAGGCGCGGCGCCTTTCAGCTCCGCGGCGGCTCGCACACGCCCGTCCCCGCAGCTGCCGGCACGCCCGACCCGGGACACCCGGTCGCGGTGCCACCGGCGGTCGGGTGGTCACACTCGAGCCGACCCGTTCGTCCAGCAGGAGAAGTCCGACATGGAACGTCCGGCATGGGACGTCCGACAGGAGGCCGGGCGAACGGTGGAGAATGGGAAGGGTGAGCACGGTGGAGCGCACGGAGATCTTCGAGGCGGAGCGGCCGCGTCTGCTGCGCCTCGCGGTCGGCGTGCTGGCCGACCACGCCGAGGCCGAGGACGTCGTGCAGCAGGCCTGGCTGCGGCTGCACGGGACGGAGGCCGAGATCGAGAACCCGCCCGCCTGGCTGACCACGGTGACCACCCGGCTGTGCCTGGACCGGCTGAAGGCGCGGACCCCGGTCCCCGCGCCCGGGCTCGGGCCGCCGGGGACCGCCCCGGACCCGGCCGACGAGGTCGTGCTCGCCGATGCCGTCGGCGTCGCCCTCCAGCTGGTGCTCGACCGGCTCTCACCCCAGCAGCGTGTCGCGTTCGTGCTGCACGAGAGCTTCGGTGTCGAGTTCGCCACGATCGCCACGATCCTCGGCACCACGCCGGTGGCCGCGCGCAAGCTGGCCTCCCGCGCCCGGGCCAGGGTCGGCGGGTCCGCTCCCGAGGGCCGGGCGGCCGACGGGGCGGTCGTCGACGCCTTCATGGCCGCCGCGCGGCAGGGCGACCTCCAGCGCCTGCTGCGCCTCCTGGCGCCCGACGTCGCCGTGACGGCCGACGACGCCGCGATCCTGGCCGGCGCCCCGCAGCGGATCGACGGCCGGGAGGAGGTGGCGGCGTTCTTCGACGGCAGCGCCCACGCCGCGCTCCCGGTGTCCGTCGGCGGCCGCCCCGCCGCCGCGTGGTTCCACCGCGGCCGGGCCAGGGTCCTCTTCGACATCACCGTCGTCGACGGCCTCGTGGCGCGCATCACCTTCCGCGCCGCACCCGAGGTGCTGGCGCAGGTGGTCCGGCGCGACGGCCAGGGCCGGCGCACCTGATCCCGGCGGTGGTCACATTCCTCACCCGCCGATCGTCGGGACGTCGAACACCAGCACACCGACCCGAACACCCGATCAGAGGAAGGGAACCGACGATGAAGACCATGACCTGCCGCCAGCTGGGAGGGCCCTGCGACCTCGAGCACCGCGGCGAGACGGCCGACGACGTCATCGCCGCCCAGGACCGCCACCTCAAGGAAGCGGTGCAGGCCGGGGGCGCCGACCACCAGGAGGCGCGCGACGCCATGAAGGGCCGCTGGCGGCACCCGAAGCAGTCGCTGGGCTGGTACCGCGACATGAAGCAGGCCTTCGCCGACCTCCCCGAGCAGTGACGCGGGAGAACCGGGTCAGGAGGGGTCCACCTTCCGCGCGAGGCGCTCCATGATGGCGTGCAGCCGCTGCGCGTCGTCGCCCTCCAGGACGTCGAGGAACAGCTCCTCGACGTCGCGGGCGTGGGCGGGCCGGAGGCGGCGGAAGGCGGCCAGCCCCTCGTCGGTGAGCTCGGCCTCGAGCCCGCGCCTGTCCTCCGGGCACGGCCGGCGCCGCACCCACCCGCGCTTCTCCAGCACTCCGATCTGGTAGCTGAGCCGGCTCGGGGAGAAGACCAGCCGCTGGGCGAGCTCCCCCATCCGGAGGCGGTGGTGGTCCGCGTCGCGCAGCAGCAGGAGCACCTGGTAGTCCATCAGCGAGCAGCCGTGCTCCTTCAGCCGGGTCTCCAGCTCGGTGGTGAGCCGGGCGGAGGTCTCGAAGAACAGCTGCCACACGTCCCACGGGCGCCCGGCCGCGCCCCGGTCGGGCGCGGCCGGGTCGCTCACCGGCGGGTCGCTGACCGCCCGGTCGCTGACTGCCCGGTCACTCACTGTCCGGTCCGGGCGAGCAGGTCGGCGAAGTCCGGGACGTCGGCGAACACGTCGTCCCGCAGCGGTTGCGCTTGCCCGGCCGGCGTGTCCCCGGCGCCCGGGGCGCGGCCGGGTGCGAGCTGCGCCGCCAGGTGCGCGCCGGCGCGCCGGATGCGCGCCGGGAGCTCCTCCCCGGCCCAGTCCTCGGTGGCCGCGTAGACCCCCAGGGGCAGCACGAGCGCCTTGAGGTAGGCGAAGAGAGGGCGCAGGGCGGTGTCGAGCATCAGCGAGTGCCGCGCGGTGCCCCCGGTGGCGGCCACCAGCACCGGCAGGCCCTCCAGCGCGTCGTCCTCGACGAGGTCGAAGAAGGACTTGAACAGCCCGGCGTAGGAGGCCTTGAAGGTCGGGGTGGCCGCGATCAGCGCGTCCGCACCGGAGACCGCCTCCAGCGCCTCCCGCAGGTCCGGGGCGGGGAAGCCGGTCAGCAGGTGGTCGGTGATGGCGTGGGCCAGCGGGCGCAGGTCCACGCGGGTGATCCGCACCGGTGCCGGGCCCAGCGCGTCGCGGGTCGCCTCCGTGAGCCGGTCGGCCAGCAGCCGGGTCGAGGAGGCGTCGGACATCCCGGCCGAGACCACGACCAGGTGGACCGGGCGGGCCGCTCCGGGAGTCGAGCCCGCCCGTGGCGGCGTGTGCGTGCTCATCGACGGGCCTCCTGTCCGGCGCGGTCGTCCTGTCCGGCGCGGGCCCGTCCGGCGGGCGAGTCCGCGGCACCGCCGGGCACCGGGTCCTGACCGGCGCGGTGGCGGGCCACCAGCGAGGCGTGGGTCGGCGCCTCGGGCACGTGGGCCGGCTTGAGCGCGGCGAACTCCCGGCGCAGCACCGGCACGACCTCCTCGCCCAGCAGGTCGATCTGCTCCAGGACGGTCTTCAGGGGCAGGCCCGCGTGGTCGATGAGGAACAGCTGGCGCTGGTAGTCGCCGGCGTAGTCACGGAAGGAGAGGGTCTTCTCGACCACCTGCTCCGGGGTGCCGACGGTCAGCGGCGTCTGGGCCGTGAAGTCCTCCAGGGAGGGACCGTGGCCGTAGACCGGGGCGTTGTCGAAGTAGGGCCGGAACTCCCGCACCGCGTCCTGGGAGTTCCGCCGCATGAACACCTGCCCGCCCAGCCCCACGATCGCCTGGTCGTAGGAGCCGTGGCCGTAGTGCTCGTAGCGCTGCCGGTAGAAGTCGACCATCCGCCGGGTGTGCTCGACGGGCCAGAAGATGTTGTTGTGGAAGAACCCGTCACCGTAGTAGGCGGCCTGCTCGGGGATCTCGGGCGAGCGGATCGACCCGTGCCAGACGAAGGGGGCCACGTCGTCGAGCGGGCGCGGGGTCGAGGTGAAGCCCTGCAGGGCAGAACGGAACTTCCCGTGCCAGTCGACCACGTCCTCCCGCCACAGCCGGTGGAGCAGGTTGTAGTTCTCGACCGCCAGGGGGATGCCCTGGCGGATGTCCTTGCCGAACCACGGGTACACGGGGCCCGTGTTGCCGCGGCCCATCGTCAGGTCCACCCGCCCGTCGGACAGGTGCTGGAGGTAGGCGTAGTCCTCGGCGATGCGCACCGGGTCGGTCGTGGTGATGAGCGTCGTGGCCGTGGACAGCAGCAGCCGCTCGGTCTGCGCCGCGACGGCGGCCAGCAGGATGGGCGGGTTCGCCGGGGCCACGAACGGCGGGTTGTGGTGCTGGCCGGTGGCGAAGACGTCCAGCCCCACCTCCTCGGCCTTCTTGGCGATCTGGACCGTGGCCCTGATCCGCTCGTGCTCGGTGGGGACGCGCCCCGTGGTGGGGTCCTCGGTGACGTCCCCGATGGTGAAGATGCCGAACTGCATGTCGCCCTCCTGGTCTCCCGCGGCACCCGTGTCGGTGAGCACCGCAGGTTCTACAAATTTGAACCATCCGGTACAAGCCGGGGCCGCGCGAGGTTATTCCCCGGTCCGGGTCCCTGACGGAGACCGCCCCGGGATCCGGTTGGCCGAGGTCGATCTCCGCCCTGGTGAGCGCAGCCCGCGGCAGCCCGCCCTGCCCGGCACTCACGTCCGGTGGGAGCGGTGGAGCACGGCCCGGCGGGTCGCCTGCACGCTCGCGTCGACCACCTGCTCCAGCGGGCCCCGGCCCCGCGCCCGGTGCCAGCGCAGGGCGACCAGCGCCGTGACCACCAGGTGCACGAGGTACCAGAGGGAGGACTGGTCGTCGCGAGCCTCGAAGGACAGCGCCACCAGGTGGGCGGTGTACAGGGTCAGGCCCACCGCGCCCATCGCCGCCAGCGCCGGCAACCATGCCCCGGACGTCCTGGAGATCAGCAGGCAGCCCCCCAGCACCAGCAGGCCCACGCCCAGGCCCGGCACGATCGCCCACAGCGGGCCGGCGTGCGAGGTGGCGACCGCCGGCCACCACACGGAGTCGGTGGGCCAGGCGACCAGAGGCCACATCGGCATCCTGCCCAGTGGGTCCTCGCCCATCCCCCGGGTCGCCGGTCCCTGGCCGTACCCGCCGGCAGCGTGGAGCAGGAAGGCAGTGGTGCGGTCGACGAGCACCACCCCCGCCCCCACCGCCAGCAGACGGACCTGGATTCCTCTGTCGCGCAGGCGCACCCGCCCCAGGCCCAGCCCGACCAGCAGACAGGTGAGGTGCGGCAGGGCCGGATAGGTGCCGGTCAGCAGGAGCTGTGCGAACGTCCCCGCGGGTCCGTCCGCCACGCCGGCGAACGCGGACCCGGAGGACGTGTCCGCCGGCAGGAGCGCCGTCAGCGCCTGCACCGGCAGCGGAGCCACGACCCAGCAGACCGCCGCGCCGGCGAACAGTGCCGTCGCGGACAGGTGCAGGAACGGGATCGCCAGCAGGCAGAGCAGCCCGTAGTAGACCAGGACGTCGCCCGCCGGGACGTCTTCGGGCAGCAGCGCCCCGACCCCCAGGCCCAGCCCGGCGACCAGCACCGCCCGCACGGCCGCCCCCACCCGGTCGGCGGCCAGCCACCGGCCCGCGTGCGGGAACCGGCCCCCGGAGCCGAGCGCCAGTCCCACACCGGCCAGCAGGGCGACCAGTGCCGCCGCAGGCCCCGGGTGGAGGAGGGACGACCAGGCCGGCCCCGGGAGTCCGTCGTCGCCGGGCAGCATCGGTCCCGACACCAGCCCGATCAGCACCAGCCCGCGGGCCGCGTCGAGACCGGCCACCCACCCCGGGGACCTGTGGGCACTGCCCGTGGCACCCGCCGGGGCGGATCCTTCCGTTCTGGCCGTCCAGCTCATGGGTCCCCCGATCTCCCTGGCCCGCCCCGCTGTCCCGAGGGGCCGGATCCGGGCCGTGTCCGGGGCCCCCGCCCCGGGACCATGGTGTGCTCAGGATTCCCGCCGCACTTTGCGCCCGGGTTGCGCAATTCTCAAGATTCCATGAAGACCTGCGCGCCCCGCCTGCACGGCGCCACCACCGCAGCCACCTGCTTGTCGGGCAGCGCGCACCGGTGTTAAGGTCGCCGGGACTGCAGGAGCGGTCTCCTGGATCAGCAGACAGGACCTCACTGAGCTGGCGGCGCCGCGTGCCGCCCTCGGAAGGACCCGGGGCCACGGCGCCGGGAACGAGACCCTGCGACCGATCGGAGCACCCCGTGCACCCCCACACCACCGACCCCGGCTCCCGCCTGCTGTGGCTGCGCGACCCCCTGGCCCTGTACACCGGCGAGGACGCCGGCGAGGACACCACCGAGCGGACGGCCGGCGGCGTCGTGGTGGACACCGCCTCCGGCACCGTGGTGGAGCTGGTCCCCGCCGGCGGCGTCCCGGCCGCGCCGTGCGCGGTCCTCGACGCCCGGGAGCACGTGGTGGTGCCCGGGCTGATCAACACGCACCACCACTTCTACCAGACGCTCACCCGGGCCTGGGCGCCCGTGGTCAGCGTCCCCCTGTTCCCGTGGCTGCGGGACCTCTACCCGGTCTGGGCGCGGCTGCGCCCCCGCGACCTGCGGCTGGCGACCACGGTGGCGATGGCGGAGCTGCTGCTGTCGGGCTGCACCACGGCCGCCGACCACCACTACCTGTTCCCCGGCGGCATGGAGGACTCGATCGACGTGCAGGTCGAGGCCGCGCGCAGCCTCGGCATGCGGGCCGTGCTCTCCCGCGGGTCCATGAGCCTGGGCGAGCGCGACGGCGGACTGCCCCCGCAGCACACGGTGCAGGAGGCGGAGGTCATCCTCGCCGACAGCGCCCGGCTGGTGGACGCCTACCACGAGCGCGGCGACGGCGCCCGGACCCAGATCGCCCTGGCCCCGTGCTCCCCCTTCTCGGTCACGCGGGAGATCATGCGGGACACCGCCGTGCTGGCCGGCGAGCTCGACGTGCGGCTGCACACCCACCTGGCCGAGACCGTCGACGAGGAGGACTTCTGCCGGGAGCGCTTCGGGCTGCGCACGGTCGACTACCTCGAGTCCGCGGGATGGCTCACCGACCGGACCTGGCTGGCCCACGGCATCCACTTCGACGACGCCGAGCTGGCCCGTCTGGGCGCGGCCGGGGTGGGCGTGGCCCACTGCCCCACGTCCAACATGCGCCTGGCCTCCGGGATCTGCCGGGCCGTGGAGCTCGAGGACGCGGGCTCCCCCGTGGGTCTCGGCGTGGACGGGTCGGCCTCCAACGACGCCTCCAACCTGGTGCTGGAGGCCCGTCAGGCCCTGTACGTGCAGCGGCTGCGCTACGGGGCCGAGGCCGTGACCCCGCAGCGCGCGCTCGGCTGGGCCACGGCCGGCTCCGCGCGCCTGCTCGGCCGCCCTGACCTCGGCGCGCTGCGCCCGGGCGCCCAGGCGGACCTCGCGATGTTCCGGCTCGACGGGCTGCGCTTCTCCGGGGCCCACGACCCGCTCTCCGCGCTGCTGCTGTGCGGTGCCGAGCGGGCGGACCGGGTCATGGTGGGCGGGCGCTGGCTCGTGGAGGACGGCGCGATCACCGGCCTGGACGTGGAGGCGCTCACGGCCGAGCACACCGCGGCGGCCCGCCGTCTGGTGCATGCCTGAGACTCCCGGCGCGCGGTGCCGGCGAGGACGGGTCGCCGGCCCGGTGACGGCGGGCTGATCGGGCGCGGACCGGCCCGGGCGCCGTCACCGCAGTGTTCCGCCCCCGACCGGCGGCGTGCCGGGCGGGGGCGGAACACCCCGGGCCGGGGCCCCGGGAGGCCGGTGCCGACCGGCGGTGCTCAGGCCGTCGCGTCCTTCGCCGCGAGGATCGTCCGGATCTGGCCCGTGTGGGTGATCTCCCCGTCGTCGATCATTCTCCGGACGTCGTCGAAGTGGTGCTCCGCCACGACCGCCACCTCGGTCCCGTCGCTGTCCACCACGGCGCCGTTCTGGATCCGGTCGCCCTCCCGCAGGTGCGCCAGGGTGTCCGCCCGGACGACCCGGACCGGTGCCGCCGCGACGGCGGACTGGTGCTCGGAGTTGCCGGCAGCCAGTTCGTTGAACAGGAGGTTGAGCGCGATGGCCACGACCGCCGCGGCGCTGATCCCCGAGCCGAGGATGGTCTGGGTCCAGGAGGGGAAGCCGGCGTAGAACTGGGGCGCCGCCACCGGGATGAGACCGAAGGCGAAGGCGACCGCCACGATGACGAGGTTCATGGAGTGGTTGAAGTCCACCTTGGCCAGTGTGCGGACCCCGGACGAGGCCACCGTGCCGAAGAGCACGATCGACGCCCCGCCCAGCACCGGCGTCGGGACGGCCGCGACGACCTCCCCGATGACGGGGAACATGCTCAGCCCGACCATGATGATCCCCGCCGCCGTGACCACGAAGCGGCTGCGGATGCCCGTCACCGCGACGAGGCCGACGTTGGCGGCGAAGGCCGTCTGGGTGAACGAGTTGAGCAGCGGCGCCCCGGCGGAGGAGAGCATGTCCGCCCGCAGGCCGTTGGCCACCCGCCGGGAGTCCACCTCGGCCCCGGTGATCTCGCCCACGGCCAGGATGTCCGCCGTGGTCTCGGTCATCGTCACCAGCACCACGATGAGCATCGAGATGATCGAGGCGATCTCGAAGCTCGGCGGGCCGAAGGCCAGCGGCGTCGGGAAGGTGACGATCCCGCCCTGCCCCACGCCGGAGAAGTCGACCATCCCCATCGCGGCGGCGATCGCCGTGCCCAGCACGAAGGAGAGCAGGATGGACAGGCGCGAGATCATCCCCACGCCCACCTTGGAGAGCACCAGCACGATGAGCAGGGTGATGCCGGCCAGCGCCAGGCTGCGGGGGTCGGCGGCGCCGCCCTCTCCGCCGCCGGCGGCCCAGGTGATCGCCACCGGCAGCAGGGAGATGCCGATGACCGTGATGACCGTGCCCGTGACCACCGGCGGGAACAGCCGCAGGACGCGGGAGAACGCACCGGCGAGCAGGAAGCCCACCACCGAGGAGACGAGGACGGCCCCGAAGATCGTGGTCAGGTCGCTGCCCCCGGCGAGGATGGCGAGCATGGGGGCCACCCCGGCGAAGGAGACCCCCTGGACCAGCGGCAGCCGGGAGCCGAGATAGGGGGCCCCGAAGCTCTGCAGGATCGTGGCGATCCCGCCCATGAGCAGGCAGGAGCTGATGAGCAGGGCGATCTGCTCGCCGGAGACGCCGGCGGCCTGCCCGATGATGAGGGGAACGGCGACGATGGCCCCGTACATGGTGAGGACGTGCTGGAAGCCGTAGGCGGTGGTGCGCCCCAGCGGGAGCTTCTCGTCCTCGGGGCCGGGTGCCGGTCGCGCCGGGCGGTCGCGGCGGATCCGGTGGTCGTGGTCCTGGTGGCCAGATGCGGTCGATGACATGGCAGGAGCCTCCTTCAGCGCGCAGGCGTCGGCACTGCGGCGCAAGGTCCGGCGATCCTCTGTTTTTCCCGGGCCGCCCGTGGCGGGCGGATTCCCCGTGAAGTGTCCAGATCTGATGGTCCCGGTGGGAGCCGACCGGGGCGGCGGGGTGCTCGGCTCAGTACGCGGTGCGCCGGTCGTTGCCGGCCCAGGCCTCGAACGGTTCCGTGCGCGTGGCGAGGGCGACGTGGCGGACGGGCAGGGCCCGGTCCCGCTCCTGCGCGCCCTGGGCGAAGAACTCGTGGAACTGCGCGTCGTCGAAGCCGCCGGCCGCCGCGTCGTGGCGGTCGGCGGCGAAGTACACCGCGTCCAGCCGGGCCCACAGGGACGCCGACAGGCACAGCGGGCAGGGCTCGCAGCTGCTGTAGAGCACGGCGCCGCTGAGGTCGAAGGTGCTCAGCTCGCGGCAGGCGCGGCGGATGGCCATGACCTCCGCGTGCGCCGTGGGGTCGTGCTCCGCGGTCACGCGGTTGACGGCGGGGAACTCCCGCCCGTCGGCGGTCACGACGACGGCGCCGAACGGCCCGCCGTCGCCTGCGGCGCTCTCGGCCGCGAGATCGACGGCCCGTTCCAGGTGGGTCCAGGTGCGCGGAGCGGCTTCGTGGATGGTCGACATGATGCTCAGGTCCTCACGGATCGTGGGTGGACCCGTGCCACGGCTTGTCCGTCGGCGGGCCCGCCCGGCTGTCAGATCATGCCCGGTAGATAGCCCCGGTCGACCGGGGCCCGCCATTGGCTGAGGCCAACGTAGAGCAGCTCGACGTGATCTACAACACATCGTGGAAGAATTCTTCCATGTTCGTGCATGACTCCGTGCGGCGGACAGGCTGTTGCGGCCGCACGGCGCCGTGATTATGGTGTGAGACAGCCCACGGCGGGTCCTCAACGGACTATCTACCGGGCGAGCAACCACGAATCGCACTGGCCCGCCGCCAGAGAGCTCCCGGTACCCCAGGGGAACCACCTGACTCCACGTCGCGGCCAGTGGCCCGCATCGAGGAGTTCACCGCCATGATCGACACCGCGCCGCCGCCCGGTCACCACGGCCCCGTCCGGAGGTGGCCGGCAGACCGGCGCCCGGCGTGGGCGGACACCGGCCGGGCCGGCATCGACGCCCCTCACCGGCACCCTGTCCCCGGGTCTGCGGACCCGCGCGCCGCGAGGAGCACCTCGCCGGCACCGATGGGTTCCCGCCGGGCCGCGTCGTCGAGCGGGTCGCCCGTCGCCGCCGTGGCCCTCGCCGGTCCCGCGACCCCCGGTGTGCCCGTGGTCCTCGGTGTGCCCGTGGTCCCCGCGCGGACCGAGGCCGCCGTCACCCGGTCCGCCGCCGCCCGGTCGCCCCGGACGCCGGCCGCCCGGCCGCCCGTCCTGCCGGCGCAGGCCCCGCAGCACCCGAGCGCCGAGGGGCGGCCGTCCCGTGCCCGCCGGCAGAACCCTTTCCGCGAAGGCATGGAGGAGCACGAGGCATGAGTGAGATCCGAGTGACGGTCAACGGTCGGACCCGGGACGGTGCCGGGGTCGGCCCGCACACCCGGCTGCTGGACTGGCTGCGCGGCGAGGGGCTGACCGGCGCCAAGGAGGGCTGCGCCGAGGGCGAGTGCGGTGCCTGCGCGGTGCTCGTCGCCCGCCCGGACGGCGAAGGCAGCCGGTGGACCTCGGTCAACGCGTGCCTGCCCCCCGCCGCCGCCTTCGACGGCCAGGAGGTCGTCACCGCCGAAGGGCTCGGCGCCGCGGGCGGCACCGGCACGCCGGCCGCTCTGCACCCCGTCCAGCAGGAGATGGCCGTCCGGGGAGGCTCCCAGTGCGGCTACTGCACCCCCGGCTTCGTCTGCTCCATGGCCGCCGAGTACTACCGCCCCGAGCGCGAGGCGCCCGGCGCGTCCGCCGAGGCCCGGACCGGCACCGAGGTCACCGGCGAGGAGCACGCGGCCGGCCACGAGTGCGGGCCCAACGGCTTCGACCTGCACGCCCTCAGCGGCAACCTCTGCCGCTGCACCGGCTACCGGCCCATTCGCGACGCCGCCTACGCGCTGGGCGCCCCCGCCGAGGCCGACCCGCTGCTGCGGCGCCAGGACCGGCCCGCGCAGCCGGCCCCGCCCACCCGGGTGGAGGCCGGCGGCGCACGGTTCGTCCGCCCCGGCTCCCTGGAGGAGCTCTTCGAGCACCTCGAGGACACCCCGGAGGCCCAGCTGGTCGCCGGTTCCACGGACGCGGGCGTGGGCGTCAACATCCAGCACGCCCGCCCGCCGCTGACCCTGGCGGTGGACCGGCTCGAGGAGCTGCGCACGCTCGAGGTGGGGCCGGAGCGGGTCGAGATCGGGGCGGCCCTGAGCCTGTCCGAGGTCGAGCGCGGCCTCGCCGGGCGGGTGCCGCTGCTGGGCCAGCTCTTCCCGCAGTTCGCCTCCCGCCTGATCCGCAACGCCGCGACGTTCGGCGGCAACCTCGGGACCGGCTCGCCCATCGGGGACTCGGCCCCGGCGCTGCTGGCCCTGGGCGCGTCCGTGGTGCTCGCCTCCACCGGGGGCGAGCGCGAGGTGCCCCTGGACGAGTACTACACCGGATACCGGCAGAGCGTCCGCCGCCCCGGGGAGATCATCCGCGCCGTGCGGATCCCGCTGCCGCAGGCCCGGCACAGCGCGTTCCACAAGATCGCCAAGCGGCGCTTCGACGACATCTCCAGCGTGGCCGTCGGCATCGCCGTGCACGTGGAGGCCGGCACGGTCACCTCCGCGCGGATCGGCCTGGGCGGCGTGGCCGCCACCCCGATCCGCGCGCACGGCCCGGAGCGCATCCTCGGCGGCGCGCCGTGGAACCGCGACACGGTCCTGGCCGCGGCGGCCGCGCTGGCCGGCGAGGGCACCCCGATCGACGACCACCGGGCCAGCGCCCGCTACCGCTCCGCCATGCTCGAGCAGGCCCTGCTCAAGTTCTGGGCGCAGAACGTGCCCGCTCCCGACCTGGAGGTGTCCCGATGACGTCCCTCGCCGACCGCCCCGTCAACCCCGTGGTGGGGGTGCCCGTCGCGCACGAGAGCGCCGCCCAGCACGTCACGGGCACGGCCCTGTACACGGACGACCTGATCGTGCGCCACCAGGACGTGCTGCACGCCTGGCCGGTGCAGGCCCCGCACGCCCACGCCCTCGTGCGGCACCTGCGCCCGGCACCGGCCCTGGCGGTCCCCGGCGTGGTCCGGGTGCTCACCGCCGCGGACGTGCCCGGGGTCAACGATTCCGGCACCAAGCACGACGAGCCGCTGTTCCCCTCCGAGGTCATGTTCCACGGGCACGCGGTGTGCTGGGTGCTGGGCGAGACGCTGGAGGCCGCCCGGCTGGGCGCCGAGGCCGTCGAGGTCGACTACGAGCCGCTGCCGTCGCTGGTCACCGTGGCGGAGGCCGTCGAGGCCGGAAGCTTCCAGGGCGGGCAGCCCACCGTCAGCCGCGGGGACACCGCCACGGCGCTGGCCGCCGCCGCCCACCGCTTCAGCGGGGAGCTCGAGTTCGGCGGCCAGGAGCACTTCTACCTCGAGACCCACGCCTCCTTCGCCTACGTCGACGAGGGCGGGCAGGTCCTGGTGCACTGCAGCACCCAGCACCCCACCGAGACCCAGGAGATCGTCGCCCACGTCCTGGGCCTGCACAGCCACGAGGTCACCGTGCAGTGCCTGCGCATGGGCGGCGGGTTCGGCGGCAAGGAGATGCAGCCGCACGGCTACGCCGCCGTCGCCGCCCTCGGGTCGGTGCTCACGGGACGGCCGGTCCGGCTGCGGCTCAACCGCACCCAGGACATCACCCTGTCCGGCAAGCGCCACCCGTACCACGCCCGGTGGGAGGCCGGTTTCGACGAGGGCGGTCGCCTGCAGGCCCTCGAGGCCACCGTCACCAGCGACGGCGGGTGGAGCCTGGACCTCTCCGAGCCCGTGCTGCAGCGCACGCTGTGCCACATCGACAACGCCTACTGGATCCCCAACGTGCAGGTCCACGGGCGGATCGCGAAGACCCACAAGACCTCCCAGACCGCGTTCCGCGGCTTCGGCGGGCCCCAGGGCATGCTGGTGATCGAGGAGGTGATGGGCCGCTGCGCCCCGCTGCTCGGGGTGGACCCCACGGAGCTGCGCCACCGCAACCTCTACGTCCCCGGCCAGTCCACCCCCTACGGCCAGCCCGTCCGGCACGCCGAGCGGCTGCGCACCATCTGGACGCAGCTGCTCGGCCGGGCCGAGGTCGAGCGCCGACGCGAGGGAATCGCGGCGTTCAACGCCGCCCACCCCGACACCAAGCGGGCGCTCGCGGTCACCCCCGTGAAGTTCGGCATCTCGTTCAACCTCACGGCCTTCAACCAGGCCGGCGCCCTCGTGCACGTCTACAAGGACGGGTCCGTGCTGATCAACCACGGCGGCACCGAGATGGGGCAGGGCCTGCACACCAAGATGCGCCAGGTCGCGGCCACGGCCCTGGGCGTGCCCCTGGAGACGGTCCGGCTCGCGCCCACCCGCACCGACAAGGTGCCCAACACCTCCGCGACGGCCGCCAGCTCCGGGGCGGACCTCAACGGCGGGGCCGTGAAGAACGCCTGCGAGCAGATCCGCGGCCGGCTGGCCGAGGTCGCCGCCCGCAAGTTCGACATCCACCCCGACGACGTCCGGTTCGTGGACGGCACGGTGACCGGCATCGGCTTCCACGACCGGCAGATGTCCTTCGCCGAGCTCGCGCACGACGCCTACTTCCAGCGGATCTCGCTGTGGGCGGCCGGCTACTACCGCACCGAGGGGCTGCACTGGGACGGCGCCCGGATGCAGGGCGAGCCGTTCAAGTACTTCTCCTACGGCGCCTCCGTCTCCGAGGTGGAGGTCGACGGGTTCACCGGCGCCTACCGGCTGCTGCGCACCGACATCGTGCACGACGTCGGGGACAGCCTCTCCCCGCTGATCGACGTCGGGCAGATCGAGGGCGGCTTCGTGCAGGGGGCCGGCTGGCTCACGCTCGAGGACCTGCGCTGGGACGTCTCCGACGGCCCGCACCGGGGCCGTCTGGCCACGCAGGCGGCGAGCACCTACAAGCTGCCGAGCTTCTCGGAGATGCCCGAGGAGTTCAACGTGCACCTCTTCGAGCAGGCCACCGAGAGCGGGGTCGTCTACGGGTCCAAGGCCGTGGGGGAACCGCCCCTCATGCTGGCCTTCAGCGTGCGCGAGGCGCTGCGGGAGGCGGCGGCCGCCTTCGGTCCCGGCGGCCGGAGCGTCGGGCTCGCCAGCCCGGCCACCCCGGAGGCGGTGTTCTGGGCGGTCCAGGAGGGGCGCCGTGCCCTGACCGTCGACGCGGAGAGGCCTCCGGCGCCGGCCACCACGGCGGCGCGCTGACGTGGACTGGCTGGACGCGCTGCAGCACCTGCGCGCGGCGGGCGCGCCGGGGGTGCTCGCCACCGTGACGGAGGTGCGCGGGCACGCCCCCCGGGAGGCCGGGGCCAAGATGGTCGTGGCCGGGACCGCCACGTGGGACAGCGTGGGCGGGGGCAACCTCGAGGCCACCGTGGTCGAGCGGGCGCGCGTCCTCCTCGCCACCGGGGCCACGGTCCCGGAGACGCTGACCTTCTCGCTCAACGAGCACGCCGCCGTCGAGCACGGACGGCAGTGCTGCGGGGGCGTGGTCACCGTCCTGCTCGAGCCCCAGGGCTCCCGGCCCGCGGTGGCGGTGTTCGGCATGGGACACGTGGGGCACGAGCTCGCCCGGGTGCTGTCCCGGCTGCCCCTGCACCTGCACCTGGTGGACAGCCGGGAAGGCCAGCTGGACGCCGCCCGGCTCGCCGACGTCACCGACGGGACCGCGCAGGTCCACCTCCACCACAGCCCCGTCCCGGAGAACGTCCTGGCCGGGCTGCCGGCCGGAGCGCACGTGCTGATCATGAGCCACGACCACGCCGAGGACTTCGTGCTGTGCGACGCGGCGCTGCGCCGGGGCGACCTGGGCACCGTGGGCCTGATCGGCTCCCGGGCCAAGTGGGCCCGCTTCCGACAGCGCCTGCGCGCGGAGGGGCACCCGGAGAGCACCGTGGACCGCATCACCTGCCCCATCGGGCTCCCCGGCGTCCCCGGCAAGGCCCCCGCGGTGATCGCGATCAGCGTCGCCGCGAGCCTGCTCCGGGACCTCACCGGCGCACCGGCGGCAGCGCCCGCGGGCCTCAGCGGGCCGGGCGCGACCACCGAGGCGGTGACATGAGCGTTTCCCTGGGCATTCCGCAGGTCCGCAGTGCGGGACCGGCGCCCAGTCCCGCCCCGCCCCGGGCGGGACTGGTGGACCGGCACGGGCGGCGGGCCACCGATCTGCGGCTGTCGGTGATCGACAAGTGCAACCTGCGCTGCACCTACTGCATGCCCGCCGACGGGCTGCCCTGGCTGCCGGCCTCCCAGCTGATGAGCCCGGCCGAGATCACCCGGATCGTCACCGTGGGGGTGGACCGGCTGGGGATCACCGAGCTGCGCCTGACCGGTGGGGAACCCCTGGTGCGCGGTGACCTGGAGGAGATCATCGCCGCGGTGCGCGCCACCCACCCGGACCTGCCGATCTCGCTGACCACCAACGGCATCGGCCTCACCACCCGCGCGCCCGCCCTGGCGGCGGCCGGGCTGAGCCGGATCAACATCTCCTTGGACTCCCTGGACGCGGCCACCTTCCGCGCCCTGGCCCGCCGGGACCGGCTGGCCCAGGTGCTGGCCGGGGCCGAGGCCGCCGCGGCGGCCGGGCTGACCCCGGTGAAGATCAACGCGGTGCTGATGGCCGGGATCAACGACCACGAAGCCCCCGGCCTGCTGGCCTGGGCGCTGGAGCGCGGCTTCGCGCTGCGCTTCATCGAGCAGATGCCCCTGGACGCCGACCACGGCTGGACGCGGGAGGAGATGGTCACCGCCGCCCAGATCCGGGCCCGGCTGGCCACCCGGTTCCGGCTGAGCCCGCACCCGGGGGCCCGCGACGGCGCCCCGGCCCAGCTGTGGGACGTCCACCCCGGCCCCGCGACCTCCACCGGGGCCGGGACCACCGGGACCGGCGCGGCCCCCGGCGGGACCACCGGGACCGGGGACGACGCCGGGGGCGGGGCCGGGAGCGGGCCGCTGGGCACGGTGGGGATCATCGCCTCGGTCACCGAGCCCTTCTGCGCCGACTGCACCCGCACCCGGATCACCGCCGAGGGGAGGATCCGCTCCTGCCTGTTCTCCCACCAGGAGGTCGACCTGCTGGAGCTGCTGCGCGCCGGGGCCACCGACGCGCAGCTGGCCGAGCGGTGGCAGGCGGCGATGTGGGTCAAACCCGCCGCGCACGGGATGGACCGCCCCGGCCTGGACTCTCCCGACTACGTCCAGCCGGCCCGCTCGATGAGCGCGATCGGCGGCTGAGCGGGGGTGCTGATCCGCTACTTCGCCGCCGCCCGGGCCGCCGCCGGCACCGACACCGAGGTCCTGGACCTGGGTCCGGGCGCCCTGTCGCGCCGGGAGGTCGAGC
Organism: Kocuria turfanensis; assembly: GCF_001580365.1. NCBI lineage: Bacteria > Bacillati > Actinomycetota > Actinomycetes > Micrococcales > Micrococcaceae > Kocuria > Kocuria turfanensis. The sequence goes on along the minus strand of NZ_CP014480.1, from coordinate 2,822,165 downwards.
AGCGTCTGGTGCTGCGCCACCCCGACCCTCCGCCCGGGCAGCCCCCGCTGGCCCAGGTGCTGGCCCGCTCCAGCTTCCTGCTCGACGGGGTGGCCTGCCCCGACCCGGCCACCGTGCTCACCGACACGTCCGTGCTCGACGTCCTGCCGCCCTTCTCCGGCGGATGACCCCCACGACCACCCCGGAACCGGGCCCGGCGACGACCGGTCACCGCGGAGGCCGGGAGCCCGCACGGATCGCCAGCGCGATCAGGGACCGCCCCAGCGCAACGGTCGCCGCCGGGGTGTACTCGCTCGAGCCGATGAGGACGTAGGGACCGTCCTCCGCGCCGCTGTCCGGGTCGACGGACAGGCACAGCTGCGCGGTGACGCCCTCGGCGACGGTCAGCGGTTCGCCGACGTGGACCCAGTCCTCCTCCCCGAGCTGCTCGCCGTGCCGAGCGACGCACCAGCCCGGGCAGAGCCGGCCGGGGCTGCGCCGGTCGTCGTCCGTGCGCTCCATCTCGACACCCTGGTGCACGGGACCCTCCTTCCGCGCTGCTCGGGCGTGGCCTCCGGCGCCGGCGGGTCGCGGATCGGACGATCCGCGACCCGCCGGCGCCGGCCTGCCGGACGCCCCGGTGGGCGGGCGGTCAGGCGGCGCAGCCGCCGAGTGCGATCGTGCCGTCGATGGCCTTGATCTGCTGCTGCACCTTCCCCAGCTGTGTCGCCAGATCGTTCACGACGGCCGTCTGGGCGGCGATCGCGTCCTTGTTCTGCTTCTTCACGGCCTCCAGGTCGCGGAGCTTCTTCTGCGCCGCGGTGACCTGCCCGTCCAGCGTCACGGCCTGCGCCTGCAGCGTCTTCAGCTGCGTCTCCGCCGCGGTGACCGCCTCGTCCGTCCTCTGCAGCTCGGCCAGGAGCGGAGCCACGCGGCCCTGCAGGCCGAGGACCTCGGTCTCCTTCGCCGTGATCTGCGTGTTCAGCGCGGTCACCTGGGCCACGAGGGCGTCCATCTCCGTGGTGAGCGCGGTGATCTCGCCCTGCTTGGTGGCCACCGCCCCGGCGGCGTCCTCGGCGGCCGCCTTCAGGGCGGGCAGCTCTGCCCGGAGTTCCTGGAGCTTTGCCTCCTGGGCTGCCACGGCCGCTTCTGCGGCCTCGAGCGCTCCCGCGGCCGCGGCCAGGTCGTCCTGCAGGCCGGCCAGCACCGTCTTCTGGTCGGTGATCTCCTGCTGGGCGGCCTCGACGTCCTGCGTGAGACCCGGCAGGGCGGCCTGGAGGCCCGCGACGAGCTCCTCCTGCTCCGTGACCGCTGTGGTCGCGGCGGCGACCGCGTCCTGCAGCCCCGGGAGCTCCTCCTCCAGCCCGGTCAGCTCGGCCTCCTCGGCCGCCACCGCTGCGCCGGCGTCGGTCACGGCGGTCCGGAGCCCGGGCAGCTGTCCCTGCAGGGTGGTGAGCTCGGCCTGCTTCGTGGCCACCGCGGTGTCGGCGGCGGTCAGCGTGGCCTGCAGCGGGGCGACCTGCCGCTGCAGGGCGGCGCTCTCCCCCTGCTTCGCCGTCAGCTGCAGGGACAGGGTGTCCACCTGCTTCTGCAGGGTGGTCAGATCTCCCTGCAGACCGGAGATCAGCGTGTTCTTGTCGCTGATCTGCACGGTCAGGGTGCTCACCTCGGTCCGGTACTGGGCGATGAGGGCCTCCCGTTCCTTCCTGGTCTGACCCTCACCCTTGATCTCCTCCAAGCGGGCGATCTCCCGGTCCAGGAACGTCTTCCGCTCCTGCAGCGTCGTGAGCTCGTTCCGGGCCTGCGTCAGCTTGGCCTGGGTGGCGGTGACGGCGCTGCCGGTGGTGTCGAGCTGCTGCTGGAGCGCGGTGATCTCGGCGCCGGTCGCCGCGAGCTTCGCGTCGTTGGCGGCGGCGGCGTCCGCGGCGGCCTTCGCGGTGGCCCCCAGGGCGGCCAGCGCGGCCTCAGCCTCGGCGATCTCCGCCTGCTGGGCGGCCAGCGCGTCCGCGGCGCCCTGCGCGGTGGCCTGCGCCGCGGCCAGGGCGTCCTTCGCCCCGGCGATCTCCGCCTCCTGGGCGGCCAGCGCGTCCGCGGCGCTCTGCGCGGTGACCTGTGCTGCGGCCAGGGCGTCCTTCGCCTCGGTGATCCGGCCCTGCTGGGCGGCGAGCGAGTCCTGGGCGGCGGCGCCGCCGGCCTCCAGCCGCTGGAGCTCCGCCTCGGCCTCGGCGACGGCAGCGCTCGCCCCGTCCACGGCGGTGGCGGCCTCCGCGGCGCCCGTGCCCAGTGCGGCCAGCCGCCCTTCGGCGTCGTCGACCTCCCGGTTCGCGGTGGAGAGGGCGGCGTCGGCCTGCTCGGCGGCCTCCTCCAGCGTCCCCAGTTCGGCCTGGGCGGCGTCGATCTGCTTCTGCTGCCCCGCGGCCTCCGCGGTCGCGCCGGCGGACTGCTCCACCAGGGCGTCGAGCGCCCGCTGACCGGCCTCCAGGTCCGCCTCCAGGGGTGCCAGCCGCTCCTGCAGGGAGGTGCGCTGCTGCTGCAGCTCCGCGAGGGCCTCCTCGGCGGCGGCCACGGCCGCCGCCGCCTCGGCCTGCGCCGTGACCAGGGCGGCGTGCTCGTCCTCGGCCTTCTTGATGTCGCCGTCGATCTGCGCGTCCCGGACGTCGAGCTCGGCCAGGCCCTTCTCCTGCGCGGCGATCTTGGCGGTGAGCTCATCGGCGGTCCTCACCAGTGCCGCCTTCTCCGCCTGCAGCGTGGCGATCCGCTCCGCGTTCTGCTTCGCGGCCGCCTTCAGCAGGCCCTGCTGGACCGTGCCCCGGTGCGCCGCCTGGTTGACGACGCCGTTGCACACCCCGCCCGTGCTGGACGACGGCGCGGCGTGCGCCGGGGCGGCCACGGCGATGCCGCCGAACACGGCGGAGATCGCCAGGGCCGCCACGCCGCCTGGTTGACGACGCCGTTGCACACCCCGCCCGTGCTGGACGACGGCGCGGCCGGCTCCACGCCGGAAGGCCGTAGCGGACGGAGCAGCAGGAGTACGTGCGAAAGACATGGTGGATCCCCCGGATTCTTCGGCCCGCTCCCCCTGAGCGGGTCCCCGCGAGAAGTCTGCGGCACGTCGAGCGCGCTGCGACCGACGTCCGCGTTCAAATGCATAAACACCAGGCCGAGGAGAGCCGATCTCGCGTTCAAATGCCTGAACGTCGGCGACCGGCCACCGGACCGCTTCCCACGGGAGAACGGTGCCCGGGGACGGGCCCTACTCGCCCTTGAGCACCCGGAACGCGCTCTCGCGGTCCTTCACCCGGAGCTTGCGCAGGACCGTGGACACGTGGACCCGCACCGTGGTCGGGGACACGAACAGCTTGCCCGCGACCTGCTCGGTGGACCGTCCTTCGGCGAGCAGCTCCATGACCTCCCACTCGCGCGGAGTCAGCTTGGCCGCGGCCTCGGATCTCCGCCGGAGGACCCGGCGGCCCGGCGCGCGGAACTCGTCGAGCACGCGCGCCACGAGCGCGGCGGGCATCGCGGCCTCACCGTTGAGCACGCCCCGCAGGGCACCGGGCAGGGTCGCGGGGTCGGCGTCCTTGAGCAGGTACCCGGAGGCGCCCGCCCGCAAGGAGTCGAAGAGGTCCTCGTCCTCACGGGACTGGGTGAGCATCACGATGCCGGTGCGGGGAGCGCTGCGGGCGATCTGCTGGGCGGCCCGGATGCCGCTCCCGGGCATGTGGATGTCGAGCAGGACCGCGTCGGGCCCGTGCTCGGCGACGAGCCGGACGGCGTCCTCGGCGCTGGCGCCCTCTCCGGGCACCTCGCAGCCGCCCGCCTCCAGCGCCTCGCGGATCCTCGCCCGCATCCGCGCGTGGTCGTCGGCGATGACCACCCGCATCCGGTCGTCGTCTACCACGTCACCGTCACCGTGCTTCCTCCGCCGGGTTCCGAGTCGATCTCCAGGGATCCGGGCAGCCCCCGCGCCCGGTCCCGCATGCTGATCAGGCCGTAGCCCGCAGGGGCCCCGGTCGCGCGGAGGACGTCGAACCCGTCGCCGTCGTCCCGGACGACGAGGCGGCGGCGGTCGCCGTCCCGGCTCAGCCGCAGGCACAGCCTGCCGGCGTGCCCGTGGCGCACCGCGTTGGAGACCGCTTCCCGGGTGATGCGCAGGATCGCGTGGCGCTGAGCGCCGTCGGCGTCGACGGAGTCGTCGACGTCCACCTCCAGCTCCACCCGGTACCTCCGGGCCAGCTCCCTCGCGGTCCGGTGCAGGGTGGACCCGAGTGCTTCGTCCTCGTCGTGCCCCAGGGCGTGGACGGCGGCGCGCGCCTCGTCCAGACCCCGGTCCGAGGCGGCCATGATGCGGTTCCTCGAGGGGTGCTCCTGCGGCAGGGCGTGGCTCTCCATCCGGATCAGCGACAGTTCCTGCACGACGCCGTCGTGCAGCTCGCGGGCGAGCCGCCGCCGGTCCTCCAGCACGGCGGCCCGGGAGGCCGCGGTCCAGTACTCCCGGATCTCCCGGCCGGCGCCCACCAGCAGGAAGAGGTAGAAACCGGTCCGGAACACGTCACCGGCATAGAGCCAGTCCGTGTACAGCGAAGGGAACAGGACGTAGTTGACGCGGGCGAACGCGGCGAGCGCGCACGCCGGGCCCAGCCAGCGCAGCAGGGAGTCCTCGTGCTCCGCGGCCTGCGCCGTGAAGACGAGGGAGGCCACGAAGAAGCACAGCGCCGCCACGCCCTGCCCGGCCAGCAGGAGGGGGTGGCCGGTGAGGATCGCCTGCGGCGTCTCCGCGAGGGCCCCGGGCCGGTCCAGGGCCACAGGCAGCGAGGACCTGACGGCCCACAGCGCGGAGAAGGTCGCCGTGGCGAGCACCAGGGGCACGCCCACCACCCACAGCTCGGAGCTGAACGGGGCGTCCCGCCGGGGCCCCACCAGGGCGGCCGCTGCGACGAGCGCCGCCCCCAGAAGACGCAGCGCCAGCGGCAGCCAGACGTCCAGGGTCCCGGCCGGACCGAGCCCGCTCGCCTCGACCGTCCAGGCCAGGCCGATGCCGGCGATCACCAGGAGCACGAGCCCCTGGGCGAGCAGCAGGTCCTGCCACTGCCGTCGGCGCACGAACCGCCCGTGCAGGAGATACGCGACGAGAAGGGCGACACAGGCATCGACCGAGTCCAGCACCAGGTGCGCGGAAGGACTGTGGTAGCCGAACAGGACGTCCGGGCTCCAGACCACGAGTCCGGTCCCCACGATGCCGGCGGCCCACCCGGCGATCGTCGGCCCTGCGGCGCGCCGCAGACGGGTGTCCCCGGAGCGGGCAGCGGGGAGCACGGTGGGGGGGCGCATGGGTCGGATTGTAGGCGGCGTCCAGGCACCGGCCGGGGGTCGAGCAGCGCGTGTCGCCACCTGCGGCCTCGAGGAGCTCCTAGGCCGGGATGCGTGGGACCGGCAGGAGCCAGCGGGCCAGGACCACGGCCCCCGGCAGGGCGGAGATCAGGGCGAGCAGGCCGTAGCCGAGGGAGATCGCGAAGCCCGTCGCGGCGGGCAGACCGTGGGCCATCGCGGCCAGGGTCGTGATCCCCTCGCGCGGGCCCCAGCCGCCCACGCCCACGGGCACCGACATGCCGGCCAGGCCGAGCACCGTGGTTCCCCACAGGTCCGGCAGGGGCGCCTGCGGAGCGGTGCGCAGGGCCGCCAGCAGGAACAGCCCCTGGTAGCAGGCCCACGCCAGCACGGACAGGCACCACACGGCGGCCCGGTCCCGGGCCGGGGACCCGCTCGTGGCGCGCCAGGCGATCGCCCCCACGGCGAGGGCTCCGGCGCCGAAGGCCGCGGCCACCCAGGGCCCGACCGCCAGGGCCGGGACGACGCCGGCCGCGAGGAGCACGGAAGTCCCGGCCAGCCGCTCGCCCACCACGGAGCCCCCGGCCCCGGGCCAGGTGTCCCCGCGCCGGCGCCGGCGCAGCACCCGCACCGCGTCCCCGGTCACGCCGCCGGGCAGCAGGAGGTTGACGAGTCCGGCCGCCCAGCACTCGCCCAGGGCCTCGCGGAAACCGATCCGTGCTCCGCGGCTGCGGGCCACGAGCCGCCACCGCTGGGCCTGGGCCGCGGTGGCCACGAGCCCGGCGAGCAGCGCCAGGACCACGGTGAGGGGGCTGAGCACGCCCACGGCGCTGCGGGCGGACTCCGTGCCGAGGGTCCGGAAGAGCACCGCCAGCAGGACGAGCCCGGTCACCGCCTGCGCGACCGCCAGCAGGATCCGGCGCAGGGGACCTCGCCCGCGGCGCGGGGGTGCGGTCTCGGCGGGCATGGGCGCAGTCTAGCCACCGCCTGGGGCGCCCGGATTGACGGGGCGGGCGCTCCCGCCCAGGATGAAGACCCCGACCCGGGAGGCGACCGCATGCCGCTGGCCCGCTCCACCGCGTCCGGCCCCTCGGCCCGCCGGGACGGCCTCCTGGCCTTCGCGGGACTCGGGGCCGGACTCGTCGCGCTCGGTGCGGCCACGCAGGCGCCGGCCGCCGTGCTGGGGGTCTCCGCCCTGCTGGGCCTGGCGGTGCTGGGTGCGGTGGTGCGCAGCACGCTGCGCCGCCGCGCCGAGCCCTACGGGCCCGCCGACCGCATCACGGTGGCGCGCTCGGTGCTGGTCGCCCTGTGCGCGGCGCTGCTGCCGGTGGGACTGACGCCCGTGCTCGCGGGTCCGGCGCAGGGTCCCGCCGAGGCCTGGTGCTGGGCCGTGGTCGCCGTCGCCCTGCCCGCCTGGCTGCTCGACGGGATCGACGGCCGCGTGGCCCGCCGCACCGGCACCACCACCCGTGCCGGGGCGCGGTTCGACCAGGAGGTCGACGCCGCGCTGCTGCTCGTCCTCGCCCTGGCCGTGGCCGCCCGGCTCGGCCTGCCCGGGGCGTGGTGGGTGCTGCTGATCGGCGCGCTGCGCTACCTGTTCCTGCTGGGCCTGCGGGCCCGGCCCGCCTGGCGCCGCCCGCTGCCCTTCTCGTCCTACCGCCGGGTGGTGGCCGGGATCCAGGGCGGGGTGCTGCTCGGCGCCCTGGTCCCGCTGATCCCCCTGCCGCTCGCCGCCGCGGCCACGGCGGCGGCCCTGGCCCTGCTCCTGGTGTCCTTCGGGCGGGACGTGCTGTGGCTGGAACGGAACGCCCGCGGACTCAGCTGACGGACGGCAGGGCGAGCACGTCCGCGTGCCCGACCGTGGCCCGCAGCCGTCCCCGGGCACAGTCCACCAGGCGGGTCCGCAGCCAGGCGTGCGCCTCGGCGGTGAGGTCGGGCCGGTGCTCCACGGCGGCGTCCGCACGGTCGGTGAGGAACCGCTCCAGGAGGGGCCGGGCCCACGGCTGGTCGGAGATCCACCAGGGGGTGGGGGTCACGTCCACGACCATGCCGTGCTCGCGCAGGGCCTCCGCGGCCAGCCGCACGGCCTCCGTGCCGGCGAGCTCGCCGCGGTGCTGGTGGTCCTCGAAGGCCCCCAGCACCGAGGGGTCCAGGTGGTGGGGCGGGTCGATCAGGACCTCGCCGTCGACGGTCAGGGCGAGCAGCGCCGGGACCGACTCCTCGGCCAGCACCCGGGCCAGCTCCCGCACCTGCTCCCGGGTCAGCAGGTCGAGCAGGGCGGAGCACGTCACGAGTCGCCGGGCCGCCGGATGCTCCGAGAGCACCCGGCCGAGCTCCTCGATCCCGGCGAGGACGGGCACGACGTCGGCCCCCTCCTCCCGGGCGGCGGCCACGGCCTGCTCGAGCAGCTCGCGGTCGTGGTCGAGCAGGACCCAGCGCTGGGGGCTGGGGAGGTGGCGGGCCAGCCAGGCCCGGTTCGCGCCCGTCCCGGCGCCGAGGTCCACGACCACGACGGTCTCGGTGCCCGCGGCGCCGGGGTCACCGCCCGGCGGCAGCTCCTCCCAGTGCCGGACGAGACGGGCGATCAGGGGCAGGGAGTCCTCGCGGGCCGCGGCGTCGGCGGGCTCGCGCAGGGCCAGCCAGTCGCCGGCGACGGGCCGGTGGGGTGCGGAGTGGTTCGTCATGACGGTCTCCTGGTTCGGTGGGTGGCAGTGTCGTGGCCGGCGGCGTGGCCGGCGTCGTGGCCGGGGGCGTGCTCGGCGGCGTGGCCGACGGTGTGCTCGGCGGCGTCCGGCCGGGCGAGGGGACGCCCGATCGCCGTGAGGACGTCGCGGGCGGTGTCCTCCCAGCGGCGCAGGCGCTCGCGGCGGGCCAGCGC